>JAZDIA010000100.1:0-3037 GCA_043805375.1 Pseudomonadota bacterium
TGCGCCAGGTCCCGGCGTTCGACGCGGTTCCCATCGTCGCGGTTACCTCCTACGCCATGAGCGGCAACCGGGTGACGGCGCTGGCTGCGGGCTGCGATGCCTACATCGAGAAGCCCATCGATCCGGACATCTTTGTCGCAGAGGTAGAGGTCGCTGCCGCGGCCGGTCGCGGAAAAAAGGAAGGCGCGTCATGACCCATGTGCTGATCGTTGACGACCTCGAGGAGAGCCGCTATCTGCTCAAGGCCCTGCTCGAGGGCAGCGGCTACCGGGTGACGGCGGCCCGCGATGGCCTGGAGGCGCTGGCGGCTGCGCGGCGCGAGCCGCCCGATGTGATCGTCTCCGATGCGTTGATGCCGAAGATGGACGGCTTTGCGCTGTGCCGCGCCTGGATGCAGGATGCGGCGCTCAGAAACATTCCGTTCGTCTTCTATTCGGCGACCTACACCCACCCCGATGACGAGCGATTCGCCCTGGCGCTGGGCGCGGTGCGCTATCTCATCAAGCCGCAGGAGCCCGAGGCGTTTCTTGCCGAGTTGAAGACCGTGCTGCGGGAGTGGGCGGCGCGGCCCGCGCCAGGTCCGGCCTCGCCGCTGGACGAGACCGCTTTCCAGGCACTTCACGATGCCGCGCTCTCGCGCAAGCTCGAGGACAAGATCGCGCAACTGGAGGCCGCGAACCAAAGGCTGCACGAGCGCGAGGAGCGCTTTCGCGCGACCAGCGAGGAATTGCAGACGCTGATCCGCTGCGCGCCGCTGGCGATCTTCACCCGCGACAAGAACCGGCACATCACCAGTTGGAATCCCGCTGCCGAACAGATCTACGGCTGGAAAGCCTCCGAGGTGCTGGGCAAACGCTCGCTCATGGTGCCGGAGGAGGGGCGCGAAGAGTCCGCGCGGGTGTTCGCCGAGGTGCTGGCCGGGGCGGAACTGGCAAACTGGGAAGTCCAGCGCCTGCGGCGTGACGGCACGCGGATATTCCTGAATGCGGCCATGGCTCCGCTGCGCGACGCCTCGGGAGACATCAGCGGGGTGATCACGGTAGCCAGCGACATCACCGAGCGCAAGCGCATGGAGGCGGCACGCGGCCAACTGGCTGCGATCGTCGAGAATTCCGGCGACGCCATCGTCAGCCGCGCGCTTGACGGCACGATCCTGTCGTGGAACGCCGGTGCGGAACAGATGTTCGGCTATAGCGCAACTGAAGCGATCGGCAAGCCAGCCACCTTCAACCGGCCGCCGGGCTGGCAACCCAAAATGGCGCAAAACACCGAGAGAATACTTCGCGGCGAGACGATTGCGCGACATGAGTTGCAGCGGCTGACCAAGGACGGGCGGGTGATCGATGTCCTGAGCAGTATTTCCCCGGTCAAAGACAGCGCCGGGCAGATCATCGGCGTCTCGCTCATTCTTCACGACGTCAGCGAGCGCAAGCGCATGGAGGAGGCGCTGCGCGCGACCAGCGAGCAATTGCAGACGCTGATCTGCTGCGCGCCGCTGGCGATCTTCACCCGCGACAAGAACGGGCTCGTCACCAGTTGGAACTCCGCCGCCGAACAGATCTACGGCTGGAAAGAATCCGAAATACTGGGCAAACCGATGCCCCCGGGGAGGGCGCGCGAGGAGATGGCGCGCGCCTTCGCCGAGGTGCTGGCCGGGGCGCAACTGGTAGAGCGGCAGATCCAGCGCCTGCGACGTGACGGCACGTCGCAGTTCCTGAATGTGGCCATGGCCCCGCTGCGCGACGCCTCGGGAAACATCAGCGGGGTGATCACGATAGGCAGCGACATCACCGAGCGCAAGCGGGCGGAGGAGGCGCTGCGCGAGTCAGAGGAGAGACTGCGCGCGATCTTCGAGGGCGCGCTCGACGGCATTCTCGTTGCAGACGCGCAGAAGAAGAAGTTTGTCACTGCGAATCCGGCAATCTGCAACATGCTCGGTTACACGCACGAGGAGATCGTCCGTATTGGGGTCTCGGATATCCACCCGAAGGAGAATCTGCCGCACGAGATAGAGCAGTTCGAAAGGCAGTTGCGCGGCGAGATCCGGATGGTTGCGAGCATTCCGATGATGCGCAAGGACGGTTCGGTGTTCTACGCCGACGTCCATTCTTCGCCCATTCGCTTTGGCGGCGAGGAATGTCTATTGGGCGTGTTCCGCGACATCACCGAGCGCGAGCGCATGGAGGCGGCACGCGCCCAATTGGCCGCGATTGTCGAGAATTCTAACGACGCCATCATCAGCCGCACGCTTGAGGGCACGATCGTGTCGTGGAACGCCGGTGCGGAAAAGATGTTCGGCTATAGCGCAACTGAAGCGATCGGCAAGCCGATCACCTTCAACCTGCTGTCGCGCCAGCAAACCTACATGGTGATGGTGCAAAACAACGAGAGAATACTTCGCGGCGAGACGATTCCGCCGCATGAGTCCCAGCGCGTGACCAAGGACGGGCGGGTGATCGATGTCCTGGGCAGCGTTTCCCCGGTCAGAGACAGCGCCGGCAAGATCATCGGCGCCTCGGTCATTCTTCACGACATCCCCGAGCGCAAGCGCGCACAGCAGACGCAGGCAACACTCGCGGCGATTGTCGAGAATGCGAGCGAAGCCATCATCGGTCGCTTGGTCGATGGCACGATCGTCTCGTGGAACGCGGCGGCCGAGCGCATGTTTGGCTACACGGTGGCTGAAGTCGTAGGTGGAAATGCGCTTTCTATGTTGGTGCCGCCTGAGTTGCAGCAAGAGGTCCTGGCAAACCGCAGGTTGATCGCAACAGGCCAATCGACACCGGAGCGGGAAACCGTGCGCATCGCCAAGCATGGACGGCGCGTCCCTGTAGCCATGATCGTTTCCCCGATCAAGGATAGCAATGGCCTTGTCGTCGGCGCCGCGACCATCATGCGCGACATCACCGAGCGCAAGCGGGCCGAGGAGGCACGCGACCAATTGGCCGCGATCGTCGAGAATTCCAACGACGCCATCATCGGCCGCACACTTGATGGCACGATCCTGTCGTGGAACGCCGGCGCGGAAAGGATGTTC
>JAZDIA010000101.1:0-16457 GCA_043805375.1 Pseudomonadota bacterium
TCCCTATTTTCAGGGCAACATCATGGTCCAACCCCTGGACTGGCTGGAGGCGGGATTTCGCTATACCACCGTGAGTAACCGGCTCTACAGCGGGGACCAGAACTTTAGCGTTAGCGCGTATTTGGACAAGAGCTTCGACGCCAAATTCCGGCTGTGGACCGAATCGGCCTATGTGCCCGAGGTCGCTCTTGGCCTGCGCGACTTCGCGGGCACGGGGCTCTTCTCCGGCGAGTATTTGGTCGCGAACAAACGCACCGGCGCATTCGACTGGAGTCTTGGTCTGGGATGGGGTTACCCCGGGGCACGGGGCAACCTGCGCAACCCGCTCGCGCGCCTTCGCCCGTCATTCGATACGCGCAAAACCGATACTGGTCAGGGCGGCAACTTCGCTTTCGGCAGCTATTTTCATGGGCCCACCGCGCTCTTCGGCGGCGTGCAGTACCAGACGCCCTGGGCGCCGCTGATCCTGAAACTGGAGTATGACGGCAACGATTATCAGCACGAGCCGCAGGCCAACAACCTGCGGCAAAGCGCTCCCTGGAACTTCGGCCTGGTGTACCGGGCCGGGCGAGCGGTGGATGTCACTCTCGGCGTCGAGCGTGGCAACACCGCCATGCTGGGTGTGACTTTGCACACCCAGTTGGACGGGCTTTCCGTGCCCAAGTTGAGCGACTCGCCGCGCGTCGCAGTGAGCGCGAACCGTCCGCAAGGCTCGCCCGACTGGTCGGCGACCAGTCGCGATATCGCGGCGCAGACCGATTGGCACGTGCGCCGCATCGAGCAGCGCGGGCGCGAACTCAAAGTGACGCTCGACGATGCCGGAGCCATCCATTGGCGCGAGCGCGCCGATCGGGCCGCTGCGGTGCTCAACCGCGATGCTCCGGCGAGCGTGGATCGGTTTTCGCTCGCCTACCGCGAGCACGGGGTGGACGTGGCCGAACACGTGATCGACCGCGACGCCTGGGTCGCCGAGCAGGTCCGGCCCGTGCCGCCGCGGGAGCGGCGTGCAGCGGTGATGGCGCGAGCGGCAGAACGGGCGCAGCCCGAGAACGCCCTCTACCAGGACACGCGGCCGATGTTTGAATCCGGCTTGGCGCCGAGCTATCAGCAGACGCTCGGCGGCCCGGATGGGTTTGTGCTGTTCCAGGCCGGGGTGGCGGAGAATGCCAAGCTGCGGCTGCGCGAAGACACCTGGCTGCAGGGTACGGTGCAGCTCGGCCTGATCGACAACTACGACAAGTTCCGCAATCGCGGTTCCAGCGATATGCCCAGGGTGCGCACCTATTTGCGCGAATACGTGACCACCTCGAAGCTCACGCTTCCGAACCTGCAGGCGACGCACGTCGGCAAGCTGGGCGAGAATCAGTACTACAGCGTGTACGGGGGCTACCTCGAATCGTCCTTCGCCGGTATCGGCGGCGAGTGGCTGTACCGGCCGTTCGCAAGCCGGCTTGCCTTCGGTGTGGACGCGAATCTGGTGCAGCAGCGCAGTTTCGAGCAGGACTTCAGCTTCGACAACGCCGGCACGCAGACCGGCTATCGGACGGCCACGGGTCATGCGACCCTCTACTGGGATACCGGGTGGAACAACGTGCAGGCGAATCTGAGCGCCGGCCGCTACCTCGCCAAGGACGCAGGGGTGACGGTCGCGTTGTCGCGCGTGTTCCAGAACGGCGTCAAATTCGGCGCGTTCTTTACCAAGACCAACGTGTCGGCGGCGACGTTCGGCGAGGGCAGTTTTGATAAAGGCGTATTTCTGAGCGTTCCCTTCGACGCCTTCCTCACCCGATCGAGCACCAGCGTCGCCAATGTCATGTGGAAGCCGCTCACGCGCGATGGCGGCGCGAAGCTCAATCGTTACGTCGAGTTATACGGCCTCACAAGCACCCGCGACGATCGCGCTTTGCGTTACAAGGCGGCGCCGCCGCCGAATGATGAAACGATTCCCTCCGACCGGCGCGATGCCTGGAGCCCGCCGCCGAAGGGGCCCGAGGCCTATACGCGCGTCACGCCGAAGCCCGTGGCCGAGCAATGGGCAGCCGACGTGTCGGGCTACGAGCAGCGCCTGGTCGAGGCGCTGTACCGGCAGCAGTTTCGCAACATCCGGGTTGCGTACGACGCCTCTCACCGGTTGACGGTCGCTCTCTCGAACCCCGTAGGAGCGAGCGTGCTCGCGAATGATGGAATTCGCGAGCAAGCTCGCTCCTACACGACGAACTCCATCAGCCGCGCGGTCGGACGCGCTGCGCGCACGGCGCTGCATCTAGGGCCGCTGGACATGCGGGAGATCCGCATCACGTTTGCGGAACGTGCTGACCCGGTGGTGACCTATGACTTTTTCGATCTGGTGCGGCTGGACCGTTACTTCAACGGCGAGATCAACGCGGCGCAGCTCGCGGACTCGGTCGCCATCGACTACCCCGATCCGTCGGCGCGGGAGCAGGATCCGCTCGCGCGCCTGGACGACGTGGATTCCACGGCGGAAGAGCCGCGCCTTGCCGATTTGCTGCAGCCCGCCACGCGTCCGGTCGGACGGGTTATGAGCGACCTCTCCGCTGCGGGCCGCACCGCGGCGGATGCCAACTGGCTGCGCATGGGCGCCTTCGGCACCGGCCTGGTGCTCGCGAGCAGCGCGCTCGACCGGCGCGGCGACCGGTTCGCCACGGACCACGCGGAGAACCGCTGGTTGAAGGCGGGGAATCGCGTCGGCAATGCGTTGCCATGGCTCGCGCTCGCCGGTTCCGCGGCGGCAGCCCTGGACGGCAGCAATCCTGCGCTCTCCCGCACCGGCTATGCGGCGATGGAGGCGGGGGGCACGGCGCTTCTGGCGGTGACGGGACTGAAATATGTGTTCGGTCGCGCGCGCCCGGAGAATGAACTCGGAAGCCACGCGTTCAAGCCCTTTTCCACGGCGGCCGGCTACGATTCCTTACCGTCCGGGCATACGATCATCACCTGGGCGGTCGCAACGCCATTCGCCGAGGAATACGACGCGCCCTGGCTTTATGGCGTCGCGGCAATCACCAACCTCGCGCGCGTCGGCAGCCGCCAACACTGGGTATCCGACACCGTCGCCGGAAGCGTGCTCGGCTATGCCATCGGCAAGGTTTTCTGGGAAGCGTCGCGCGCGCCGAAGAAAGGCGAACCGCGCGTGCTGATCCATCCATCTGGGGTCAATGTGGCGTGGGAGTTGAATTGAAGAAGCTTATAATCACTTCATGAGCGAAGAAATTCCTGCAGATCTGATTCGCTGGACCCGCGCGTGGAATATTGCCGGCGCACACTTGGCCGGCGAGCGCGCTGCACGTCTGCGTGCCATGGCTGACGATGACGCAAGGAAAATCATCGCGCGCATCTTCAGCGGCCCCATGCCCATTCGGCTTGAACGAGAGTCAGGTCTCATCCTGCAGCAGCAGCTCTTTCGCAGATTGAAATGATTCCACCGACAGGTGTCATTGGCGCCGCGTGGGAGGTGCAACAAGAGTTATCGCGCGCCGGATTGCGCTTTTGCTTTATCGGCGGCTTGGCGCTCCAGCGCTGGGGTGAGCCGCGATATACGCAGGACGTGGACCTGACCCTTCTTTGCCCCTTTGGTGAGGAGCTCGCCTTAGGGCGGCGCCTGGCCGAATTGTTCCAACCTCGTTTCGATGGGGCGGTCGAATTCACCGTCGCGTCACGAGTGTTTCTCGCCCAGACAGCGGACGGCACGCCAATTGATATTGCCTTTGGCGCCATCGATTTTGAACTCCGATGTGTCGATCGAGCCTCGTCGTTCGACTTTGGCGGCGGCATCAGCCTGCTGACTTGTTGCGCCGAGGACTTGATCGTGATGAAAGCGTTCGCGAACCGCGATCGGGACTGGCCCGATGTGGAGTCTATAGTCATGCGTCGCGGTGCCGAGCTCGATTGGGAACTCATCGAGCGCGAGCTGAAACCCTTGTTGGCCATCCATGGTGGCCAGCCGGTATGGGATCGTCTTGGCGCGTTGCGGCAAAAGCTTTGTTTCGGCGACCGCTGATATTCGGCCTTGGTTACCTGTGGTACAAGAAGCGCCACTCCGCCGGCACGTCGGTTGGTGGCTGTAGTGTGAGATCGATACGCCGCGCCCATGCCCATTGCAGGGGCAGGAATTCAGATTGCTTCAAATCGCTTTTCCTGGATCCTCGCTTCGCCTGGATGACAAAATTGGAATTTTTGCAGATGACCTTCAGATCGTTGCTGGCGTGCTTCGCCGCCGCGGCGCTGTTCCCGCTGGGCGCGAGCGCGCAGAGCGCGTGCCGCGTGCTCGATCCGGAACTCGCCGGGATCTACCGGGGCGGATGCAAGGGCGGTCTTGCCGAGGGCTACGGCGAGGCAAAGGGCACGGCCGAATACCGCGGTGAATTTCACGCGGGACGCAAGCATGGCAAGGGCGTCAAGATCTGGCCCTCGGGCGATCGCTATGAAGGTGAATTCGCGCAGGACCATAAGGAGGGAATCGGCAGGTACAGCTGGAGCGCGCGCGGCCCAACGGCGGGCGAGCGCTACAGCGGCGCCTATGTCGAGGACCGGCGCCACGGCCATGGCGTGTACGAATGGCCCTCGGGCGATCGCTATGCCGGACCGTGGGCGAACGATGAAGTCACCGGCATGCCGACGCCGATGATGATCGCGCGCGCGCGGGCGAAAACGGAGACCCTCGCGGCGGTCGGGAAGCCCGGGGTCAAAGTCTGCCGCGCGCTGCTGGTCGGCATCGCAGTGCGCGACTGGATCCGCGGTGAGGTGACGGCGGTGGACGCGGAGCGCATCGCCGTGCGCATCGACGACCCGGGCCGGCAGCCGCATGTGATCGGCGACCGGCCGCTAGCCAAAGGCATGACCATTTGGTCCGCGGCGATGGAGTGGACACCGTGTCTGTGAGGGGCGGCTCACCTTGTGCGGGAGCACCCTGTGGGAGCGAGCTTGCTCGCGCAATTCCATTGTTCGCGAGCAATCTCGCTCCCACAAACCGATACCCCATGATTTAGAGGTGCGGCGGCATTCTTAGGTAAACCTCGATCGATTGTCGACCATGACCCTGAACTGTCCTGCCGCGCGATATCTTCTGCCGATCGCGGCAACGCTCCTTTGCTTTTTCGCAATTGGTGCAGGTGCGGATTCGGACCAGCCGATAGACGTTGGCGTGCGGATCGAAGGCGATGAGGTAATCGTCGACGTGAACTTGCACGTCCGCGCCACGCCGCAGGAAGCCTGGGCGGTGATGGCGGACTACGATCACGCGACTGCTTTCATTTTGAAACTGGAAAAAAGCGTGATCCTGTCGCGCACGGACGAGATGCTTCTGGTCGAGCAAAAGGGCGAGATGGGCTACGGCCCGTTTTCCGTGACGATCGAGTCGGTGTCGGAAATTCGTTTGACGCCGTTCGAAGAGATGCAGTCGCGCATGATCAGCGGCAACATGAAGAAAAGCGAGGCCACGACCAGGCTCATCGCGGATGCGACCGGCACCTGGATCGTATCTCACCTTGAATCGATTCCGGATGTGTGGATGCCCCCGCTCATCGGCCGCGTCATGATCGAGTTCGAAGCGCGCGCGCGCTTTCGCCAACTGCGCGACGAAATACTCAGAAGGAAGGCCCTGTCGGAGGCAGAGCGCTGAGGGCGAGGCAACGCCGCTTCCACGGTCGCTTTAATCGGGCATAATCTCTCTGTCGCCGTCTACCCAGTTCAGTTCACCTTGCCGATGCGAACCTCCTACCCGACCGGTCGCCTGAGCAGTTTCGGCCACGCTTTGCGCGGCCTCAAGATGTTGCTGCAGACCCAGCACAACGCCGGGATTCACGCCATGGCCACCGTCCTAGTCGTTGCTGCGGGAGCGCTCGCCCGGATTTCGGCGACCGAATGGGCGTTGATCGCGCTTGCGGTCGTGTGCGTATGGGCCACAGAGGCGCTGAACACTTCGATCGAGTTTGTCGTCGATCTGGTTTCCCCCGAACTTCACCCCCTTGCCGCCAAGGCCAAGGACGTGGCGGCAGCAGCCGTTCTGGTCGCGGCGTTCGGCTCGCTGATCGTGGGCGTCCTCGTGTTCGGCCCGCATGTCCTGAAATTGTTGCAACGATAAGGTATTTGACAGCCTTATTGTTGCAGCGCAAAATGCCCCGCTTTAGCTAGTCTTTTTCCGCCCTTACTGCGAGTTGCTCCTTGGGGCTGATCATCTTGGGCTCCTCGGTAAGAATCGGTGGGCGTGATTGATTTAAAATGCTATCACGCCAGCAATGTGGCAACGCAACATAGCTTCGGTGTACGCGGCTGAAAAGAAATGTCAAGGGGATTACCGCAATGCGCCATAAGCCTGAAACAGCGTCAAATCAAACGGATAGCGCGGCGAGCCCGGCGACGGATAAGCTGCGGCTGATCAAGAAATATCCGAACCGCCGGCTCTATGACACGCGGACCTCGATCTATATCACGCTGGCTGACGTAAGAGAACTCGTGCTCAAACATGAGCATTTCCAGGTCGTGGATGCCAAGACCGGCGAGGACCTGACGCGGTCCATCCTGTTGCAAATCATCCTCGAAGAAGAGGCGGGCGGGATGCCCATGTTCACCTCCGACCTGCTGTCGCAGTTGATCCGTTTCTACGGCAATGCGATGCAGGGCATGGTCGGCAATTATCTGGAGAAGAACATGCAGACTTTCGTCCAGGTGCAAAATCAGTTGCAGGAGCAGTCGCGCGCGATGTACGGCGACAACGGCAAGATCAACAAGGATTTGTGGGCGCAGTTCATGAATTTCCAGGGTTCGGCCATGCAGGGGATGATGTCGGCCTACATGGATCGGAGCAAGAATGTATTCGTGCAAATGCAGGAGCAGTTGCAGAAGCAGACCAAGAATATCTTCGCCGGTTTTCCTCTGCCCGGCTTCCCCGGGCAGAACGCGCCGGAAAATAAGGGCGAGGACAACAAGTCCTGAAGCGGCGCCACGCTTTTGACCCGTTCAAAACTCACGGCTGTCCCTAAAGTCGGATTCGTTTCGCTCGGTTGCCCCAAGGCGCTGGTCGATTCGGAGCGCATTCTGTCGCGGTTGCGCGCCGAGGGTTACGCTATTTCGCCTTCCTATCAGGCGGCCGAACTGGTGGTGGTCAACACCTGCGGCTTCATCGATTCCGCGGTGGAGGAATCGCTCGAGGCCATCGGCGAGGCGCTGGCGGAGAACGGACGCGTGATCGTCACCGGCTGCCTCGGCGCCAAGGGCGACATCGTGCGCAAGACCCATTCCAAGGTGCTGGCGGTCACCGGGCCGCATGCCGCCGACGAAGTCATGCAGGTGGTGCACGCGCACCTGTCCAAGCCGCACGATCCCCATACCGACCTGGTGCCGCCGCAGGGCGTGCGACTCACGCCGGCGCACTACGCCTATCTCAAGATCTCCGAAGGCTGCAGCCACCGCTGCGCCTTCTGCATCATTCCTTCCCTGCGCGGCGACCTCGCGAGCCGGCCGATAGGCGAGGTGATGCAGGAGGCGCAGAACCTCGCCAAGGCCGGGGTGAAGGAGATCCTAGTCATCTCGCAGGACACCAGCGCCTACGGCGCCGACATCAAGTACCGAACCGGCTTCTGGCGGGGCCGCCCGCTAAAGACGCGCATGACCGAACTCGCGCGAGCTCTGTGCGAACTCAGGGGATCCGCCGGCGACCTGTGGGTGCGCCTGCAGTACGTCTATCCGTATCCGCACGTCGACGAAATCATTCCGCTGATGGCCGAGGGCAAGCTCCTGCCTTATCTCGACGTGCCGTTCCAGCACGCCAGCCCGCGCATCCTCAGGCTGATGAAGCGACCGGCCTCGGGCGAGATGAACCTTGAGCGCATCCGCGGCTGGCGCGCGATCTGTCCGGACATCACCATCCGCAGCACGTTCATCGCCGGTTTCCCTGGCGAGACCGAAGCCGAGTTCCGGCAGATGCTCGATTTTCTGGAGGAAGCCGAGCTCGACCGCGTCGGCTGCTTCGCCTATTCGCCGGTCGAGGGCGCGAAGGCGAACGCGCTGCCCGATCCGGTCCCGGCGGAGTTGCGCGAAGAGCGGCGCGCGCGCTTTATGGCGGTGCAGGGGAAAATCAGCCGCCGGCGCCTGAAGCGCAAGGTCGGCAAGACGCTCAAGGTATTGGTCGATGCGGTCGACAGGAAGGGCGCGGTCGCGCGCTCCGGCGCCGATGCGCCGGAAATCGACGGCGTGGTGATCATCGCTGACCGCAAGAAACTCAAACCGGGCGACTGGGCCACGGTCAAGATCGAGCGCGCCGATGCGCACGATCTGTGGGGAAAATTGATCTGATCGGAAGCGAGTTCTAGAATGGCGATGCAAGAAATTGTCATTCCGAGCGGAGCAAAGAATCTCGATTCTTTTTGGGTTTTCATAGGTCTCCCGCTGTAGTGTTTTGCAAGCTTGCAAAACACTACAGCGGGAGATGATGGATGCATAAGCGAGCGAAACTGCTTCATTCCGGCTTGTCCGGCTTAGGGAGAATTACATGGAATACCGCAAGCTCGGCAACAGCGGCATCAAAGTCTCGCCCATCTGCCTGGGCGCGATGATGTTCGGCGAACGCACCGACGCCGCCGAAGCGGGTCGCATCGTCGATTCGGCGCGCGCGGCAGGCATCAACTTCATCGATACCGCCGACGTCTACGCCAAGGGCGAGTCCGAGCGCGTTATCGGCAAGCTGCTTGCAGACGATCGCGCCAATTGGGTGGTGGCAACCAAAGTCGGCAATGCCATGGGCAAGGGTCCCAACGATTCAGGCCTGTCGCGCGCCTGGGTGCTGCGCGCCATCGACGGCAGCCTCAAGCGCCTGGGCATGGATTATGTCGATATCTACTACCTGCACCGCGACGATCCCGAGACGCCGATCGAGGAAACCCTGGTTGCCATGAGCGAGATCATTCGCGCAGGAAAGGCGCGCTATTTCGGCCTGTCCAACTTTCGCGGCTGGCGCATCGCGCAGGTCGCCGAGCACTGCGCGCGGCTGAAGGTGCCGGCGCCGGTGGTCTGCCAGCCCTATTACAATGCCATGAACCGCATGCCGGAAACCGAAGTGCTGCCGGCTTGCGCCAACTACGGCATGGGCGTGGTGCCCTACAGTCCGCTGGCGCGCGGCGTGCTCACCGGAAAGTACGCGCCGGGTGCGGCGCCTTCGGCCGACAGCCGCGCCGGGCGCAAGGACAAGCGCATGATGGAAACCGAATTCCGCGAAGAGTCTCTGGTCATGGCGCAAAAACTCAAGTCGCATGCGCAGAAGCGCGGCATGACTGCGGGGCAATTTGCGCTCAACTGGGTGCTCAACAACCGCATCATCACTTCGGTGCTGGCCGGGCCGCGCACGTTCGAGCAATGGAACGAGTACCTGGGCGCACTCAAGCACCGCTTTTCCGCGGAAGACGAAGCGCTGGTCGACGCCATGGTCAAAAGCGGGCATCCGTCGACGCCGGGTTTCAGCGATCCGCGCTATCCCATTAGCGGAAGGCCTACTTACAGTTGATATACCGAGCAAGTCGCGACTCCTGATGTGAGCTAAAATCAAACCGAGCTAAAATCAAACCTCCTGGCGGTTCGGAATCCTAGTCGTGGTCTTCAATTGCTGATCCCAGTCATTCTGTCCGGCGGCGCCGGTACCCGCCTATGGCCGGTGTCGCGCGAAGCTCATCCCAAGCCCTTCATCGTCCTGCCTGACGGGCAAAGCCTGATGCAGAAAACGCTACTGCGCGCGGCGGCATTGAAACCGGACTCGATTGTCACCATTACCAATCGGGACTATTTCTTCATCACCCGCGATGCCTATGCTGAAATGGCTTTGGCTCCAGGGATAGACCTCGATTACCTGCTCGAGCCCGTCGCCCGCAATACCGCGCCGGCCATCGCGGCTGGCGCCCTGAGGATACGCGAGCAGTTCGGCGACAACGCGACGATGCTGGTGTTGCCCTCGGACCACCTGATCCGGGATTTCGCCGCTTTCGCGGAGGCGGTACAGGCCGCCTGCGCGCTCGCCGATGAAGGGTACCTGGTCACCTTCGGCATAACGCCGACCAGCGCCGAAACAGGTTTCGGCTATATCGAGGCCGACCAAACGCGCAAGCTCGGCGGCGAGGGGCTAGGCGTGCGCCGTTTCGTCGAGAAGCCGTCGCGCGAGAAGGCGGAGGAATATCTGGCTTCGGGGCGCTATTACTGGAACTCGGGCATGTTCTGTTTCCGCGTCGGCGAATTCCTGAGCGAGCTCGCGCGCTGCGCGCCCGACGTGTCGGACGCCGTTTTGGCGGCGTGGCGGGCGACGCCGCGCGACCAGACGCCCATCGCGATCGATCCCGAGTCGTTCGCCCGGATAGCCGACATCTCCGTGGACTACGCCGTCATGGAAAAGGCCAGGCGCGTCGCCGTCGTGCCGGGACGCTTCGACCGGAGCGACATCGGCTCCTGGCAGGCACTGGGTGACCTGGTGCCTGCCGACGCAGCGGGCAATCGCGTGCAGGGCGAGGCGGTGCTCGTCGACAGCAAGGATTGCTTCGTCCGCGGCGAGGATCGACTGGTGACTGTCCTGGGCGTGCACAACCTGCTGGTGGTGGATACGCCCGACGCCTTGCTCGTGGCCGACCGCAGCCGCGCTCAGGAGATAAAGGGGATAGTGCAGCGCTTGAACGACAGCGGTCACCCGAGCGGGCGCCTGCACCGCACCGTGCATCGCCCCTGGGGCACTTACACCGTGCTGGAGGAGGGGCCGCGCTTCAAGATCAAGCGCATCGTGGTCAAGCCCGGCGCTTCGCTGTCGCTGCAATATCACCACCGCCGCAGCGAGCACTGGGTGGTGGTCTCGGGCATGGCCAGGATAATGAACGGCGAACAGGAAATCGTCCTCGGCGCGGACCAGTCGTCCTACATTCCCGCCGGCACGGCCCACCGCCTCGCCAACCCGGGCGCAGTCGATTGCGTGATGATCGAAGTGCAGAGCGGCGACTACCTCGGCGAAGACGACATCGTTCGTCTCGATGACCATTACGGAAGGAAGTGAACACACGATGGCTAAAGTCGCGCTTATCACAGGCATCACCGGGCAGGACGGCGCTTACCTGGCCGAGTTTCTGCTCGGTAAGGGTTATGTCGTCCACGGCATCAAGCGCCGCACCTCGCTGATCAACACCGACCGCATCGACCATCTGTATCAGGATCCGCACGAGCCGGACCGCCGCTTCATTCTCCACCACGGCGATCTCACCGACTCCTCCAACCTGGTACGCATCATCCAGCAGACCCGGCCTGACGAAATCTACAATCTCGCCGCGCAAAGCCACGTCGCCGTATCGTTCGAGGAACCCGAATACACGGCGAATTCCGACGCCCTCGGCACCCTGCGCCTGCTCGAGGCTATCCGCATCCTCGACCTGGAAAAGAAAACCCGCTTCTACCAGGCCTCCACTTCCGAGCTCTACGGTTTGGCGCAGGAGACGCCGCAGAAGGAAACCACGCCTTTCTATCCGCGCAGTCCCTACGGCGTGGCCAAGCTCTACGCCTACTGGATCACCGTCAACTATCGCGAAGCTTACGGGCTCTACGCCTGCAACGGCATACTGTTCAACCACGAATCGCCCGTGCGCGGCGAGACCTTCGTCACGCGCAAGATCACGCGCGCGCTCGCGCGCATCAAACTCGGCCTGCAGGAATGCCTCTACCTCGGCAATTTCAACGCCCGGCGCGACTGGGGGCATGCGCGCGATTTTGTCGAGGCCATGTGGCTGATGCTGCAGCAGCCGCAGCCCGAAGACTTCGTCATCGCCACCGGCGAGCAGCACAGCGTGCGCGAATTCGTCGCCGCCGCCGCGACCGAGTTGGGCATGCAACTCACCTGGAAAGGAAAAGGCAAGGACGAAAAGGGCTACGACCACAGCGGCCGCTGCATCGTCGCCGTCGATCCGCGTTACTTCCGCCCGACCGAGGTGGACGCGCTGCTTGGCGATGCGGCAAAAGCGAAAGCCAAGCTGGGGTGGGTGCCCAAAGTGAAATTCGCAGAACTGGTGGCGGAGATGGCGCGCGCGGACCTGCGCTCGGCCGAGCGCGACGAACTCGTCAAGAGCCACGGCCACCAGACCTTCGACCGCCACGAATAATGGATAAAGAGGCAAGGATCTTCGTCGCCGGCCATCGCGGCCTGGCCGGTTCCGCGATTGTCAGACAACTCCAGGAAAAGGGTTACCGCAATTTGTTGTTGCGCACCCATGCCGAGCTGGAACTCACCGAGCTGGCCGCGGTGCGGGATTTCTTCGAGCAGGAAAGGCCGGATTACGTGTTTCTTGCCGCGGCCAGGGTCGGGGGCATCGTTGCCAACAGCAACTATCCGGCTGAATTCATCTACAGCAATCTTGCGGTGCAGACGAATGTCCTTCACGAGTCCTGGCGGACCGGCGTAAAGCGGCTGCTGTTCCTCGGGTCTTCCTGCATCTATCCGCGCGACTGTCCCCAGCCGATCAAGGAAGAATATCTGCTCACCGGTGCGCTGGAGCCGACCAACCGCCCCTACGCGATTGCCAAGATCGCCGGCATCGAGATGTGCTGGTCCTACAACCGGCAGTACGGGACCCGGTTTCTCGCGGCGATGCCGACCAATCTCTACGGGCCGGGGGACAGCTACGATCTGAACAATTCGCACGTGCTGCCCGCCCTGATCCGGAAAATGCACGAGGCCATGAAGGGCGGACTTGAGGAAGTCGTCATCTGGGGCACGGGTTTGCCCATGCGCGAGTTCCTGTACAGCGAGGATATGGCCGAAGCCTGCGCCTATCTGGTTGATCTTCCGGCGAAAACATTCGAGGGACTCGTCAGCGACACGCATCCGCCACTGGTGAACATCGGTTACGGCGAAGATCTGAACATCGCGGAACTCGCGCGGACCGTGGCGCGCGTGGTCGGTTTTCGCGGCAGATTGCGCTTCGACACGTCCAAACCCGACGGCACACCGCGCAAGCTGCTCGATTCGGGCAGAATCAATGCATTGGGATGGCGGCCGCGCACACACTTCGACCAAGGCATAGCGGCCGCCTACAAGGACTTCCTGAGCCGCTACCCCGGCTGATCGCCTCGGCATCACCTGGCTAAACCGCTGCCCGGCGCTCGAATCAGGCGCCGGGGGCGCTTTCCTGCATCTCGCTGCGCTGCTGTAACTCCGTCAAGCGTTGATGGGTGGCGATGTAAATGCCGCTAGCCACGATAACGGCGATTCCGATCAGCGACCAATGATCGGGAAAATCGCCGAATACCAGATAACCGATCACAAGTACCCAGATCAGTTGCGTATAGCTGAACGGCGCAAGCTTGGACGCGGGCGCACAGTCATAGGCTTTGATCAGGATCAGGTGGCTCAAGCCGCCGATCATGCCGATGACGACGAACAGGAGCGCGTGATTCACGCTTTGCGGTGAGGTCCAGACATAGGGCAGCGCAAACGACATCATCACGCTGCCGACCAGGCCGGAATAGAAGATCGAGGTATAGGGGCTCTCCAGGTTTGCGAGCTTTCGCGTGAGGATCTGATAAGACGCAAAGCAGGTGGCGCAGCCAAGCGGCAGAATGGACGCCCAGGTAAACACGCCGCTACCCGGGCGGATGATGATGAGCACGCCCACGAATCCGCCCGCCACTGCCAGCCAGCGCGCCAATCCCACCTTTTCCTTCAGAATGAACGCGGCCATCAGCGTCACCAGCAGCGGAGCGACGAAGGTGATCGACGAGGTCTCGGCGAGCGGCATTTGCTTGATCCCGAAGACGAAGAAAAGAGTCGAGCCGGCGAGCAGCAGACCGCGCACGAGCTGCGCGCCCAGTCGCTCGGTGCGCACCAGGCGCAGGCCCAGGCGCGGGCCGAGCGCGATGACTACCAGCAGCAAATGGAAAACGAAGCGCGCCCAGACGATGGCCGGCACCGGGTAGAAACGCGACAGGTACTTGGAGATCGAGTCCATGACGACGAACATCGCTACCGTCGTCATGATCATCAGGGCGCCGCGCAGGGTATGCGGTTGCGCGGAGGAGCCCGCGCTCATCGAAACCGGGAGTGGATTTTTGATTTCACGACAAACGAATTATAGCCGAGCGGCCGCTTGAATGGAGCCCCGAATCGCGCGCGCCGCGCGGATCAAACACAAACTCTCAACGCTTGATCGGCAGGGCATTGCGTCCGGCGAAACGCGCATCCGCGCCCAGCATGGCCTCGATGCGCAAGGCCTCGTTCCATTTCGCCATGCGTTCGCCGCGCGCGAACGAGCCGACCTTGAGTTGTCCCGCATTCCAGCCGGTTGCGAGGTGCACGATACTCACGTCCTCGGTTTCGCCCGGGCGCAGCAGGTGCATGCGCTCCAGTGCAATTTTCAGCTCCTGGTGCGCGTCCGGCATCCTCAATAACTATTGTTGGCGGTGATCACACCGTTGACGAGCTTGATCCTGTCGCCCGAACGCCATGCGGGCGGGTTGTCCTGGGTGATGAGACGGCTCGATCCGTCTTCGAAGCGGATTGCGACCTCGTAGCTCTTCACTTTCTTCACGTTCTTCTCAATCGCGTTGCCGGCAACAGCGCCGCCGATCGCGCCTAACACGGTCATGACGTCCCTGCCGCGGCCGTTTCCGGTCTGGCGGCCGAGCACCCCGCCGGCAATGCCGCCCGCTGCTGCGCCCATACCCGAGCCTTCGCCTTGCTTCTCGATTTCGCGCACCGACTCTATCACGCCGCAGTCATAGCATGGCGGCTTCGGCGGCTCGATCACTGGGGGAGATGCAACCCCGGGCGGAGGTCCATAGCCGGGCGGAGGCCCATAGCCGGGCGGAGGCCCATACTCCGGCGGCGGGACGTTTTGGGCTACTTGGACCGGCGCTTCCTCCTTGACAGTGGCCACAGGCGCTTCGGCCGGCCTGGCCGCGGTCACTGCCGGCTTCGAGTGCTTGGCGGCCGGCTTGCGCGCTGCCGGTTTGGCATCGGTCACCGTAGTTGTGGTGACGGTGGTGGTCTCTGACGGCTGCGTCGCAGCTGCGGCTTTCGAGGGTTCCGCCGCCGGCGCTGCCGCCTGTACCGCCGGCGTTGACGTCTGTACTTGTGCCGGCTGGCTGGGGCTGGTTGGGATCAGACCGGTAATGGCGGCTATGCCGGCCAGGCTGAACAAGGTGACGGCTACTGCCGCGATCGCGGTCAGTGGATGCATGCTTCTAGTCGTGGCGATTTCCATTGTTGTCTCCAGGGTATCGGATGGGCATTGCAGAAAACGCATCTACGGAACCAATGTTGACAGCAAGACAGCGGAACATTTGTGAGCAATTGTGACTATTTGTAACCGGCGCTTTTCCCGTAGCGCCTACTCCGGCCGCATATGCGGGAACAGGATCACGTCGCGGATGCTGGCGCTGTTGGTGAACAGCATGACCAGCCGGTCTATGCCTATGCCTTCGCCGGCAGTGGGCGGGAGTCCGTATTCGAGCGCGCGGATGTAATCGGCGTCGTAATACATTGCCTCTTCGTCTCCGGCCTCCTTCTGCTTTGCCTGCTCGGCAAAGCGCGCCGCCTGGTCCTCCGGATCGTTCAGTTCGGAAAAGCCGTTGGCCATCTCGCGTCCGGTAATGTACAACTCGAAGCGATCGGCGATGTCGGGGTTCCGGTCATTACGCCGCGCCAAGGGCGACACCTCGGCCGGATAATCGACGATGAAGGTCGGCTGGACCAGCAGGGTCTCGGTGGTTTCGTCGAACAGCATAAGCTGCAAGGAACCCAAGCCGTGCGCGCGCGATACGTCGACGCCCAGCTTTTTCAGCGTCCACGTGAGGTATTCGCGGTCGGCCAACTCGGTTTCGCTGATCTGCGGGTGATACTTGCAAATCGCCTGCACCACGGTGAGGCGCTCGAACGGCTTGCCCAGGTCTATCGTGAACTCGCCATAAGTCAGGGTGGTGGTGCCCAGCACCTCCTGCGCCACCGTTCGCAGCAGTTCTTCGGTGTAGTCCATGAGGTAGCGGTAATCGCAGTAGGCCTCGTAGAACTCGATCATGGTGAATTCAGGGTTGTGCCTGGTCGAAATGCCCTCGTTCCTGAAATTGCGGTTGATCTCGAACACTTTCTCGTACCCGCCTACCACCAGACGCTTCAGATACAACTCGGGCGCAATACGCAGGAACAACTGCATGTCGAGCGCGTTGTGGTGCGTCTCGAACGGCTTGGCCGCGGCGCCGCCCGGGATTAGATGCATCATGGGCGTCTCCACCTCGAGGTAGCCCTTGCCCACCATGAACGCGCGGATCGCTTGGATCATCTGGCTGCGCAGGCCGAATACCTTGCGTGCCTCGGGGTTGGTAATCAGGTCGACATAGCGCTGGCGGTAGCGCTGCTCCTGGTCGGTGAGCCCATGGAATTTCTCCGGCAGCGGCCGCAGCGATTTGGTGAGCAGGCGCAGCCTGGCTACGCGCAC
>JAZDIA010000102.1:0-6182 GCA_043805375.1 Pseudomonadota bacterium
ATCGGCGTAGCTTTGCAACCGCAGACGCAGCCAGCGCGGAATCTCCGCGCCGCAGGCGTCGGAGAAGCGCGCGAGCTGGGAGAAATTGGCGATGGGCATGATGCCGGGCACGATCGGCAGGTCCATGCCCAGCGCCTCGCAATCGTCGACGAAGCGGAAATAGGCGTCGGCGTTGAAAAAATACTGGGTAATCGCGGCATTCGCGCCCGCGTCCACCTTACGCTTGAACGCCTGCAGATCGTCGTGCGCGGAGCGCGCCTGTGGATGGAACTCGGGGTAGCAGGCGACTTCGATGTGGAAATGATCGCCGCTGGTCTGGCGGATGAATTCCACCAGCTCGTTGGCGTAGCGCAATTCGCCCGCACTCGCCGAGCCCGAGGGCAGGTCGCCGCGTAGCGCGACGATATGGCGCAGGTCGTGCGCCTGGTACAGTGCCAGCGTGGCGGCGATTTCTGCGCGGGAGGAGCCGACGCAGGAGATGTGCGGCGCGGCATCGCCCCCGTCTTTCTGGATTTCCAGCACCGCCTCCAGCGTGCGCTCGCGCGTCGAGCCGCCGGCGCCGTAGGTGACGGAGAAGAACCTGGGCTTGAGCTGGATCAGCTGCTTCCAGGTGGCGCGCAGCCTTTCCATGCCTTCCTGCGTTTTCGGCGGGAAGAACTCGAAGCTGAACGTGGGGGGGTATTTTTTCTGTGATTCCATGGCGAGGAGGAGGGAGGGGTCGAACCCTCCCTCTGTTGGTCAATACCGGTACGAGTCCGGCTTGTACGGGCCGTCCTTGCTGACCCCGATGTACTTCGCCTGCTCATCGGTGAGCACGGAGAGCATGGCATTCAACTTCTTCAGCTGCAAGCGCGCCACTTTTTCGTCCAGGCGCTTGGGCAGCACGTAGACGCCGACCGGGTATTTGCCCGAACCTTTCTGATCTTCGGTCCAGATCTCGATCTGTGCCAGCACCTGGTTGGCGAAGGAGGAAGACATGACGTAGGACGGATGCCCGGTGGCGCAGCCCAGGTTCACCAGGCGGCCTTTGGCGAGCACGATGATTCGCTTGCCCGGGCGTCCTTGCATCGCCGGGAAAATAACGTGGTCCACCTGCGGCTTGATCTGTTCCCACTGGTATTTCTCCAGCGAAGCAACGTCGATCTCGTTGTCGAAATGGCCGATGTTGCAGACGATGGCCTGGTCTTTCATCTTTTTCATGTGCTCGTGGGTGATCACATGGTAGTTGCCGGTGGCGGTGACGAAGATGTCGGCCTTGTCGGCGGCGTACTCCATGGTGACCACGCGATAGCCCTCCATCGAAGCCTGCAGCGCGTTGATCGGGTCGATCTCCGTCACCCAGACCTGCGCCGAGAGCGCGCGCAGCGCCTGCGCGCAGCCTTTGCCTACATCGCCGTAGCCGCACACCAGCGCGATCTTGCCGGCGATCATCACGTCGGTGGCGCGCTTGATCCCGTCCACCAGCGATTCGCGGCAGCCGTACAGGTTGTCGAATTTCGATTTGGTGACCGAGTCGTTGACGTTGATCGCGGGGAAGGCGAGCTTGCCTTCCTTGTGCATCTGGTACAACCGGTGCACGCCGGTGGTGGTTTCCTCGGTCACGCCCTTCACCGCGGCGATGCGCTTGGCGTACCAGCCGGGCAGGGCGGCGAGCCGTTGCTTGATCGCCGCGAACAGGCACTTCTCTTCTTCGCTGCCCGGATTTGCGATGATCGAGGCGTCCTTCTCCGCGCTCGCTCCGAGGTGCAAAAGCAACGTGGCGTCACCGCCGTCGTCGAGGATCATGTTGGACAGTTCGCCGTCCGGCCATTCGAAAATGCGGTGGGTGTAATCCCAGTATTCGGTCAGCGACTCGCCCTTGCAGGCGAACACCGGCGTGCCGGTGGCGGCGATGGCCGCCGCCGCGTGGTCCTGGGTGGAATAGATGTTGCACGAGGCCCAGCGCACCTGCGCGCCCAGCGCCTGCAGCGTTTCGATCAGCACCGCGGTCTGGATGGTCATGTGCAGGGAGCCGGTGATGCGCGCGCCCTTGAGCGGTTGTTTCGCGGCGTATTCCTCGCGAATGGCCATCAGGCCCGGCATTTCGGTCTCGGCGATGCGGATTTCCTTACGTCCCCAGTCGGCCAGCGACAGGTCGGCAACTTTGCAGTCGGTGAAGTTCTTGCTATGCGGTACGGCGCTCATCACGCGCTCCTTTCGTTCAAGAAAAAAGTTCGTGAGCGCCGTTGCACGTTACGCCCGCAACCTGCCGGCCGCGGCGTGGACACCCCGAGCCTGGCGGATGGTGAAACCCGTCGCAACGCTCCTCAGGGGAAGCGGATTCTACCGCAAATGGCGGGGTCTTGTTCTGCGGTAACGTTCTGGAACAAGCTGAAAGAGCGGCTGGGCAAGGAAGGTAGTCAGTCGGTGACAGATTGTTACCGACTGAAATTGACAGCCGCCGACGGCAAGAAATACCTTACCGACGTTGCCACTGCCGAAACCCTGCTGCGCTTGGTGCAGTCTGTCCCCAGCCCCAAGGCGGAGCCGATCAAGCTGTGGCTCGCCAAGGTCGGTTACGAGCGCATGCAGGAAATGGCCGACCCGGCGTTGTCGCTCGATCGCGCCCGCGAAACCTGGCAGAAGCACGGGCGCAGCGAGAAGTGGATACACCTGCGGTCAAGGCGGCGGGCTGGGGTGTCGTTTGGACGACGCGCGGCGTTCCATGCCGCGAGGTTACGTTCACGTTGAGCGGCAAAGGCGAGAGTGGCCTTGATGTGTTCCAGGCGCAGGGCGGGAAAGTCTTCGAGGATTTCCTGCTCCGTCATTCCGCCGGCCAGGTACTCCAGAATGTCATAGACCGCGATGCGGGTGCCGACGATACAGGGTTTTCCGCTGCGGATGCCGCGAGTGACGACAATCAACTTTTCGATGTCCATGGTGTTAGCCTTTACCCGCCCATGGTCTTCGGCAGCCACAGCGACAGCGCCGGAAACGCGCACAGCAAGAAGAGGCGCAGCAGATCCACCGCGATGAACGGAAACGTGCCGCGATAGATGCGCGTGAGCGAAATGTCCTGCGCGATCGAGTTGATGACGAAGACGTTCATCCCCACCGGCGGGCAGATCATACCGAAGGTCACGGCCATGACGATGATGACGCCGAACCAGACCGGATCGAAACCGAGCTGCATCATTGCCGGAAACACGATGGGCACGGTGAGCAGGATCATCGCCAGCTCGTCCATCAGCGCACCGAGGATGAGGTAGCCGACCATGACGATCGCCAGCACGCCGTACGCGCCGACCGGCAGATGCACCAGAAACTCGATCGATTTCTGCGTGAACTGGGTGATGGTGAGGAAGTAACCGAAAAGATAGGCCCCGAGCACGATGGTCATGATCGCCGCCGAAATGCGCAGCGAGCTGACCAGCGTTCCCTTGATCTGCCCCACTTCGAGCTGTCCGCGCACCAAGCCGATCGCGAGCGCGCCCACCGCACCCACGCCGGCCGCCTCGGTTGCGGTGAACACGCCGAGATACATGCCTCCGAGCACTACCAGGAACAGCATCAGGGTGGCCCAGAGGTTCTTCAGCGTGGCAAAACGTTCGCTCCAACCGTGCCGCCGCCCGCGCGGCATGGTCGCCGGATACTGCCACGCGAGAAACACGATCACCGACGAATAGAACAGCATCGCGATGATGCCCGGCACCACGCCGGCGAAAAACAGTTGCGTGATGTCGGTCTCGGTCATGACGCCGTAGAGGACGAAAATCACCGACGGCGGAATCATGATGCCGAGCGTGCCGCCGGCGGCGATCAGGCCCGCCGACAGCCCGGGGTCGTAGCCGGCCTTGCGCATTTCCGGCAGCGCGACCTGGGTCATGGTAGCCGCGGTCGCCACGGACGAACCGTTGATCGCGGCAAAGCCGCCGCAGGCGGTGATGGTCGCAAGCGCCAGCCCGCCGCGCCTGTGGCCGAGCCAGGCAGTCCCGGCGGCGAACAACTCGCGGCTCATGCCGGCGCTGGCCGCGAACGCCCCCATCAGCACGAACATCGGAATGATGGAAAGGTTGTAGTCGCTGAGCACCGACAGCGGCACCTGTCCGAGCAGTTTGAGCGCCGGCCCGATGCCGGAGAGCGCGGCAAAGCCGAGGATTCCCGTTAGCCCCATGGCGACGCCGATAGGCACGCGCAGCGCCATGAACACGAACATCAGGATGAAACCCAGCAGCGCGACCAGATCCCTATCCATCGAGCCGCTCCGCGTCGACGCGGCTCCGCGCGCGGTCCGCAAACAACATCAGCATGCGCTTGGCGCAAAGGACCGCTGCCGCCACTGCGCCAACCGCGGCGATGGCGTAAAAATAGTGCAGCGGAATGCGCAGGTCGCTGGTGGCTTCGGTGCCCATGTTGCCCACCATGCTCCAGATCATCCACGCCATCGGCGCCAGCAACAACAGCGTCACGCCGGTAGCGAAGAGGTCGATGCGGCGCTTCCAGGCACGACCGGCGTGTTCCCACACGATATCGACGCAAATGTGGCTGCCGCGATAGGTGGCGAGAGCGACGCCCCACATGATCGCGATCGCCTGGAACTGTTTGGACAGATCGAACCAGTCCGGAATCTGCGTATCGAACAGATAGCGGACGCATACATTGGAAAACGTCAGCGCCGCAACCAGCAGCAGAAAAAACGCGGCGACCGATTCGGTGAAGGCGAGGATCTTGTCGAGCATGGCGGAATTCCGGTGGTTGTGCGCAGCAGGAAATGGCGCGTTGTCGCCCCTCCTTCTCGCGCACCGGGTGCGCGAGAAGGAGGGGCCGACTGGGGGATCAGTAAGCCGCGTTGTGGGTCTTGAGTGTCCTGCGGAAGGATTCGAGCGCCTCCTGCGCGTTGATCCCCGAATTGTTGGGCTTCTTCAGCCATTCCGCCGTCAACGGCTCGGCCGCCTTGCGCCAGGCTGTAAGCTCGGCACCGGTCACCTTGACGATGGTATGTCCCGGCGTCTTCGCCAGCTTGTCCTGGCCCGCATCCTCGTCGTTGCCCCAGTCGTGGCCGACCCTCTCCGCCCACTCGTTGCTGCAGTGGTCATCGATCACTTTTTTCTGCGCCGCGGAAAGCTTCTGGTAGGTGCCCTTGTTCATCGTCCAGGCGAAAGTCGCCGCATACAGCTTCATGTCGGTGTGGTACTTGACCACCTTGTCGATGCCGAAGGTAATGATCGAATGCCACGGGAAGGTGATGGCGTCGGCGACGCCTTTCTCCAGCGCGTCGCGCGCTTCGGGTGCGGACACCTGCACATTGGTGCCGCCGAGAAGGGTGACAAACTGCGCCATGGTGCCATGGGCCGGCCGGATTTTCATGCCTTTGATCTGCGCCGGATCCGTGATCGGCTTCTTCGAGTGCGGCGCGCCGATGTGCAGGTGCGCGAAGCAGAAGTGGATGTCTTTCATTTCCTTGTCGGCATAGCCGCGGTACCAGGCGTCGAGAGCCTTCGACCCAGCCGCCGGATTCGAGAACAGGAACGGCAGTTCGCTCACTCCGAATATCGGGAAACGTTCTGCCTGATAGCCCGGGTTGGCCCAGGTGATGTCGGCGATGCCGTCGCGCGCCATGTCGTAATGATTGGCGGCCTTGCCCAGTTGCTGCGCCGGATAGATGGTGACCTTGATCGAGCCCTTGGAAGCCGCCTCAACCGACTTCGCCCAGGGTTCGAAGCCAAGCTTTGCCAACGAATGCTGCGCCGGCAGCCAGTGGGCAAACTTGAGCTCGATTGGCTTATCCTGTGCGAGCGCCGATCCGGCGACAAGTGCCAGTCCAAAGGTCAGCGCGGCGGCCAGTGCGTGGCGGCTGGGGATGCGGTGCGAATGTCCTTTGGTCACGTCGGTGTCTCCTCTTGGTTCCGGCGGTGGCGAACCCTCTCCAGTCTTATCGCCGGATGTCCGGGTTCGGTGTTACGTTATATTTGGCGACAAAAAAAGCCTGCTTGCGCCGGTTTTTTTGTCGCCTCGCCTTCGCGGGGGGTCCGGCTCAGGCCATCGCCGACTGCTTCACGCTTGCATCGGCGGCAAGCGCCTGCGCCTTATCGGTGTTTTCCCAAGTGAACTCAGGCTCGTCGCGGCCGAAGTGGCCGTAGGCCGCCGTCTTTTCGTAGATCGGACGCAGAAGGTCGAGCATTTGCACGATGCCCTTGGGCCGC
>JAZDIA010000103.1:0-2449 GCA_043805375.1 Pseudomonadota bacterium
ATACATTTGAGTAAGCGGTGACCAGTAAGCGGTAAGCGGTAAAATCATGCTGCGGAACTGGTTTTAAGTCCGCTCACCACTAACCGTTGACCGCTAACCGCTAACCGCTAACCGTTGACCGCTCACCGCTTACGGGCTTACCGGCTCACCGCTCACCGCTTACGGGCTTACCGGCTCACCGCTCACCGCTTACGGCTTACGCTTTTTCGATGAAATCTCTTGCCGACGCGCTCGCGGCGATCGCGCTCACCCTCTGGATCGGCGGCCTATGGGCGATCGGCTATGTCGTCGCGCCGACGCTGTTCCACACGCTTGCTGATCGTGCGCTGGCAGGAATGCTTGCGGGAAAACTGTTCACCCTGATCGCTTGGGTCGGCATCGGCTGTGCGGCCTATCTGCTGCTGTTCCGGCTCGTGCGTTTCGGCGGCGGTTGCTTCAAGCAGGGGATCTTCTGGGTGGTGCTGATCATGCTGCTGCTGACGCTGGCCGGAGAGTTCGGCGTGCAGCCGATCCTCGAAAGCCTGAAGGCGCAGGCGCTGCCAAAGCAAGTGATGGAAAGCGTGCTCCGCGACCGCTTTGCGGCCTGGCATGGCGTCGCCAGCGTGCTGTATCTGATTCAGAGCGGGCTTGGCGTGCTGCTGGTCTGGCTGCATGCGCGCTCGCGCTGACAGCGCTGTGCCTGCCAGGCGGACCGGCGCGGAGGGTTTGCCGCTTGAAGCGGCCAAGAACTGGAGGGGTGGAGCGCATGCTGATCACTAATATCGAAGTCATTCCCGGCCGGAGAATCGTCAAGCATCTTGGCCTGGTACAGGGCAGCACTGTCCGGGCCAAGCACGTGGGCAAGGATCTGCTGGCGGGAATCAAGAACATCGTCGGTGGCGAGCTCAAGGCGTACACCGAGTTGCTCAACGAATCCCGCGAAGAGGCGGTGGAGCGGATGGTGAAGCAGGCGGAAGCAATCGGGGCCAATGCGATTCTGAATGTGCGTTTTTCGACCTCGTCGATCACGCAGGGCGCGGCGGAGTTGTTCGCTTACGGCACGGCGGTTGTGCTCGAATAGCCATGGACATTCTGCATTGGGTGGCGAAATACCCGGATTTCTTCCTGTTCCTGGCACTCATTGTCGTGGGTTACGCGGCGGGTCGCGTTGCCGAGTCGCGGCATTATCGGTCGATACGCCGGCGCGAAAAACAGCTGAGCTCGGTGACGGTTTTCAGCAACCGCTTCCCGCCTGAGCTGGGCGCGCGGCACACGGCGGCACTGGTGTCCGGCAGCGCGGTGATCTCGGAGGATTATTTCAAATTCGCGGTTGCGGGATTGCAGACGCTGTTCGGCGGGCGGCTGCGTTCCTACGAGGCCCTGCTCGACCGTGCGCGGCGGGAGGCGGTTCTGCGCATGAAACAGGACGCCCGCAACAAAGCCGGCAACATGATCATCAACGTCAAGTTCGAGACGTATTCAATTCCCGGCCGCAAGTTGGGCGCGGTCGAGATACTGGCCTACGGCACTGCGTTGATTCCGCTCTACGGATCCGGAGGGCAACGCTGACGTTTACCAATCCTGAAATTCCCGACGGCATCAACGTCAGCGAGAAGCGCCCGCTGTGGAATTTTCTGACGCTGGCGGCGAGCGTGATGGCAATCGCGGCCGCGCCGGCGGTTGCATTCGCGCTGCTGGCTGATTGGCTCGCGCCGCGCGTTCCGTTCGAAGTCGAAGTTCACCTGGCCGGCCGGTTTTCGGACAAGATCGGCGCCAGCGGCGACGTGCAGTCCTATCTGCAGGCGCTGTCGGACCGGATGGCGCAGGCGCAGCGGTTGCCGTCCGGCATGTCCGTCAAGTTGCATTATCGCGAGGAGCCGGTGGTCAACGCGTTTGCAACGCTCGGCGGCCACGTCGTGGTTTACCGCGGCCTGCTGCGGCTCGTGCCGGACGAGAACACGCTGGCGATGGTGCTTGCGCACGAAGTCGCCCATGTCAGGCATCGCCATCCGATAACCGTGCTCGGCCGCGGGCTCGCCATGGCGGCGGTGATCGCGACGGTGTCCGGCGCCGCCGGCAACGATGTCGCCGGCCGCGCGTTGGGCGATGCGGGCTTGTTGACGCAGTTGAGCTTCAGCCGCGCGCAGGAAGAGGATGCGGACGCGACTGCGCTCGCCGCGCTGGTGCAGGCCTACGGCCACGCCGGCGCCGCCGGCGAACTGTTCGCGCTGATGCGCAAAGCCGCGCGCCTGAGCGAGCCGCCGAAATTTCTGTCCACGCATCCGCTGAGCGAGGCGCGGGTGGCGCGCCTGGCGAGTCTTGCGCGTGAGCGCAACTGGGCATCCGACGGGGCGCGCACGCCATTGCCGGCTACCGTGCGCGAGCAACTGGCAAAGGATGGCGCCGCGCCGGCGCGCGCTGATCAGCGCTGAAAACTGCGCTTGGTGCGGCGCGGCGGTTTGCGTTTTTT
>JAZDIA010000104.1:0-41010 GCA_043805375.1 Pseudomonadota bacterium
GAATACCTTGCGTGCCTCGGGGTTGGTAATCAGGTCGACATAGCGCTGGCGGTAGCGCTGCTCCTGGTCGGTGAGCCCATGGAATTTCTCCGGCAGCGGCCGCAGCGATTTGGTGAGCAGGCGCAGCCTGGCTACGCGCACCGACAGCTCGCCGGTCTTGGTCTTGAACAAGGTTCCTTCCGCGCCGAGGATGTCGCCCAGATCCCAGTGTTTGAACGCCTCGTGCACCGTCTGGCCGGTCAGGTCGTTGGTGATGTAAAGCTGGATGCGGTCGCTCATGTCCTGAATGCTGGCGAAGCTGGCTTTTCCCATCACGCGCTTGAGCAGCATGCGCCCGGCAACCGCCACGTGCACCGGGGCGCTTTGGAACTCTTCATTGGATTTGGCACCGTGCGCTGCATGCAGGTCCGCGGCCAGATCCTCGCGCTTGAAATCGTTCGGAAAGGCATTGCCCTGTTCACGCAGCGCGGCCAGCTTGGCGCGGCGCTCGGCGATGATCTGGTTCTCGTCGAGGATGGGTTGTTGTTTTTCGTCGGTCATGTCAATTCTCGAATGGTTGGTTTCAATCCGCTTCCCCAGGGGGCTTTGCGGCGTCTATCCTCGCCTAAACGCCTTGCTTCAAGCTGGCCTCGATGAACACATCCAGGTCTCCGTCCAGGACCGCCTGGGTGTTGCCGATTTCCACGCCGGTACGCAGGTCCTTGATGCGCGAGTGGTCGAGGACGTAGGAGCGGATCTGGTGACCCCAGCCGATGTCGGTCTTCGAGTCCTCGAGTTTCTGCTGCTCGTCCTGGCGTTTGCGCAGCTCCCGTTCGTACAAACGCGATTTCAGCATGGCCATGGCTTCGGCGCGGTTGCGGTGCTGGGAACGGTCGTTCTGGCACTGCACCACGATATTGGTGGGCAGGTGGGTGATGCGCACCGCCGAGTCGGTCTTGTTGATATGCTGGCCGCCGGCGCCGGAGGCACGGTAGGTGTCGATGCGCAGGTCCGCGGGGTTGATTTCGACCTCGATGGTATCGTCCACCTCGGGATAGGCGAATACGCTGGCGAACGAAGTGTGGCGCCGGTTCCCCGAATCGAATGGCGATTTGCGTACCAGGCGATGGATGCCGGTTTCGGTGCGCAGCCGGCCGTAGGCGTATTCGCCGGAGACCTTTATCGTCGCGCTCTTGATTCCCGCCACCTCGCCTTCGGATTCTTCCAGCAGTTCGACTGCAAAACCGCTGCGCTCGCAGTACTTGAGGTACATGCGCTCCAGCATGGCCGCCCAGTCCTGTGCTTCGGTGCCGCCCGAACCGGATTGGATATCCACAAAACAGTTATTCGGATCGAGCGCATTGGAGAACATGCGGCGGAACTCCATGCTCGCCACGAGCTTTTCCGCCGCAGCGATGTCTGCGGCAACGCTCGCGAGCGTGGCATCGTCGTCTTCGGCGCGCGCCATTTCAAATAGCTCGCTTGCATCGCGCAACTGCTGGTCGAGCAACGCGAGGCTGCCGACGATCCCGTCGAGGGTTTTCTTTTCGCGGCCCAGTTCCTGGGCGCGCTTGGCGTCGCTCCAGACGTTCGGCTGTTCGAGCTGCCGCCCGACTTCGATCAGGCGTTCCTGCTTGGTGTCGAAGTCAAAGATACCTCCGCATTTCCTTGGCGCGGGCGCCAAGGTCGGCGAGGCTCGCGGCGAGGGCATTGATTTTTTCGGCTTCCATAATCGGCTTTCTTGTCGGAATTGTGCAATTATACTCCCGCCTGCGTGGTTCCCCTTGTGTTCCGCCACGGTTTGTTCCGCCACGGTTCTCCCGAGGTTGCACAAGTAAAATGGACCTATGCCTTCGCGCCGCAAGATTCTGAAACTGATTGCCGGAGTGCCTGCCATGGCTTTGATTCCACCTGCGCGCGCGACCGAGGCGCCGCTCAAGCGCGCGATTCCGAAGACCGGCGAATTGCTGCACGCGGTAGGCCTGGGCACCTGGCAAACCTTCGACGTTGGTAGCGACGCGGGCGGACGAGCCGCCGCGCGCGAAGTGCTCGCGCGCTTCATCAAGGCAGGCGGACAGATGGTGGACAGCTCGCCCATGTACGCAAGTTCGGAGTCGGTGGTCGGCGACCTGGTCGCCGATCTCGGAGCGGAAAAATCGCTCTTCCTCGCGACCAAAGTCTGGACCAGCGGGCGCGAGGCGGGCATACGCCAGATGGAAGAATCGCTGCGCCGCATGCGCGCGCCGACGCTCAACCCGCGGGCCATGGACCTGATGCAGGTGCACAATCTCACCGACGTGAAGACCCAGCTTAAGACCCTGCGCGAGTGGAAACAGCAGGGCCGGATTCGCTATCTCGGCATCACGCACTATCACGAGGGCGCTTTTGCGGAGCTTGAGCGCTTGATCAAGTCGGAGCAGCTCGACTTCGCGCAATTCAACTACAACGTGGTGACCACGGCAGCCGAGCAGCGCCTGTTACCCATTTGCGTGGAGTACAAGACTGCGGTCATCGTCAACCGGCCGTTCGAGGAGGGTGAGCTGTTTCGCAGGGTGAAGGGCAGGGAATTGCCCAAGTGGGCGCAGGAATTCGACTGCAACAACTGGGCGCAGTTTTTCCTCAAATTCATCCTTGCTCACCCGGCAGTGACCTGCGCCATACCCGCCACGCGCAACCCCGATTACCTGGTGGACAACATGGGCGCGGCCCTGGGGCGCCTGCCCGATGCGGCCATGCGCCGGCGCATGGTGCAGCACATGCGCAGCCTCTAGGACCTGGCGATATTCGGCGCTGTTCTCAAACACTTTCGCATGCCGGGAAAGGGCCTGCGCGCTGCGCGCGCCAACCGTGTTTTCTGCACGGATGAAAAGCGCATCCGTACAGAAAACACGGTTATTGATAAAAGCAAGAACAGCGCGGGGGTTTTATACAAGATCGTCAATTACGTGCGGATGTGCTTTTCATCCGCACGTAATTGACGATCCGCGCGGACGGTTTTTCGTCCGCGCAAAATTCAAACTTCGCAAGAACGGTGATGCGATTCGCCTCGCCACGCAGAAGCCGTAGATTGGACCTTATAGCCGCCGCGCCGAAAACTCGTCGGTGATCTTGTCTTCGTAATAACTTGTAGGAGAGGGCGCGTTCATGAACTGCCGGTGCACTTCCTGCGACACGCCGCTATAGGCGAGCACCGTGCCGTCGCGCAGTTCAACTTCCATCACCCGCGATTTCTGGTCATAGCCCACCGCACGAATCTTGTTGGAATTGACGCGCTTGCGTTCCATGTTTCACTCCGCCGACACTTTGATCGTATCCCCGTCGCGTATCCCGGCCAGCGCCTCGGGATCGCCGGCTATCTTGCCGAGCACATTGCATTTGGTCACCAGGCGCGACTCGCCTTTGTGCGCAATCGGCGTCGCGCCGTAGGGCAGCGCCAGCGACGAGCCTTCGACCCAGAAGCAGACCGTGCCGGGTTCGACTACCTGCCGCGCGTCCTGTTCCAACGCCGCTTCGACCGGCAAGCTGAAATAGACTTCCTCGCCCCAGGTGTGGGCGTGCGCGGTGCAGGGCAGGGCCGCGAGCAGCTTCGCCGCGGTCGGCGTATTCCGGAGCGCGGCGGAAACGAAGCCGCCCGGCCAGGTTATGCGTATGGTTTCGGTCATGGGAGCACTTTACGCGGGAAAAAAAGCGAGGGCCAGGCCGGCAGCGGCGCCAGGCCGGTGGTTTCGAGAAAGCCGATGTTCATGCCGCGCTTTCCCACTCCTCGACGATGAGCTGTACGCTCTGCACGCCATTGTACTCGTTCACCGCCAGCCGGTAGGCGGCGCGGATAGCGGCGCCGGCCGGAGCCAGCGAATTGAAGCGTATCGCCTCGTACGACTTCCCGTCCTTTTGCAGGCGCAGCTTCAGATGCTTGTCCGCCACCACGCGCTGGCTCGCGACGGCGAAGCGGTCGCAGAACAACGGTTGCGGGAAACCCTGGCCCCAGACCTCGCGCTCCAGCATGCGTATGGTGTCCAGATTCATGTAGGCCGATTCCAGCGGGCCGTCGGTGTCGATACTGCGCGCGAGATCGGAAGGGGCGAGCAGAGCGCGCACCGTGCTCTCGAACAGTTCACCGAACTGCGCCAGGTCTTCGCTGCGCAGGGTGAGGCCCGCGGCTGCGGCGTGGCCGCCGAAGCGCAGGATCAGTCCGGGCGCGCGCTTGGCGACGAGATCGAGCGCATCGCGCAAATGCAGGCCCGGGATCGATCGCCCCGATCCTTTCAGCTCGCCCGCATTGCCCGCGGCAAACGCGACCACCGGCCGGTGCAACCGATCCTTGATGCGCGCGGCGAGTATACCCACCACGCCCTGGTGCCAGGATGGATCGAACAGCGCCAGAGTGTAGGCTTCGCCCGCGTCCGGATCCAAGGCCGGGCTCAGTCCCTCCAGCATCGCCAGCGCCTGATCCTGCATGGTGGTTTCGATTTCGCGCCGCTCGCGGTTCAGCCGGTCCAACTCCTGCGCGATGTTGAGAGCGCGCGCCGTGTCGTCGGTGACGAGGCACTCGATCCCCAGTGCCATGTCGGCCAGGCGCCCGGCGGCGTTGAGCCGAGGTCCGGCGGCGAAGCCCAGGTCGAAACACGATGCGCGCCGCGCCTCGCGCCCGGCCACGCGCAGCAGCGCGGCGATCCCGGCCTGCATCTTGCCTTCGCGGATGCGCTTCAGCCCCTGCGCCACCAGGATGCGGTTGTTCCGGTCCAGCCGCACCACGTCGGCCACCGTGCCCAGGGCCACCAGATCGAGCAGCGTCGCCAGATTGAATTCAGCCTGGTCCTTGAACCGGCCGCGCCGGCGCAGCTCCATCCTTAGCGCGAGCATGACATAGAACATCACGCCCACGCCGGCGATGGCTTTGCTCGGAAAATCGCAGTCCGGCTGGTTGGGATTGACGATGCAATTCGCCTGCGGCAGCGCGTCGCCGGGCAGGTGGTGATCGGTGATCAGCGTGGCAATGCCCAGCGCGTTCGCCCGAGCCACGCCCTCGTTGCTGGCGATGCCGTTGTCCACGGTGATCAGCAGGTCGGGAGGGCGCGCCTCGCGCGCGGCGAGCTCGACGATTTCCGGCGTGAGCCCGTAGCCATAGTCGAAGCGATTGGGCACGAGGTAGGCGATGTCGGCGCCGAACGCGCGCAGGGCGCGCACGCCGACGGCGCATGCGGTGGCGCCGTCGCAGTCGTAGTCGGCGACGATCAGCAGGCGCTGCTTGGTTTCGATGGCATCGGCGAGCAGCGTCGCGGCGCGGCCCGCATGCAGCAGCCGCTCGGGCGGGATTAAGCCGGAGAATTCGCTCTCCACTTCGCTTTTGTCCAGCACGCCGCGCGCGGCATAGAGCTGCGCCAGCACCGGATGCAGTCCCTGCTGCACCAGCATGTCGCGCGCGCGCGGAGGGATGGGACGGGTGACGATGGTGGTCATGGTCAGGCGTAATCCGCCAGCGGCTTCACCCGCCGCCAGAAGCGGCGCAGGTCGCCGCGCGTGACCTCCGCCGAAAGTACGCCCTCCGGCCCCAGCGCATGCAGGCTGAACATGCCGATGCGTTCCTGCCGGAGCGCCTCCAACAACGGCGCAAACCAGTCGCGCTCGAGTCGCTGGAGGCCTTCGCGCCAGCCATGGGCATCGCCATGGCGCGCCGCGCCACGCAGTTGATCGAGCAGAACCAGGTTGACGCCTTCGCTCGCGCTCGAGCGCAACAAGTCTACGCCGTTCTCGGGCAGATTGCGCGCGGCGCGGTGCGCCGCCTGCGCGAGGCCCGCGGCGAACGGATCCCCGGACCAGAGCGCATTGAACGGCGGCGAGGCCGCGTTCCGCAGCTTGCCGCCGCCCCAGAGCCAGACGCTGTTGATTGGCGCTTGGCCTGCGTTCTCCCGCGCTTCGTTGACTGCATGGCCGTGGAGCAGCATCTGCACGTCGTTCAGGCGCGTGCGCCAGGTCTGAGCGTCGCCTCCACGCGGCAGCAAGCTGTCGATGCTCCTTCCCGCGGCTGCGGCGAGTTCCGTCGTTTCGAGCGCGGGCGCCGTTGCGGAGCGCAGATACCAGCGGTCCGGCCGCAGCGGATAAAAGGTGAGACCGTCTGCGAAAAAATGCGCGTTGAGGCTGTCGGTGAAGCTCTCGGCCTCCTGCTGCGCTATGGAAAACGTGCCGCTGTCGGCGAGCACCATCCGGCCGCCTTCGAGCTTGAGGTGCACCGGATCGGCGCGCAGCCAATGATGGCCGCCGGGTTCGCCGCCGTCGGCGAGCAGGCAATAAGGGGCAATCGGCCAGTCTCCCTGCTTATCCACGCCGAAATGCCCGCACAGCCAGGCTTCGGCCGACGTTGCAGCGACCGGTTCTGCAGCGACCGTTCCGGATTCGGCGCGTCGCCGCCCCTTGGCCAACAGTTGCTCCAGAGCGGGTGTGTCGAGTCCGCGATAGATCTCACGGAAATCGCGCTCGGGCCAGAACAGGTCGGGAACCAGCAGTCGGCAATGCATGCCAAAGTTTATCACTGCCACACCCGCATAAGCCGGCCGCAAGTGTGCCAAAATACACCGTGCCCGATAACGACCGGGCGCACACTAACGACAATGACCAAACTCCCCTACGAACTGTTCATCGGCTTGCGCTATACCCGCGCCAAGCGCCGCAACCATTTCATCTCCTTCATCTCGCTCACTTCGATGCTGGGGATTGCGCTCGGGGTGGCGGCATTGATCACGGTGTTGTCGGTGATGAACGGCTTCCAGAACGAGCTGCGCACGCGCATCCTGGGAGTGGCCTCGCATGTGCAGATCAGCGGGCCGGGCGATGTTCTGTCCGACTGGCGGGCCGTGGCCGGGCTCGCGGCGTCCAATCCGCGGGTGCTTGCCGCGGCGCCTTATGTCAATGTGCAGGGCATGCTCACTTTCGACGGCGCTGTGCGCGGCTCGGTCATCCGCGGCATCCTGCCCGAGCGCGAGGACCGGGTGGCGGAAATCGGCCGGCACATGAAGGCCGGCACACTCGGCGCGCTTCGGCCCGGCGAATTCGGCATCGTGCTTGGCAGCGAGCTCGCGCGCGCACTCGTTGCCGTCGAGGGCGACAAAATTACGCTGATCGCGCCGCAGGGGCAGGTGACGCCGGCCGGCATCGTGCCGCGCCTGAAACAATTTCGCGTGGTCGGAATTTTCGAAATGGGCATGTTCGAATACGATGCCGGACTCGCGCTGATCCACCTCGAGGATGCGCAGAAGCTGTACCGCATGGAGGACAGGGTATCGGGCGTGCGCCTGAAGCTGCACGATCTGTTCGAGTCGCGCCAAGTGGCTCTGGCGCTGCTGAACAGGCTCGGCGCCGATGCGTACATCACCGACTGGACGCGCAGCCACGCCAACTTTTTCCGCGCGGTGCAAATGGAGAAGAACGTGATGTTCATCATTCTGCTCCTGATCGTCGCGGTGGCCGCGTTCAACATCGTTTCCACCTTGGTGATGGCGGTCACGGACAAGCAACCCGACATCGCCATCCTGCGCACCTTGGGCGCTGCGCCTTCGGGCATCATGGCGGTGTTCATCGTGCAGGGCGCGCTGATCGGCGTGATCGGCACGCTCATCGGTGTCGGCGGCGGGGTGCTGCTCGCGCTCAACGTCGACGTGGTGGTGCCGTTCATAGAAAGCCTGTTCAACGTGCACTTCCTGGCAAAGGACGTGTATTACATCAGCGAACTGCCATCCGATCTGCGGGTGAGCGACGTCATCGCGATTGCGGCGGTGTCCTTCGTGCTGAGTCTGCTCGCCACGCTTTATCCGAGCTGGCGCGCATCGCGCGTGAATCCGGCCGAGGCCTTGCGCTATGAATGACCTCGTTCTCGGCTGCGCCAAGCTCGCCAAGATCTACCAGCAGGGCGCGGTCGAGGTGAGGGTGTTGCTCGGCGTCGATCTGGAAGTGCACGCCGGAGAACTGGTCTCCATCGTCGGCGCTTCGGGCTCGGGCAAAAGCACGTTGCTGCACTTGCTAGGTGGGCTGGACGCGGCGACCTCCGGTGAAGTGACCATCCTCGGCCGTCCCATGCAAAGCCTGAACGAGGCGGCGCGCGGCCGGCTGCGTAACGAATCGCTCGGTTTCGTCTACCAGTTCCATCATCTGCTGATGGAATTCACCGCCCTGGAGAACGTGGCCATGCCGCTATTGATACGGCGCATGCCAGCGGCCGAAGCGCAGAGCCGCGCTGCGGCCATTCTCGAGGAAGTCGGGCTGGGCAGCCGTCTCGCGCACACGCCGGCCGAGCTCTCCGGCGGCGAGCGCCAGCGCGCGGCGCTGGCGCGGGCGCTGGTGACCCGGCCTGCGTGCGTGCTCGCCGACGAGCCCACCGGCAACCTCGATCGCCACACCGCGGCCCAGGTGTTCGAGATGATGCTGGAGCTCAATCGAAGCCGCGGCACCAGCTTCGTCATCGTCACCCACGACCCGGGCATCGCCGCGCGCACCCAGCGCGTATTGCGCCTGCAGGATGGGGTGCTGAATCCGGACTGAGCGGCGGCGGGCGACCTCTAAGAATTGTTATTCTGAGGCTGTCGCCGAGGAGGATTTTCCCCTCAAGGGGGATCGTGCCCTTGCCACAGAACTGAACAGTAAGTTACACCAAGTGCAACTTAATGATCAGTCATAAACCCATGCAACCTGGCAGGCGTTTGATGCAGAACTTGGCAGAGCTCGCCAATGCCGAGCATTGCCTGTTCACGCCGAATGACTTGCGTGCGTTGCTGCCCGACTTGTCCGACTCGGCATTCAAGACGTTGCTGAGTCGGGCCGCGCAAGAAGGCCACCTTGCTCGGGTTTGCCGCGGGCTTTACCTGTACGCGCGGGCAGCGCCGCCCAGCGGCTTGTTGTTGTTTCATGCCGCCGCGCGCTTGCGGGCCGATTGTTTCAATTATGTCAGCCTGGAAACGGCATTGAGCGAGGCCGGCGCGATTTCCCAAGTACCCATCAACCGGATATCGGCGATGTCGTCGGGCCGCAGCAGTGTCATCCCCTGCGGTCGCTGGGGCACGATCGAGTTCGTGCACACGCGTCAGCGCCCGGAATACTTGACCGACCAACTGCGCTATGACGTGCGCTGTCGCATGTGGAGGGCCAGTGTGCCACTGGCGCTGCGAGACATGCGTGCCACGCACCGTAGTCAAGACTTGATCGATTGGAGTGTGGCCCGTGAGTTTGTTTGACCAACTGGTGGACCAAGCGCTGCGAAATCGGCAAGACCTGGCGCCGTTGCGCGTCGTGGTGGAAAAGGAATTGCTTCACCACGACATTCTGAGAATGCTTAGCAGCGCCGGTTTGCTGGCCCGGCTGACATTTTTTGGCGGCAGTTGCCTGCGCGCATGCTACGGTTCCAATCGACTGAGCGAGGATCTGGACTTTGCCGGCGGTGCCGACTTCAGTCGCGAGAGCTTGTCAACCATGGCTGAGGTTTTGGTGGAAAGCTTCAAGGTCAAGTATGGGCTGCAGGTTACCCACCGCCCGATCGGCGCGTGCCAGAGAGGGGCCGCACGCAACGGACCGTGGATAACCGGGAATATCAAAGCGTCAGCGGGCGCGACTGTTTTTGGGCCACGTTCCCGGTCTTCGCGCCGTCAAGCGTTTTTATGGCTTCATCGAGGTTCGGATTCGGACCGACAACGACCGCCCCGCATGGGAAGATCTTGCCATCTTCCATTACCAGCCGCGAGGTGACGAACATGGTCCAGCCTATCCAGCGGCAACCTGCATTTCTTTCCGAAGCTCCGCCGTTTGACCGTCTGGCTAAGAGAGGGGTGTTCAGCAATCAGGTTGACAGGCGTTGGTAAATCTGCCAACATCAAAATGGGATGGGCAAGAAAGAATGAGACCAACGCGGCCGGTATCCTGGCTCACGCCTGCGCGCAAAGCCTTTGAGGCGTTTCCTGACGGCGCGCGGGAAATCATGATGGATGCATTGAGCGTTGCCGCCGAAGGTGGCATGGCGGGAATCGCCAAACCGATGAAGGGCCTCGGGTCGGGGGTGTTTGAGGTTGCATTGCCGTATCGGGGCAATGCCTTTCGGGTGGTCTATGCCGTGCAGCTCGGGGATGAGCTGTGGGTTGTTCATGCGTTTCAGAAAAAGTCGACGCAAGGCATCAAGACCCCGAAACACGAGATCGATTTGATCAAGGACCGGTTGAAGCGACTGAAGGAGATGCTGCGATGAAAAAGGAACAGCTTGAGCTTGTCCGCGGGAGCGGAAACATCTATCGGGACTTCGATGTGCCGGATGCCGACGTTCGCCAGTTGAAGGCGATCCTGGCGGCAGAGATCATCAAGACACTCGACAAGAAGGGCATCAGTGTAAGAAAGGCGCAGAGCCTCACCGGGATTGACGCAGGAGATTTCTCGCGCGTCCGCAACGCGGATTTCCGCCGCATCAGCGTCGAGCGCCTTATGACGATGATCAACGGGCTCGGGTCACGCGTGCACGTGGCGGTAAAGCTGAGTCATGCGGAAGTGAGGCACGCATCGGCGGCGCCCTGAACCGTGAATAAGCGGTCAGAATCGCCGGAAGGGGTAACTCTGGGGTAACCGTCCAAGTCGAATCTGCCAAGAACAAGCGTTGTGGGGACGCCTACGAACAAGCTTCAGCCGCAGTGCGTCAGGCGCGCCTGAACAGCGCGAGGAAACCGCCGGCAAGCACGAACAGCGTGCCGAAGCCGCGATTCATCCAGCGGATCTGGCCGGGCTCGCGCAGCAGCCGCAGCACGCGCGCGGCGAACAGGGCATAGCCGCTCATGACGATGATGTCCACCACGGTGAGCGTTGCCATGCACACCAGGTACTGGGCGAGCGCCGGTGAATGCGGATCGATGAACTGCGGCAGCACTGCCAGCAGGAAAATGGTCGCCTTGGGATTGCTCGCGTTTACGAGGAAGCCCTGCACGAACAATGCGCGCGGCGTGCCCGCCGCGGCGTCCGCGTCCGCGAGTTGCACGGGCCGCGCTTCGGCGCGGAACTGCTGCCAGCCCAGATAGCAAAGATAGGCGACGCCGAAGGCTTTGACCAGGTTGAAGGCCAGCGTCGAGGCGGCCAGCAGCGCCCCCAGGCCGATGCCGACCACGACGAGCTGCAGCGCGATGCCCAGTTGCATGCCGGCGATGTTCGCGAGCGAGCGCCTGTAGCCGTAGCGCATGCCGCTCGCCATGCAGGAGATGGCGCCGGCACCCGGCGAGAGGCTGATCAGTATCGCGGCGACGATGAACGCGAGCCAGACCTGCAGGTTCACGCCGCCGCCTCCGATCCATTGTGGCAGCTTGTTGTTAGGCGTTGTCGGCGTCCGGCGGCAATCGCGGGCGGTCGCATCCCCGCTACGCCGGGCCCCTGCTTCCTGCTCATGCCGCCGCGCCCAAACTTTTCGCCAGCGACTTGCGCCCTGCGGCGGTTGTCATCACCACCAGGGTGTTGCCGGGATGAATGCCGAAGTCCTCCGCCGGGTTGAACTCCCACTCGTCCTGCGCGCGTACCGCCAGCAGAACGAAGTCGCGCCGGTTCAACTGAAGTCCCCCTATCGTGCCGGAGCCAAAGCCCTCGGGGATCTGCACTTCCTCCACTCGCAGCGCGTTGTCCGCGCGCAGCATCTCGTCGAGAAAACTCACCACCTGCGGCCGGATCATGGAAGAAACGATGCGCATGCCGCCGGTGAAATCGGGAGAAACGATGGCGTCGGCGCCGACTTTGCGTATCTTGTCGATGTAGTTGATCTCGTGGCAGCGCGCCACCACGCGCGCGCCCGGGTTGAGCAGCTTGGCCGAGAGCGTGATCACCAGGTTCTTGCTGTCGTCCCCGGTAACCGCGAACACGCCCGCGGCGTGCTCGATGCCCGCCTCGACGAGCGCGCTGTCCTCGCTGCTGTCGGCGTGGGTGCATAGGGCATTGGGATATCTCTCCAGATAGAGCTCGATCGCTTCCTTGCCGGCCTCGATGACGACGTAGGGGCGACCGGTGACCTCGAGTTCGTGCGCGACATTGGTGCCGACGCGGCCGATGCCGCAGATGATGTAATGCCGCCGCAGTGCCGCGATGTTTTTTTGCATTCTTCGCCTCCGTAGTGCCTGGTTCATGTCGCCTTCGAGGATGAAGGCGGTGAGCGTGGAAATCATGTAAGTGGTCACGCCGATGCCAACCAGTGCGATGCAGATGGTGAACACGCGCCCGCCCGGGGATTGGCTGAGATCGATGATTTCGCCATAACCGATAGTGGCGACGGTGATGAAAGTCATGTAGAGCGAGTCCAGCCATGACACTTGCGCGCCGCCGATGATCTTGTAGCCGACCATGCCGATGAGGTTGACGCTGACGAGGGCCAGCGCCGGGGCGGCGAAGCGCTGGTAGACGCGCTGCGCGAGGGTCTCAGCGGCCATGTTTACTTCGTAACTGCCGGCGTTTGCGCCACGCGCGGATCACATAGACGCGCCAGCCGATCTGCACGCAGGCGTAACCGAGGGCGGCCAGGCCCAGCGCCAGGGCCGCGAGACCGGCGGCGAGCGGCGTGCCCATGGACATGATCCAGTGCAGGAAAGCGTCCACCGAGTCGCCCAGTTGCGACCACTGGAACTCGGGTGGCGGGATAAGCGCCGCGCCGTTACCGCCGATGATCAGCCTGCCGATCAGGTAGGCGAGCACGTATAGCGGGCCGATGGTGAACGGATTGGTGTACAGCGTGGTGGCGAGCGCAACCGGCAGGTTTACCCGCAACGGTATGGCGAGCAATGCCGCGGTCAGCATCTGCAGCGGGCCCGGCACCAGGCCGGAGAACATCCCGACGGCGACTCCGCCCGCCACCGAATGGCGGTTCAGATGCCACAGGTTGGGGTGGCGCAGAAAACCGCCGAAGCGCGCGATGTGCTTGTTATTGCGCACGCTTTCGTGGCTGGGCAGATACTTCCTGAAGAATTTGCGCGGCATCGGATCGGCAGTGGAGATCACTGTTTCCATGTGGCAATTGTAAGGCAATTCAACCGCAACCACGCTCGTTCGTTAAGCTTCGATGAGATTCAACATCCTCAGTTTTGCCCTGGGCGTATGCCTGTTGCAGCAGCAGCCGCAACTGCCGCCGCTTGCGTGGGCTCTGCCGCTGGCGCCGGTCCTGTTCTTATGCTGGCGCTTGAGTCTGCGCGCAGCGGATGGCCGTGGTGCGAAGCTCGCCGCCATGCTGCTGGCGAACGCCATGTTCGCCGCGGCGGGATATTTTTATGCCGCGGCCTGGGCGCAATGGCGGCTCGCCGATCGGCTGCCGCCTCAGTGGGAAGGCGTGGACCTCGCCGTCAGCGGCGTGGTGGCCGGTCTGCCCCAGCCTTTCGAAGGCGGCGTGCGCTTCGATTTCGACCTCGAACAGGTCGATCCGGCGGCGGCGCGTCTGCCTCGGCGCATAGCGCTCTCCTGGTACAACGGCAGTAGTCGCGAGGAGTTCCAGAACATCGCGCCCATCCGCGCCGGCGAGCGCTGGCGTTTTTCCGTGCGCCTGCGGCGTCCGCACGGCAGCGCCAATCCGCACGGCTTCGACTACGAGTCCTGGCTGCTGCAACGCGCCATCGGCGCGACCGGCACTGTGCGCCCCGGCGGTACTGCGCGCTTGGACGATCTGGCGCTGCGACCGACTTATTTAATCGAGCGCCTGCGCGAAATCCTGCGTGAACGCCACTGGGATACGCTGCCCGGCTACCCCTACGCCGGCATCCTGATCGCGCTCGCCGTCGGCGACCAGAACGCCATCGACGCAAGACTATGGCAGTTGTTCGCGCGCACCGGCGTGTCGCATCTGATGTCGATCTCCGGCCTGCATGTCACCATGGTGGCGAGCCTGTTCGCGGCGCTGATCCACTGGCTGTGGCGGCGATCGGAGGCTCTGATGCTGGCGCTACCGGCGCGCAAGGCCTCGGCGCTGGCGATGTTCCTCGCCGCATTCGCCTACTGCCTGATCGCCGGTTTCGCCGTGCCCGCGCAGCGCACGCTGTACATGGTGGGCGTGGTGGCGCTGGCGTTGTGGGCGAACCGCATCGGTTCGGTGTCGCGCGTGTTGTGCCTCGCGTTGCTGGTAGTGCTGTTGCTCGATCCCTGGGCGGTGCTCGCGCCGGGTTTCTGGCTTTCGTTCGGCGCCGTCGCAGTCATCCTGTATGTGGCGACGGGCCGGCTGCGGGAGCGGCACCGGCTTGCGCTGGCGCAAAGCCTCGTTCAATGGGGACGCGTCCAGTGGGCGATCACGCTCGCCTTGGCGCCGTTGCTTCTCGTCTGGTTCCAGCAGATGTCGCTGGTATCGCCGCTTGCCAATGCGATCGCGATTCCGCTGGTGAGCCTGGTGGTGACGCCGCTCGCTTTGGCCGGAAGCGTGCTGCCGTTCGATTTCATCCTGGAACTCGCGCACGTGGCGATGGCGGTGCAAATGTGGCTGCTCGAATGGTGCGAGCAGTTGCCCGCGGCGGTGTGGCAGCAGCACGCGCCCGCTGCCTGGACCGTGGCGCTGGCGCTTGCGGGATGCGCCTGGCTGCTGTTGCCGCGGGGGGTGCCGGCGCGCTGGCTGGGTCTGCCACTGCTGTTGCCGATGTTTGTCGTGGCGCCGCCCGCGCCCGCGTCCGGCGCCGCGTGGATCACGGTGCTGGATGTGGGCGAGGGGCTGGCCGTATTTGTGCAGACCAGGCGGCATGCCCTGCTCTACGATACCGGTCCCGCCTACAGCCCGGAGGCCGACAGCGGCACCCGCGTCATCCTGCCGTATCTGCGCGCGTCCGGCGTCGCAAGCCTGGACGCGATGGTCGTCACCCATGATGACAACGACCACGCGGGCGGCGCCGTGTCCGTGCTGTCGGGCTTGCCGGTGGCGGCGTTGTACTCGTCGTTGCCGGAAAACCATCCTGCCCGGCTGGTCGCGCCGGCCTACAGGCTGCCGTGTGCGGCAGGGCAGGGCTGGAATTGGGATGGAGTGCGCTTCGACCTGCTGCACCCGACCGCCGGCAGCTATACCATCGACCGACTCAAGCCCAACGACCGCAGTTGCGTGCTGAAAATCACCGGCGAACAAGGCGCCGTGTTGCTCACCGGCGACATCGAAGCGCGCTCGGAGCAGGAGTTGCTTGCGAGCGCGCCGGAAAAGCTGCGCGCGGACGTGCTGATGGCGCCGCACCAGGGCAGCCGCAGCTCTTCGACCGGGGATTTCATCGCCGCGGTGCAGCCGCGCTGGGCCATTGTTTCGGCCGGCTATCGCAACCGCTTCGGCCACCCGAACGAGGACGTCGTGGAACGCTATCGCGCAAGCGGCGCGCAATTGTTGCGCAGCGACAACGCCGGCGCGGTGCTGGTGCGGCTCGAAGGCGAGGGGATCGGCGTGCGGCCGTACCGCGAATTGCGAAGGCGTTACTGGTACGCGGACTGAAAGCTTGGAACCCGCCCGCCGATGATCGACGATATCGAGGCAGCGATAGCCGCCGGCCGCGATTAGCCGGTTTCAGCGCATGGTCGTCGTCGATACGAATGTCCTCGCCTGCCTGCTGATCGAAAGCGATCGTACCAAAGAGGCCCAGGCCCTGTTCGCGAAGGATTCCGACTGGCGCAGCGAAGCCTTTCTGCTCGCCGGCTGACACTGTCCAGTTGACTTTCTTAGTGCCTTACCTTAAAGTAAGGACAACAATAAGGAGATGTTTATGTCAACCGCAACCATGACAAGTAAGGGTCAGATCACCATTCCAGCCGTAGTGCGTTCCGCGCTCGGCGTTGAGGCAGGAGACCGGGTGGAGTTCGTGCAAGTTGAGCCAGGACGTTTTGAGCTAGTTGCCGCTACGCAGCCGGTAACTGCTCTGAAGGGGTTGGTACGCAAGTCTGCCTCGCCGGTAACGATTGCATCGATGAATGAAGCAATTGCGGCTCACGGAGCCAAGGCGCGATGATCGGGTTGGATACAAACGTTCTCGTTCGCTATCTCGCGCAGGACGACCCTAAACAGTCGCCCAAGGCAACTCGCTTGATTGAGTCATTGACGGTGGATGCGCCGGGCTATGTCAGCGTCGTTTCTGTGGTGGAATTGGTGTGGGTACTGACGGGCTGCTACGCATCGACAAAAGGTGAGCTATGTGAGGTACTGGAAACTTTGTTGCGCTCCAAGGGAATCGTGGTGGCCAACGCCGATACAGTATGGAAAGCTTTGCGCTTGTTCAAGGAAGGCAAGGCTGACTTTGCAGACTGTCTGATAGAACGTTCAGCAAGTGAGGCAGGATGTAGCCACACGGCGACATTCGATCGCGACGCTGCTAACCATTGTGGCATGCGGTTGATTGAGTAGCGCGCAAGTCCGCCGGTTCGTGACTACGCCTGAAGTCTTGCAGCCGGATCCTGCTTATAGAACAGCGCCAACTGGGCATACAGCTCCGGGTAAAGCGAACGCACCTCCCGCGGCAGGGTAAAAAAAGCTTCGGAGAGGACGGCGAAGAACTCCGCCGGCTGCTCGCTCGCGTAGGGATCGATCACGGTGTCGATGCCGCGGTCGACCTGGGCGCAGAATTGGTCGTAGGCCGCATCCCAGGCCGCTAGCCAGCGTTCGCGCCCCATATCCGCGTGCGGCAGCGGAAAATCGTCCATGTCGCCGCGGCCCATGTGCAGCTTGTGCGCGAATTCGTGGATCACCACGTTGTAGCCTGCCTCGCCCAGCGCCACGTCCTGCCAGGAAAGAATCACCGGCCCGCCGGGCCAGGCCTCGCCCGAGAGCGCATCATCGTATTCGTGCACCACGCCGCTCGGGTCCATTTCCTCGCGCCGAACCTTGAATTCGCCCGGGTAGATCACGATGCCCACCCAGCCGCGGTAGGCGTCCAGGCCGAGATTGAGAATGGGCAGGCAGGCCTGAACCGCGATCGAAAGGCGCACCGCATCGGTCAGGACGAAGCCGCGCGCGCCGTGCATTTCCTTGTGCACGAGGAACAGCAGGGCATAATCCTTCAAACGCCGCCCTTCCGCGTCCGTCAGCCCGCGCAGGAAGGGCAGGCTGCCGGTCACGCGCTGCCATAGCGCGCTATCCAGTCCAGGGTCGCGTGGCGCGCGCTTTCGGCGCCAGGTTTTGAAGAATCCCAACATGAGGAGATTATGCTCGATTTGCGTTTGGTCACAGCGGACCGCCCTGCCGTGGCGAGTATAATTCAGACATGGGTACCGCCGTGCAGACTGCACACGTCGATTTGGCCGAGCCGGCGCTCGATGCGATCGCGGCCGGTTTGCCTGAAGCCGACGCGCTTCGGCTGCGCCGCGCCTACGAATTCGCCGTTCCCGTGTACGCGGGCAAGCTGCTCGGCACCGGCGAGCCGGTGATGGAACACGCGCTGGGCGTAACCTCTTCCCTTGCCGCGCTGCGACTGGACACCGAGACGCGCATTGCCAGCATCCTGTTCGCGCTGCCGCAGTATTTGGCCGACAGCCAGGACAAGCTCGCCGCCGCCTTCGGCCCGGGCGTCGCGACACTGGTGGCGGGCATCGCCAAGCTGAATCGGCTGCGCATGGTCACGCGTGCCCTGGAGGGGCAGGAAACCGGCGCGGCGCGCAGCTCGCAGGCCGAGGTGCTGCGCAAAATGCTGCTCGCCATGGTCGAAGATATCCGCGTGGTGCTGGTGCGGCTGGCGAGCCGCACCCAGACGCTGCGTTTCATGGCGCGCTCGCCCGATGCCCTGCGCCGCTCCTATGCGCAGGAGACGCTGGATATTTTCGCCCCGCTCGCCAACCGCCTGGGCATCTGGCAGCTCAAATGGGAGCTGGAAGACTACGCGTTCCGTTACCTGGAGCCGGAGCTGTACAAGAAAATCGCGTCCATGCTGGACGAGAAGCGCGACGAGCGCGAGGGCTTCATCGCCGATGCATTGGTCGCGCTCGATGCGGAACTGCGGGGGGCGGGCGTACGCGCCGAAGTGCAGGGCAGGCCAAAACACATTTACAGTATTTACAACAAGATGCGCGGCAAGAGCCTGGGCTTCTCCGAGCTCTACGATGTGCGCGCCCTGCGCGTCCTGGTGGACTCGGTGAAGGACTGCTACACCGCGCTTGGCGTCTTGCATAACCTGTGGACGCCGATTCCGAAAGAGTTCGACGATTACATCTCGCGCCCGAAAAGCAACGACTACCGTTCCCTGCATACGGCGGTGGTTGGCTCCGACGGACGTGCGCTGGAAGTGCAGATCCGCACCCACGAAATGCATCGCCACGCCGAACTCGGCGTCGCCGCGCACTGGCGCTACAAGGAGGCAGGCGCGGGGCGCGCCGCTGCCGTATCCAGGCCGGACCCGTTCGACGAGAAGATCGCCTGGCTGCGGCAGGTGCTCGCCTGGCGCGACGACGTGGTCGGGTCGGTCAACTGGGTCGAGCGGTTCAAACGCACGGCGCTGGACGACACGGTCTACGTACTCACGCCGCAGGGCCGGGTGCTGGATCTGCCGCAGGGATCTACGCCGGTGGATTTTGCCTATCACCTGCATACCGATCTCGGTCATCACTGCCGCGGCGCCAAGGTTGACGGTGCGATGGTGCCGCTCAATTACAAGCTCGCCAACGGCCAGCGGGTGGAAATTGTTGCGGCCAAGACCGGTGGGCCGAGCCGCGACTGGATGAACCCGGCACTGGGCTATCTTCAGAGTTCGCGCGCGCGCAACAAGGTGAGACAGTGGTTCAACGCTCAGGCGCTGGCCGAGACCGTGGCCCAGGGGCGCGCCGTGATAGAGCGCGAGCTGCAGCGCGAAGGCATGACCGGCGCCAACCTGGACCATTTGGCGCAACGACTCGGCTACGCCAGGAGCGAGGAAATGTTCGCCGCCGCCGGGCGCGAGGAACTCGGGGCGAAGCAGTTGCAGGCTGCGCTGCGCGGCGAAGCACCGCCGGCCGAGGCTGCGCCGGAATCCTTTTTGCCCGGCAAGAGCAGGGCGGATGCCAGGGGCGGCGGCATACTCGTCGTCGGCGTGGACAAGCTGCTCACGCAATTGGCCAAGTGCTGCAGACCTGCCCCGCCTGACGCCATCGCCGGATTCGTCACCCGTGGCCGCGGGGTGTCGATTCACCGGCGCAACTGCCGCGGTCTGCAACGCCTGGCTGAGCTGTATCCGGAACGCATGATCGAAGCCGGCTGGGGTCGGCAAAAAGACGGGGTATTCTCGGTTGACATCGTGGTCCAAGCCAGCGACCGCCAGGGCCTGTTGCGCGATATCGCGGAGGTGCTCTCGCGCGAGAAAATCAATGTCACCGGGGTCAACACGCGATCGAAGCAGCATCTGGCCTACATGTCCTTCACCGTTGAAATCTCCAATCTGGAGCAGTTGCACCGAACGCTCGCGCTGGTCAGGGAAGTGCAGGGTGTGCTCACCGCGAGCAGAAGATAGTGGAAACAGAACTCAAGCTGTTGCTCGCGCCGACGGAACTGCGCCGGCTGCGCCGCGATCCCCGGATCAAGGCGCTGCAGCAGGGGCGCGCGTCGACGCGCCGCGTCCATAGCGTCTATTACGACACGCCCGATCAGGTCTTGCTGCGCGCCGGGCTGACGCTGCGCCTGCGCTCGGACGGCGGGCGCTGGCTGCAGACCCTGAAAACCAAAGGCCAGGCCGCGGCCGGACTGCACCTGCGCGAGGAATGGGAATGGCCCCTGCCGGGCGAGGCGCTGGACTTCGGCCTGCTGGCCGCGACGCCGGAGGCCAGGCTGTTTCGCGGCGCGAGTCTGCGCGCGAAATTGGCGCCGGTTTTCGCAACCGAGTTCGAGCGCACCAGCCTGCGTCTGGGCTTCACCGACGGCAGCCTGGCCGAGCTCTGCCTCGATAGCGGGGAAATCCGCAGCGGCCGGCGGGAGAGCGCGATCAGCGAGGTTGAAATAGAGCTGCTCGACGGCAGTCCCGTGCGCCTGTACGAACTCGCGCTGGAATTAGCCGAGCGCGTGCCGCTGCGGCTCGGCCAGGCGAGCAAGGCAGAGCGCGGCTATGCGCTCATGCGCAAGGGGATGGCGCGCCCGGTCAAGGCGGCACCGCTCGAACTGGACGCGCAGGCTAGCGTGGCCGCGGCTTTCGCCACGATCGTGCGCAGTTGCATGGCGCATCTGCAGGCGAACGAGACCGGTTTCCTCGCAGGCAGGGATCCGGAGTATCTGCATCAGGTGCGCGTCGCATTGCGGCGTTTGCGCGCCTGCTTCAGCTTGTTCAAAACCGTGATTCCGCAGCCCGCGTTCGCCCCGGTCATGGACCAACTGCGCCAGCAGGACGCAGCGCTGGGGACGGCGCGCGACTGGGATGTGTTCGTGCACGAGATGCTGAGCGCATTGCGCTCGCAACGCGCCGAAGAAGCTGCCGTCGTGGCGTTCGCGCGGCGCTGCGTCCGGTTAAGGCGGGCGCACCTGCGCGCCGCGCAGGGCGCCGTCGCCTCCAACGCCTGGCAGCGCCTGTGGCTGGAACTCGGACGGCTGCTGGCCGAAGGCGCATGGATCGAGGAGCATGCGGCGCTTGCCCTGCCGGTGGACGGTTTCGCCGCGAGCCTGTTGCAGCAGCGTGCGGCCACTCTGAAAAAGCGCGGCAAGCGGCTGCAGGAACTCGACGCCGCCGGGCGCCATCGCCTGCGCATCGCTGCCAAGAAGCTGCGCTATGCGGCGGAATTTTTCGCCGCGCTGTTCCCGAAAAGGCGCGTCCGGCCTTACGTCCAGTCGCTTGCCCGCGTGCAGGAGGTGCTCGGCGGCCTGAACGATGCGGCGACCACGCTGCGCTTGCTGCCGGAAGCGTTGGCGGGGGCACGCGCGCCCGATGCGCGCGTTGCCGGCATGATCCAGGGCTGGAGCGCGGCCAGCACGCATCTGCAACTCGACGCGCTTTGCCAGGTGTGGGATCATTGGCAGCGGCAAAAGCCATTCTGGTAGTCACCACATGCAATTTCCGAAAGGGGGTAGTCATGTTTGAATCCGCAGAACTAGGCCACAAAGTCACTAAGCAAGTCTACGCCAGGAAGGAGCCCAAGCTGCGCGAGGCGCTGCTCAACGCGCAATTCGATCTGGCGCAGGCGCGCAAGTTTCCGGTGCTGATCCTGATCGGCGGGGTGGACGGGGCCGGCAAGAGCGAAACCGTCAACCTGCTCAGCGAATGGATGGATCCGCGCCACATTCAGACGCGCGCCTTCGGCGATGCCACGGACGAGGAAGTGCAGCGACCGCGGATGTGGCGCTTCTGGCGCGAACTGCCGCCGAAGGGAAAGATCGGCATCATGTTCGGCTCCTGGTACACCGCCCCGATCGTAAGCCGGGTGCTGGGGCAGTCCGACAATGCCGGCCTGAAGGGCAGCCTCGAGGAGATCGTGCGCTTCGAGAAAATGCTTTGCGACGAAGGCGTGCTGCTGCTGAAATTCTGGTTCCACCTCAGCAAGCAACAACAGAAAAAACGCATGCAGGAGCTGGAGAAGGACCCGCTCACCCGCTGGCGGGTGACCAAGCTGGACTGGGAACGGTTCAAGATGTACGACGTCTTCAGCGAGGTCTCCGAGCGCGCTTTGCGCGAGACCAGCAACGCCAATGCGCCCTGGACCGTGGTCGACGGGTCGGATGCGCGCTATCGCAGCCTCACCGTCGGCAAGCTGCTGCTCGAGGCGATGAAAAAGCGGCTGGAGAAAATGAACTACAAGGAACGCCGGGTGCAGGCGCCGCCGCTGCTGGTGGACAATCTCGGGCTGCTGCGCGATCTGGATATGACGCAGAAGATCAGCAAGGAAAAGTACGAAACGCAACTGGAAAAATGGCAGGGCCGGCTGAACCTGCTGTCGCGCGACAGGAAGTATTTCAAGAACCACTCGCTGATCCTGCTGTTCGAAGGCTCGGACGCGGCGGGCAAGGGCGGCGCGATCCGGCGCATCACCGCCGCTATCGACGCGCGTCACTACCAGGTTGTGCCGGTGGCGGCGCCGACCGAAGAGGAACGCGCGCAACCCTATCTGTGGCGCTTCTGGCGGCAGGTTCCACGGCGCGGGCGCATCACCATTTTCGACCGCTCCTGGTACGGGCGCGTGCTGGTGGAGCGCGTGGAGGGCTTTTGCGGTGTCGCCGACTGGATGCGCGCCTACAGCGAGATCAACGATTTCGAGGCGCAGTTGGCGCGCGGCGGCGCGATCGTGTGCAAGTTCTGGCTGCAGATCAGCGCGGAAGAACAGCTCAAGCGCTTCACCCTGCGGCAGAAGACCAGTTTCAAGCGCTTCAAGATCACCGACGAGGATTGGCGCAACCGCAAGAAATGGAACGAATACGAGCAGGCGGTGTGCGACATGATAGACCGCACCAGCACCGAGATCGCGCCCTGGACCCTGATCGCGGCCGAAGACAAGTATCTTGCGCGCCTCAAGATCCTCAAAATCATCGCCGAGCGGATGCAAGCGGCGCTGTGATTTGCTGTTGCTGCAAAGCGCGGTTGCTCCTGGGCCGCGCGCGCTTTGCCTGACAAGCCGGAAGCAAACAGCTTGGCTCGTTTTGGGGACTTCCAACTCGCGAATTCGTGAGTGACTAAAGATACCGCTGCCCCAGGAACCAGGCAACGGCGGCAATGAAAGCGGAGCACGGGACGGTCAGGACCCAGGCCCAGACGATGTTGCCGGCTACGCCCCAGCGGACGGCGTTGAACTTGCTCACCGAGCCGACGCCGACGATGGCGCCGGTAATGGTATGCGTCGTCGACACCGGCACGCCCAGCGCGGTCGCGAGGAACAGGGTCGTGGCGCCGCTCGCGGAAGCGCAGAAACCGCTGATCGGCCGCAGCTTGGTGATTTTCATCCCCATGGTCTTGACGATGCGCCAGCCGCCGAAGAGCGTGCCCAGCCCCATCGCCGTCTGGCAGGCCATCACCACCCAGAAAGGCAAAGGATCCTTCGGTCCGATCAGACTGGCGGCGATCAGCAGCATCCAGATGATACCCATGGTCTTTTGCGCATCATTGCTGCCGTGCCCGAGGCTGTAGAGCGCCGCAGACAAGAACTGTAGTCGCTTGAACCAGCGGTCCATTCGGCGCGGGGTACTGTGGGAACCGATCCAGGCCACGACGATCATAGAAAAAGCGCCTATGGCAAAACCCAGCACCGGGGACAGCACGATCGCGAGCATGGTCTTGAGAAAGCCGCTCGCCACCAGCGTCTCGACCCCGCCCTTGGCGACCGCTGCGCCGGCCAGCCCTCCGATCAGGGCGTGCGACGAGCTCGACGGGATGCCGTAATACCAGGTGACGATGTTCCACGCGATGCCGCCGCAAAGCGCGCCGAGCACCACGTTCTGATCGATGATGGCCGGGTCGATGATGCCCTTGCCCACCGTGGCCGCCACGCTCAGGCCGAAGAAGAGAAAAGCGATGAAGTTGAAGAACGCTGCCCAGACAACCGCCGCCTGCGGGCTTAGGGCACCCGTGGATACTATGGTCGCGATCGAGTTCGCGGCGTCGTGGAAGCCGTTCATGAAGTCGAACACGAGCGCCACCACGATCAGAAACGCCATGATCTGGAAGCTCATATTCCCCGTTCCGCTTCCTGCATCGACGCAAATCGCGTGTTCAAGCGTTCTCGATCACGATGCCCTGGATGATGTTGGCCACGTCTTCGCAGTGGTCGGTCACGGTTTCCAGGTGCTCGTAGACCGTGCGCAGCTTGATCAACTCGCGCACGTCGGGCTCGTCCCGGAACAAGCGTCCCATGGCCGTGCGCATCACGTGGTCGGCCTCGGACTCGAGCCGGTCGATTTCTTCGCATAGCGCCATGATCGCGTCGGCGTTGTCCATGCTGGAGAGCAGCGCCACGGCGTTCTTCACCTTGTCGCAGCACTCCACGCAGATGTCCGCGAGCTTCTTCGCATCCGGCGGAAGAACGCGCACGTCGTACAGGAACATGAGCTGCGCCGAGTCTTCGATCAGGTCGAGGATGTTGTCCATTCCCGAGATCAGCTGGTGGATGTCGTCGCGGTCGATCGGCGTAATGAACGTCTTGTGCAGCAGCTCGATCGTGCCGCGGGTGATCCTGTCGCCGCGCTTTTCTATCGACTCGACGTTACGCGCACGTCGCTCCAGGTCGTCGCCGCTTGCCATCAGCGCGGCCAGCGCGTGGCTGCCTTCCACGATCAGCGCGGCGTGCTCGTTGAACATTTCGAAAAACTTGCCTTCTCGCGGCATGAAGCGACTGAACATCGCGACCTCGGCTGGAAAATGGACCGGTTGGCGGTAAACGGCGCGGGCGGGTTATGCAATACCCCCGTCGTCGACGTGCAATTGTAGCAGTGGCCGCGCTCGCTGTCCGAAAAGAAGGCAGCGCTACCGCCCGCGACAACAATAGCGCTGCGACGGCGGGGGCGGAACTTACTCCCGTGCGAGTTCGCCCAACTGCATCAGTTGCGCCGAGCGCGGCAGCGTGCCGCGCGGATTCTTGCGCTGGTAATGACCGTCGGCATTCATGTCCCAGGCCTGGCGGTTGTCCTTGAGGTAGGGCTTGAGTCCTTCCTTGATGACGCGTTGCTTGAGCTTGTTCTCCAGCAGCGGAAAACATAACTCGACGCGGCGAAAGAAGTTGCGGTCCATCCAGTCGGCGCTGGAGAGGTAGACGTTCTCGGCGCCGGCGTTGAAAAAGTAAAAGATACGTGAATGTTCGAGAAAACGGCCTATGATCGAGCGCACCCTTATCGTCTCCGACAGGCCGGGAACGCCAGGGCGCAGCGCACAGACGCCGCGCACCACCAGGTCGACGCGGACCCCGGCCTTCGAGGCGGCATACAGCGCTTCGATGACCGTCGGCTCGAGCAGCGCATTCATCTTGGCGATGATGCGTGCGGGTTTGCCCGCCCGCGCAATGCGGATTTCGTTTTTGATCGCGGCGATGATTTTCGCATGCAGGGTGAAGGGCGCCAGCCACAGATGATGCAGCGCCTTCGATTTGCCCAGGCCGGTGAGTTGCTTGAACACTTCGTTGACGTCGGCGCACATGTCCTGGTTGCAGCTGAACAGGCCAAAGTCGGTGTACAGGCGCGCGGTGCGCGGATGGTAATTGCCGGTGCCCAAGTGTACATAGCGGCGCAGCTTCCCGTCCTCGCGTCGTACTACCAGCACCATTTTGGCATGGGTCTTGTGCGCGACGACGCCATAGACCACGTGCGCGCCGACTTCCTCCAGTCGCTCCGCCCAGTTGATGTTGGCCACCTCCTCGAAGCGCGCCATCAGCTCGACCACCACGGTCACCTCCTTGCCGCTGCCGGCCGCCTCGATCAAGGCTTCCATGATGGCGGAGTCGGTGCCGATGCGATAGACGGTCTGCTTGATCGCGACCACCTGCGGATCCTTGGCCGCTTGCTGGATGAAATTGACCACGGGCGTGAACGATTGGAACGGGTGGTGCAGCAGCACGTCGCCCCTGCGCACCGCGGCGAAAATGTCGGCGCGCTTCTCCAACGCCGCGGGGCGGCCGGGACGAAACGCCGGGAACTGCAGATCGGGCCGGTCGACCAGCTCGGGGATCTGCATCAAGCGCACCAGGTTGACCGGCCCGTTGACCCGGTACAGGTCCTCGGGACCGAGTTCGGTCTGCTGCAGCAGGAATTCCGCCATGGCCGGGGTGCAGTTGTCGGCGACCTCCAGGCGCACGGCGGCGCCGAGGTTGCGCTGCGGCAGCTCGCCCTGCAACGCGGTGCGCAGGTTCTTTACTTCCTCTTCGTCGACGAACAGATTGCTATTGCGGGTTACGCGAAACTGGTAGCAGCCGCGCACGCTCATGCCCGCGAACAACTCGGACGCGTGCTCGTGCAGGACGGAGGAGAGGAAGACGAAGCTCTGTTCCTTCGCCTGTCGCAGCTCGCGCGGCAGCTTGATCACCCGCGGCAGAATGCGCGGCGCCTGCACGATGGCGGCGCGCGAGGCGCGGCCGAAGGCATCGCGCCCCTCCAGCTCCACCGCGAAATTCAGGCTCTTGTTGAACACGCGCGGGAAAGGATGCACCGGATCCAGGCCGATGGGCGTAAGCACGGGCATCATTTCGTTAAAAAAATAATCGCGTATCCACGCGCGCTGCGTTTGATTGAGATCGTTGCGGCGCAGGAAACGGACGCCGCTTTTTTCCAGTTCGGGCAGGATTTTCTCGTTGAGCAGCCGGTATTGGCGCTCTACCAGATCGTGCGCGATGCGGCTGACCGAGGTAAACACTTCGCCGGGGCTCATGCCGTCGAGCCCCGCGCTGCGCAGATTGACGCGGAGAGTTTCCTTCAGTTCGGCGACGCGGATCTCGAAAAACTCGTCCAGATTGTTGCTGACGATGCAAAGAAAACGCAGTCGTTCGAGCAGCGGCGTGTCCGCGTCCTCGGCCTGGGCCAGCACGCGGCGGTTGAATTCGAGAATGCCGATTTCCCGGTTGAGGAGCAGGGTTTGCTTCGGTAGCATGGGGTTTATTTCTTGAAAAGGATGGCCTGATGGCGCAATGTAGCAGAAATATTGCGCGCTGCCATATTACACGCTGCGGAAATATGCGAAAACGGCACCGTTTTCCGGTCGAGCAGGCGCCGGGTGGGGAACCGGAGGACTTGCTTGCGCATCGCCCCTTGAGTGCGGCCGCGCTGGCCGATGAAGCGGACGAATGGAAATCGATCGGACGGCGTTTGGAGGTGAAGCCGCTGCGCGACGCCGCGGCCAGGGCAGCTTGAAGAACGCTAAAATCCAGCCCTCGCTTAGAGCAGATCCGGGCTGATGACCGCCCTCAGCACGGTCTGCGTATCGCCGTAGCGCGTGCGGCTGGAAAACCACCACAGCGCGCCTTTCTTGATGTTCCAGTCGGATGGCTCTTCCGAAAGCAGCCGGGCCGCGAGTTGCCCCAGCGTAGGCTGGTGGCCGACCAGGATGACCGTGCCCTTGCGCTGCGGCCAGTTGCTGGCGGCGATGAGGTTGGCGATATCCGCCTGTACGCCAATGCGCCGCTCCGTGGTGTAGGGCAGACCCAGTGCTGCCGCGGTTTGCTGCGCGCGCTTGGCCGGGCTCGCCAGGATGAGACAGCCGCGCGGCAGCCGCGGTTTGAGCCACTCGGCCACCTGCTTTGCCTGCTTCAGCCCTTTCCTGGTGAGGGCGCGCCCGGCGTCGGGTATCCCGTCTTCGGCGTCGGCGTGACGCCAGAGCAGCAGTTCCATAGCGGGTTCAGCTTTGCTCTCGGCCATGCTGGTCAGTCTCCGTCGTTGCAGTCACTCTGGATGAGGATGCGCTGTCCGGGGCCAACCAGCTAAGCCGGCCAACCCAGGAGAGTAATGGCGCCGGTGAGCATGAACAGGACCGCCGCGCTCAAACGTATCGCCTTCATCGGCAGGCGCGTGGCGAGCTTCTCGCCGATCATCACCGCCGGCACATTCGCGAGCATCATGCCCAGCGTCGTGCCCAGCACCACTGCCGCCAGGCTGTCGAAGCGCGCGGCCAGCGCCACTGTGGCGAGTTGCGTCTTGTCGCCCATTTCCGCGAGGAAAAAAGCGATCAGCGCCGTGACGAAAGCGCCGGCGCGGTGGATTTGCGGATCGCCGTCGAGCGCATCCGGATGCAGCGCCCACAGGCCGAAGCCGATGAACAGCAGCCCCGTCACCCACAGCATCACGGCCGGTCCGGCAAGGTGCGCGATCCAGGCCCCGGCCGAACCGGCCAGCGCATGATTGGCAATCGTCGCCGCCAGGATGCCGGCAATGACGGCCCAGGGTTGGCGCAGCCGCGCGGCAAGAACGAAGGAAAGGAGCTGAGTCTTGTCTCCGATCTCGGCGACGGCAACCAGCAGGGTGGAGGTAAGGAAGGCTTCCATGGGGATTCTTCCGGGATCGGGCGGATTTAACCAATGACACCTCGCTCCCGCGCCCGATCCGGGTACGGAGCAAGATGTCAAAGGTCTCGCCAGACCTGCGGCCGAGCGCACCATGGCCGGAGCCAAGTATGTTGATACGTTCCCCTTCGGATACGGGGCGAAGGGCGGCTACTCCCCGATGACAACGATAGAATTCTACACCGCGCCGCCCGGGGCGTGGGTTCAGGAGGTTTTGTACGGGCAATCGGTCTTGATGCAATCGGCGTACAGATGCAGCGAGTGCTCGGCGACAATGAAGCCGCGCTCCTTGGCGATCTTGGCCTGGCGCTTTTCGATCTCGGCGTCGTAGAACTCTTCGACCCGCCCGCACTGCATACAGACAAGATGATCGTGATGGTTGCCTTCGTTAAGTTCGAATACGGCGCGGCCGGATTCAAAATGATGCCGCTGCAGCAAGCCCGCGTGCTCGAACTGGGTCAGCACGCGATAGACCGTGGCCACGCCGGTGTCCAGTCCGTCGGTGAGCAGGAGCTTGTACACGTCCTCGGCGGACAGGTACCGCACTTTGCTTTTTTCGAACAAGTTGAGAATCTTGAGGCGCGGCGCGGTGGCTTTCAGGCCGATGTTCTTGAGATCATGGGGTTTGCTCATGCGCTGATCGATGGGGGCTGCGAACTGGGTTATGATATAACGTTTTACCGTCCTTGAAAACGAATGCAATCGATGTTTTTGCGCGCATTGGCTGCAATAGCCGCACTATCTCTCGTTTCCTGCGGTTTCGCGCGGCTGCCCATGCCGGACATTGCCCCCTATCGCATGGAAATCCAGCAGGGCAATTTCGTTTCGCAGGAGATGGTGTCCCAGTTGAAGCCCGGCATGAGCAAGGATCAGGTGCGCTTTGTCCTGGGCACGGCGCTGATCGCCGATAGCTTTCACGCCGATCGCTGGGATTACGTGTTCCGGCGGCAGAAGGTCAATTCCACGGAATTGAAGCAGCGCAAATTCAGCGTATTCTTCGAGGACGGCAAGCTCGCACGCATCGAGGGCGATGTGACGCCAGCGGCGGGCGCGGATGCCGCCGGGGTCAAGACCCCCGGGACAAGGACGGAAGCGCCTGAGGCAAAGCCGCAAGCGCCAGCACCCGGCACTACGACCGAATCCAGGCCGGCAGCGCAAACCGCTTCCGACCCACCCAAGCCAGTGCAGCCTGCGGTCCCGGAGAAACCCGACGCCGCGCCGGTTCCGGCCGGGGACGACCGGGCGCAGGAAAAAAGCTGGTGGGAGCGGTTAAAAGACAAGGTCAGGTTTTGACTGGGGGCGGCATGAGCAGGGAGCAGGGGCCCCGCTTTGCGGGGATGCGACCGACCGCGATTGCCGCCGGACGCCGACAGCGCGGACGCGAAATTGTGGCACTGGCAAAGGAGGCGTCGGTATGAAAATCGTTGTTGCCGGCAGTTCCGGGCGCATGGGCCGCGCCCTGATCGAGGCGGTGTGCTCGAGCAAGGATCTGAAGCTGGCGGCAGCGCTGGAAGTCGCCGGCAGCCCTTACCTCGGCAAGGATGCGGGCGAGGCAATGGGGATCGCTTCCGGCGTCATCATCAGCGCCGACTACGCGGCCGGTATCGCCGCCTGCGACTGCCTGATCGACTTCACCCGGCCCGGGGGCAGCTTGCTGCACCTGGACGCCTGCCTCAGAGCAGGAACGAAAACGGTGATCGGCACGACCGGTTTCACCGCCGAGGAGAGGCAGCGCATCCTCGATGCGGCGAAGCGGATTGCCATCGTGTTCGCGCCCAACATGGCGATCGGCGTCAACGCCACATTTAAATTGGCCGAAGTCGCGGCGAAAATCCTGGGTGACGCATACGACATCGAGATCATCGAGGCGCATCACCGGCACAAGGTCGATGCGCCTTCGGGCACGGCACTCAAGTTGGGCGAGGTGGTCGCCGCGGCGCTGGGCCGCGACCTGAAAAACTGCGCCGTGTACGGGCGCGAAGGCAACACCGGGGAGCGCGACGCGAAGAGCATCGGTTTTCACGCGATCCGCGGCGGCGACATCGTGGGCGAGCATACCGTGATGTTTGCCGGCAGCGGCGAGCGCGTCGAAGTCAGCGTGCGTTCGCAAAGCCGCACGACCTATGCCGTAGGCGCGCTCCGCGCTGCGCGCTTTCTCGGCGGCAAGACCTCCGGTCTGTATGATATGCAGGACGTGCTCGGTCTCAAGTAGGTATGGAAGTCAGTTACTTACGCATCGAGTGTTGGCACGGTTAGCGAAGAATTTGAGTTTGTATACGTCTCCAGAATTTGTGCGATTGCGCTAGCGCAACCGCACAAATTCTGGAGACGGAAGTTCCCAAGACGAGCCGGCCTGTTTGCCTCCGCTCCGGCTTGTCCGGTTTAAGCGGCCGGGTCTGCCGGGCTCCGTTGGCTCGTCCCGCGCCGCCCATCACGCTGCCAACATTGCGGCGAAACCCGGTTCCGGGTTACAATTGCAAAGTTTTGCGGGGTCAAACAGTTGCTGTTTTTGTCCCGTTTCGGCATATAAATCCTGGAGTTAGCCTTGGCCTCGCCGTCCCAGCCTGCTACCCTTGTGCTCGCCGACGGAACGGTATTTCAAGGCACGGGCATCGGTGCCGCCGGCAGTGCGGTAGGTGAGGTGGTGTTCAACACCGCCATGACCGGCTACCAGGAAATTCTCACCGATCCCTCCTATTGCCGTCAGATCGTCACGCTGACCTATCCGCATATCGGCAACACCGGCATCAACCGGGAAGACCAGGAATCGGCGCAAGTGCACACGGCCGGCCTGGTAATCCGCGATCTGCCGCTGCGCTCATCGAACTGGCGCAGCCAGCAATGCCTGTCCGACTACCTTAAGGCCAACAACATCGTCGCCATCGCCGCTATCGACACGCGCAAGCTCACGCGCATTCTGCGCACCAATGGCGCTGAAGCAGGATGCCTCATTTCTGCCGCCCAGGGCGGGGCGCTCGCCGCGGCGGAGGTGGCGCGCGCGCTCGCCTTGGCACGCGAGTTTCCCGGCCTCTCCGGCATGGACCTGGCCAAGGTGGTGTCGGTGCGCGAGCCCTACGAGTGGAACGAGGGCGCATGGGCGCTGGGCAAGGGTTATCGCAAGATCGACAGCCATCGTTTCCATGTCGCCGCGTACGACTACGGCATCAAGCGCAATATCCTGCGCCGCCTGGCCGAACGCGGCTGCAGGGTGACGGTGTTCCCGGCCGAGACCCCGGCAAAGGCGCTACTCGCGGCCAAGCCTGACGGCGTGTTCCTTTCTAACGGTCCGGGCGATCCCGAGCCCTGCGATTACGCCATCGAGGCAATACGCGAAATCATCGCCACCGGCATGCCGACATTCGGCATCTGCCTCGGCCATCAACTGCTGGCCCTCGCTTCGGGCGCGAAGACCATCAAAATGAAGTTCGGCCACCACGGCGCCAATCACCCGGTAAAGGACCTCGACACGGGCCAGGTGATGATCACCAGCCAGAACCACGGCTTTGCCGTCGATCCGGCAACGCTGCCGGCCAACCTGCGGCCAACCCACGTATCGCTGTTCGACGGCAGCCTGCAAGGCTTGGCGCGCACCGACTGGCCCGCGTTTTGCTTCCAGGGCCATCCGGAGGCGAGCCCCGGCCCGCACGACATCGGCTATCTGTTCGATCGCTTCGCGAAATTGATGGAAGAAAAAAAAGCATGAATCGCCAAGGACGCAAAGGGATTTCTTCATTTTGCTTTTCGGTGGCGTTGTTCGCGTCCCCGGCGGTCAGTCTCTGATGCCAAAACGCAGCGACATCCGCAGCGTCCTGATCATCGGCGCCGGCCCGATCATCGTCGGCCAGGCGTGCGAATTCGACTATTCCGGCGCGCAAGCGTGCAAGGCGCTGCGCGAGGAGGGCTACAAGGTCATCCTGGTCAACTCCAATCCGGCGACCATCATGACCGATCCGGACATGGCCGACGTCACCTATATCGAGCCGGTCAACTGGCAGATGGTCGAGTCCATTATCGCGCGCGAGCGGCCCGACGCGCTGCTCCCGACTATGGGGGGCAGACGGGGCTGAATTGCGCGCTCGACCTGGCCCGGCACGGCGTGCTCGAAAAATACGGCGTGGAAATGATAGGCGCCTCGCGCGAGGCCATCGACAAGGCCGAGGACCGCGAGAAATTCAAGCGGGCGATGAAATCGATCGGCCTCGACTGCCCGCGCTCCATGCTCGCGCACAGCCTGGAGGAGGCGCTGCAGGTGCAGGCCGCGATCGGCTACCCGGTGGTGATCCGGCCTTCGTTCACCCTGGGCGGTTCCGGCGGCGGCATCGGCTATAACCGCGAGGAGTTCGTCGCGATCTGCGAGCGCGGCCTGGATGCCTCGCCGACCAAGGAGCTGCTGATCGAGGAATCGGTGATCGGCTGGAAAGAATTCGAGATGGAGGTGGTGCGCGACAAGGCGGACAACTGCATCATCATCTGCTCCATCGAGAACCTGGATCCTATGGGCGTGCATACCGGCGACTCGATTACCGTGGCGCCGGCGCAGACGCTGACCGACAAAGAGTACCAGATCATGCGCGACGCCGCGATCGCGGTACTGCGCGAGATCGGGGTGGAGACGGGCGGCTCCAATGTGCAGTTTGCCGTCAATCCGGCCGACGGCAAGATGTTGATCATCGAGATGAACCCGCGCGTGTCGCGCTCCTCGGCGCTTGCCTCCAAGGCGACCGGTTTTCCCATTGCCAAGGTAGCGGCCAAGCTCGCCGTAGGCTATACGCTGGACGAACTCGCAAATGACATCACCGGCGGCGCGACGCCGGCCTCGTTCGAGCCGAGCATCGATTACGTCGTCACCAAGATCCCGCGCTTCGCGTTCGAGAAATTTCCGCAGGCGAACGACCGCCTCACCACGCAGATGAAATCGGTGGGTGAGGTGATGGCCATAGGCCGCACCTTCCAGGAGTCGTTGCAGAAGGCATTGCGCGGCCTCGAAACCGGCGCCGACGGCCTGGGCGAGAAGACCACCGATGCGGAGGTGCTCGAGACCGAGCTCGGCGACCCCGGGCCGGAGCGCATCTGGTACGTGGCCGACGCCTTCCGCTGCGGCCTCTCGTTCGAGAAGATACTGGGCGATACGCACATCGATCCCTGGTTCCTCGCGCAAATCGAGGATTTGGTAAGACAGGAACAGGAACTCAAAGGCAAGCGCCTGGAACACCTCGACGAGCGCGCATTGCTTACGCTCAAGCGCAACGGCTTTTCCGACCGGCGCCTCGCCACGCTTCTTGCGACGACCGAGCGCAAGGTGCGCGAGCGCCGCCATGCGCTCAAGGTGCGGCCGGTGTACAAGCGCGTCGATACCTGCGCCGCGGAATTCGCAACCGATACCGCCTACCTCTACTCCACCTACGAAGAAGAGTGCGAAGCGCACCCTACCGGACGCAAGAAGATCATGGTGCTGGGGGGCGGCCCCAACCGCATCGGCCAGGGGATCGAGTTCGATTACTGCTGCGTTCACGCCGCGCTCGCGCTGCGCGAGGACGGCTATGAGACCATCATGGTCAACTGCAACCCGGAGACCGTTTCGACCGATTACGACACTTCCGACCGCCTCTACTTCGAGCCGCTCACGCTGGAAGACGTGCTCGAGATCGTGGACAAGGAGAAACCCTGCGGCGTGGTGGTGCAGTACGGCGGGCAGACGCCGCTGAAGCTCGCGCGCGCGCTGGAGGCGAATGGCGTGCCCATCATCGGCACCAGCCCGGACATGATCGACGTCGCCGAGGACCGCGAGCGCTTCCAGAAGCTGCTGCACGATCTGGGTCTGAAGCAGCCGCCCAACAGGACCGCGCGCAACGAGGCCGACGCGCTGCGCCTGGCGCAGGAAATCGGTTATCCGCTGGTGGTGCGGCCGAGCTATGTGCTCGGCGGCCGCGCCATGGAAATCGTGCACGAACAGCGCGACCTCGAGCGCTACATGCGCGAGGCGGTGAAGGTCTCCAACGACTCGCCGGTGCTGCTCGACCGCTTCCTCAACGATGCCATCGAGGTGGATGTGGATGCCATCTGCGACGGCGAGCGGGTGCTGATCGGCGGCATCATGGAGCACATCGAGCAGGCGGGCGTGCACTCGGGCGACTCGGCCTGTTCACTGCCGCCGTATTCGCTTTCGGCCGAGTTGCAAGGGCAAATGCGGGCGCAGACGGTGCAGATGGCGCTGGCGCTGAAAGTGGTCGGCCTGATGAACGTGCAGTTCGCCATCCAAAACGGCACGGTGTTTGTGCTCGAAGTCAACCCGCGCGCCTCGCGCACCGTGCCTTTCGTGTCCAAGGCGACCGGCCTGCCGCTGGCCAAGATCGCGGCGCGTTGCATGGCGGGCCAGAGCCTGAATGCACAGGGCGTGATGAAGGAAGTGGTGCCGCCCTATTACGCGGTGAAGGAGGCGGTGTTCCCGTTCATCAAGTTCCCCGGAGTCGACACCATCCTCGGGCCGGAGATGAAATCCACCGGCGAGGTGATGGGCGTGGGCCAGTCCTTCGGCGAGGCCTTCGTCAAGTCGCAACTCGCTGCCGGGCTGAAGCTGCCCAAGGCGGGCAAGGTCATTATCAGCGTGCGCAACAGCGACAAGAAGGCGGCGGTACAGATCGGGCGCGAACTGCTGGAACTGGGTTTCAGCCTGCTCGCCACGCGCGGCACGGCGCAGGTTCTTACCGAGAACGGGATCACGGTGGCGACGGTCAACAAGGTGGGGGAAGGCCGGCCGCACATCCTGGACATGATCAAGAACGGCGAGGTCAGCCTGATCGTGAACACCGTCGACGAAAAACGCAGCGCCGTGCAGGACTCATGGTCCATACGCAACGGCGCGCTCCAGAGCCGCGTCACGTATTACACTACGATTGCCGGAGCCCGCGCCGCCTGCACCGGCATGCGCCATATACAGGACCTGGTTCCCTACGCTTTGCAGGGCCTGCATCAAAAGTTGGTTTAATCGGTCATCGACGAATCAAGTCGTGGCACAATTGGCGAAGAATTTGGGTTTGTATACATCTCGCGAACTTGTGCAGTTGCGCCAGCGCAACTGCACAAATTCGCGAGACTGAAGTTCCCAAAACGAGCCGACTTATTTGCTTCCGGCTTCTCCGGATTAGGAATGGATGAACATGAGCAACACGCCGCTTACGGTCAAGGGCGCGGAACGGTTGCGCGCCGAACTGCAGCGCTTGAAGGCGGTCGACCGGCACGGCGTGATCGCCGCGATTGCCGAGGCCCGTTCCCATGGCGATTTGTCCGAGAATGCCGAATACGAGGCTGCCAAGGAGCGGCAGAGCTTTATCGAAGGGCGCATCGCCGAGGTCGAGGGCAAGCTCGCCAGTGCGCAGGTGATCGATCCCAAGTTGCTCGATGCCGACGGCCGCTGCGTGTTTGGCGCCACGGTGGACCTTGCGGCGCAGGCGAGCGGTGACAAGGTGACTTACCAGATCGTCGGCGACGACGAAGCAGACATCAAGAACGGCAAGATTTCCATCGGCTCGCCCATCGCCCGGGCACTGATCGGCAAATATGCGGGTGACGTGGTCGAAGTGCAGGCACCCGGCGGCGTGCGCGAATTCGAAATAATCGCTGTGCGCTACGAGTAAAGCGTGAACACTAAACTCGGTTTGAAGTGGCGAGTGGCTGAATTAACTACGACGTTTAAAATGCCGTTGCATGTCACGAGAAACCTTGCGCGCTGCGCGCGCCAACCGCGTTTTCCGTACGGACAAAAAGCGCATCCGTACAGAAAACGCGGTTATGGATAAGAACAAAGACGGCTTAGGTTTGTTTTTATGCAAGATCGCCGATTGCGTGCGGACGGGGTCATCGTTCGTGCGCAATCGGCGATCCGCGCGGACAGGTTTTCGTCCGCGCAAAATCGAAACTCTGCAATGGAGGAGGGCGCGATCTAAGGTTCGCCACGTACACCCTTCGTGGCTCAGGTATTCTGATAGCTGCGCTTGGTGCGCCGCGGCTGCTTGCGCGCCGCGCGCTTTTTCGCAGGCGGCGCAGGCGCTTCCTGGCTTTCGCGGTACACGACCAGAATCTTTCCGATGTGCTGCACGGGAGCGGCACCGGTGCGGTGGCATATTTCGCCCAGCATGGCCTGGCGCGCGTCACGGTCATCAGCGGTCACGCGGATTTTGATCAGATCGTGCGCCTTGAGGCTGGTGTCTATTTCCTTGAGCACCGGCGCCGACAGGCGTTCGTCGCCCACGGTGACCACAGGTTTTAGCGCATGCGCGCGTGCTTTGAGCAGCTTGCGCTCGGCGGCGGATAAGGATTTCATGATGAATCCAATGGCAAAGTTCGATTGTAACAGCCCGACCAAGAAATGAGCCGCAGTAAAACCAGCAAGGCGTGGATGCGCGAGCACATCAACGACCCTTATGTCCAACGGGCCAAGGCCGAAGGCTATCGTTCGCGCGCCGCCTATAAACTGCTGGAATTGGATCAGAAGGACCGGCTATTCGTTCCTGGCCAGCTGTTGGTTGATCTGGGCGCGGCGCCGGGGAGCTGGTCGCAGGTGGCGCTGGCAAAGCTCGGGAGCAAAGGCAGGGTGGTGGCCGTGGACCTGCTGCCTATGGCGCCGCTTGCGGGAGTGCATTTCGTCCAGGGTGACTTTCGTGAACAGGAGGTGCTCGATCGCTTGCTCCTTGCCCTGGGCGGGCGCAAGGCGGACCTTGTAATCTCCGACCTTGCCCCCAATATCTCGGGTATCGGGGTGAGCGATCAGGCTCGGTCCATGTATTTGTGCGAACTGGCGTTGGAGTTTGCCCGGCAATGCCTGAAACCAGGCGGCTCGCTTCTGCTCAAAGTGTTCCAGGGCGCAGGCTTCACCGGGTTCCTTGCCGGCATGCGCAAAGCCTTCGTCAAGGTCGGGTCGCGCAAGCCCGTTGCCTCGCGTGGCCGCTCAAGCGAGATGTATCTGTTGGGAAAAGGATTCAAAGCGGGGACGAAGAGTGGAGACTAGAATGCGGAATCTGCATCACGTTAAGTTGTTGCCGGGCCGCCACCCCTGTAACATGAGCAAGCAGGCATACAAATTGGCGGTACCGAAGGAGCAATTTTGAACAATATGTTTAAAAATCTCGTGATCTGGATGGTGATCGGCCTGGTGCTGATGACTGTGTTCAACCAGTTCAATACGCGCCAGATGGCCCAGGCGCCGATGGACTATTCCCAGTTCTACGAGGAGGTCAAGGCCGGGCGCATCGCCGAGGTGGTGATCGAGGGCCGCAACCTCAAGGCGAAGACCACCGAAGGCAAGCCCGTCACCAGCTACTCTCCCGGCGACATCTGGCTCATATCCGACCTGCTGAAGTACGGCGTCAAGATCAAGGCCAAGCCGGAAGAGGAACCGTCGCTGCTGATGAACATCTTCGTCTCCTGGTTCCCGATGCTGCTCCTGATCGGCGTGTGGGTGTTCTTCATGCGCCAGATGCAGGGTGGAGGCCGCGGCGGCGCTTTCTCTTTCGGCAAATCGCGCGCGCGCATGCTGGACGAATCGACCAATACCGTCACCTTTGCCGACGTGGCCGGCTGCGAGGAGGCGAAGGAGGAGGTATCCGAGTTGGTCGATTTCCTGCGCGATCCGTCCAAGTTCCAGAAGCTCGGCGGGCGCATTCCCAAGGGCGTGCTGATGGTTGGCAACCCAGGCACGGGCAAGACCTTGCTCGCACGGGCCATCGCCGGTGAAGCCAAGGTGCCGTTTTTCTCCATCTCGGGGTCGGATTTCGTCGAGATGTTCGTCGGCGTTGGCGCGGCGCGCGTGCGCGACATGTTCGAACAGGCGAAAAAGCATGCGCCTTGCATCGTTTTTATCGACGAAATCGACGCGGTCGGCCGCCAGCGCGGCGCGGGTCTGGGCGGTGGCAACGACGAGCGCGAGCAGACGCTGAACCAATTGCTGGTCGAGATGGACGGGTTCGAGGCCACGGCCGGCGTCATCGTCATTGCCGCCACCAACCGTCCCGACGTGCTCGACCCGGCGCTGATGCGCCCCGGCCGCTTCGACCGCCAGGTGGTGGTGCCGCTGCCAGACATCCGCGGCCGCGAACAAATCCTGCTGGTGCACATGCGCAAGGTGCCGCTGGCGCCCGACGTCAAGGCCGACATCATCGCGCGCGGAACGCCTGGCTTCTCCGGCGCCGATCTCGCCAACCTGGTGAACGAAGCGGCGCTGTTCGCGGCGCGGCAGAACAAGCGCCTAGTCGACATGGACGACTTCGAGCGCGCCAAGGACAAGGTCATCATGGGCGCGGAACGACGCTCCATGGTGATGCCGGAGGAAGAGCGGCGCAATACCGCCTATCACGAGTCCGGCCACACGGTGGTGGCGAAGCTTCTGCCCAAGACCGATCCGGTGCACAAGGTCACCATCATTCCCCGCGGGCGCGCGCTTGGCGTGACCATGCAGCTGCCGGTGGAGGACCGCTACAGCATGGATCGCGAGCGTTTGCTGTCGACGATCGCAGTGCTGTTCGGCGGGCGCATCGCCGAAGAAATATTCATGCACCAGATGACCACCGGCGCGTCGAACGATTTCGAACGCGCCACCGAGATGGCGCGGCGCATGGTCACGCAATGGGGTATGTCGGATGCATTGGGGCCGATGGTCTACGGCGAGAACGAGGGTGAGGTGTTCCTCGGCCGCTCGATCACCACGCACAAGAATGTTTCTGAGGTGACCATGCAGAAGGTCGATCAAGAGATCCGCCGCATCATCGACGAGCAGTATGCCCTGGCGCGGCGCCTGATCGAGGAGAACAAAGATAAAGTCGAGGCCATGACCAAGGCGCTGCTCGAGTTGGAGACGCTGGATTCCGACCAGTTGAACGACATCATGGACGGCAAGGCGCCGCGCGAGCCCAAGCCGAAGCAGTCCGGCACCACGCCGCCGCCAGCGCAGAAAGACGGCAGCACCGGCACCGCGGCGCCCGCTGCGACCTGATCGGTAAACCTTGAACTGTCTACGGAGACCCTCGATATAGCCGCACGCGGTTGAGGGTCGCCAGTTAGTCTATTCCTAAGCCGGACAGGCTGAAATCAAACAACTCAGCTCGTTTGACTATCGTCAATCTCCCGATTTTGTGTTTTGCAACCCCGCAAAACACAAAATCGGGAGACGTATGGAAACCCAAGAGAATCGAAATTCTTCGCCGATCATGTCAACGCTTGATTCGCAAGTGACTAATCCGATGATCGCCCAGCTTCAATGTGGTCGCTTTCGCCTGACGCTCGAGCGTCCATTGATCATGGGCGTGGTCAACATCACACCCGATTCGTTTTCCGACGGCGGCCGGTTTCTGGACCCCGCCGCGGCCATCGCGCATGCGCACAAGCTGATTGAAGAGGGCGCCGACCTCGTCGATCTCGGCGCCGAGTCCAGCCGGCCGGGCGCGGCCGCGGTGGTGAGCGCGGACGAAGAACTGCACCGGTTGCTGCCGGTGCTACGGGGCCTGCGCGACGTGCCGGTGCCGGTATCGGTCGATACGATTAAACCGGAGGTGATGCGCGCCGCGCTCGCCGAGGGCGCGGCCATGATCAACGATATCAACGCATTGCGCGCACCCGGTGCCGTTGACGCGGTTGCGGCCACCGCTGCCGCCGTGTGCCTGATGCACATGCAGGGTACTCCCGGCACCATGCAGCGGCACCCGAGCTATGGCGACGTGGTGGCGGAGGTGAAAGCCTTCCTGCTCGAGCGCGTCGGCGCCGCGTGCGCCGCCGGGATTGCGCCGGAGCGCATCGCCATCGACCCGGGCTTCGGTTTCGGCAAGACGCTGGAACACAACCTCGCGCTGCTGCGCCACCTGCGCGAATTCGATGCGCTCGGGGTTCCGGTACTCGCCGGCTGGTCGCGCAAATCGTCGCTTGGGACGATCACCGGCAAGCCCGCCACCGACCGCCTTGCTGCGAGCATTGCCGCAGCCCTGATCGCGGCGCAGAATGGCGCTAGAATCCTGCGCGTGCATGACGTTGCCGCGACGCGGGACGCGCTGGCGGTGCTTGCGGCCGTGGAACAAAATCGATGACCAGAAAATATTTCGGAACGGACGGCATCCGCGGTCTTGTGGGCGAGCCCCCGATCACGCCGGATTTCATGGTGCGCCTGGGTTATGCCGCAGGCGAGGTGCTGGTGCGCCGCACGCAGTTGCCCCCCGGCCTGCGGCCGGCGGTGCTGATCGGCAAGGACACGCGCATCTCCGGTTATATGCTCGAGGCTTCGCTGGAGGCGGGATTTGCGGCAGCGGGCGTCGACGTCATGCTGTCGGGCCCGATGCCGACTCCGGCGGTGGCCTATCTCACTCGCGCGCTGCGGCTGCAGGCCGGGGTGGTGATCAGTGCCTCGCACAATCCTTACCCCGACAACGGCATCAAGTTCTTTTCCGGCGACGGCAACAAGCTGCCCGATGTGGTGGAGGCCGAGATCGAGGCGCAGTTGCACGAGCCGCTGCGATGCCGGCCCTCGGCGCAACTGGGCAAGGCGCGACGCATCGATGATGCCGCGGGCCGCTACATAGAGTTTTGCAAGAGCACCTTCCCCAACAGGCTGGACCTGCGCGGCCTGAAGATCGTGGTCGACTGCGCCAACGGCGCGGCCTATCACATCGCGCCGCATGTGTTCCACGAACTCGGCGCCGACGTGGTGGCGATAGGCATCACCCCGGACGGCTTGAACATCAACGACCTAGTCGGCGCGACCAGCCCGCAGTCGCTGCAGTCGGCGGTGAAACAGCATAAGGCCGACCTGGGAATCGCGCTGGATGGCGACGGCGATCGCCTGCTCATGGTCGACGCGCTCGGCAGCACCTACGACGGCGACCAGTTGCTGTATGTGATCGCGCGCATGCGCGCCGCTCAGGGCGCGGTGCCCGGCGTGGTCGGTACCCTGATGAGCAATCTGGCGCTGGAGCGCGCGCTGGAAAAGGCCGGCATCGCCTTCGCCCGCGCCCGGGTGGGCGATCGCTACGTGCTCGAACTGCTGCAGGAGAAGGGCTGGCAGTTGGGCGGCGAGAATTCCGGCCACATCATCTGCCTGGACAAACACACCACCGGCGACGCCCTGGTGTCGGCACTGCAGGTGTTGACCGCGATGCGCGAGAGCGATGCCACATTGGGCGATCTGTGCCGCGAGCTGACGCTGTATCCGCAGAAGCTGGTCAACGT
>JAZDIA010000105.1:0-3802 GCA_043805375.1 Pseudomonadota bacterium
CGCCGCTCCTGCACCTGGCTCGCAGCATCTTGACATGATGCGAACAACGCGGCGACGTGTGCGCCGGTGTCATCGCACCGCCTCGATTGCAAAAATCGAGTGCCATCGTGCGTCAACGCGGCAGAACCGAAGTTCGTTAAGTAGGTGATCGGCATCGTCTCCTAGAACCAGCCCAGCGTCGCCATGAATCCGAAGATCGGGCCCGACCTTGATTAACGGTGAAAGCCGAGCTTGCTAGAATGGTTGTCTGATTGTTGTCCGACCGACAGTCGCTGCGTGCACGCATTGCTCGTTTCGTTCGATTGTGTTCCCATACGCCCCTTTGTCACGTCAGAAAGAAAAGCCCATGATCGAAATGCACAGCGGCCGCCCGCCGACGCTCGCGCCGCGCGGCATGGTTGCCTGTCCGCACACTCTCGCATCCGAAGCCGGAATTGAAATTCTGAAAGCGGGAGGCTCCGCGGTGGATGCGGCCATCGCCGCCAGCGCCACCTTGAGTGTCATCTATCCGCATATGACAGGCTTGGGCGGAGACGCATTCTGGCTGATCTACGACGCCAGGCAAAACCGCGTGCGCTACCTCGACGGCGCCGGCTGCGCCGCCGCAACCGCTGCGGTTGAAACTTTCCGCGCGCGCGGCATGGATGAAATCCCGTTTCGCGGCATCCTGCCGGCGACACTCACCGTGCCGGGCGCGGTCGCGAGCTGGTGCGAAGCTCACGCGGCACATGGTCGCCTGTCGCTCGCGCGCAATCTGGCCGCGGCTGCCGGCTATGCGCGCGAAGGTTTTCCGGTAACCGAGCGCTTGGCCAACTGGATCGCCGCGACCGCGCCGGAACTGGCGCAGAACCGGGAAGCCGCCGCGATTTTTCTGAAAAGCGGCGAGGCGCCGCGCGCGGGACAGAGCCTGGTCAACGTCGATCTCGCGCGTTCCATCGAAGCCGTCGGCGCCGGCGGACGCGAAGCCTATTACGAAGGCGACATCGCGAAGGAGCTCTCGCGCTATGCGGGCGCCAACGGCGGATTCTTCACCGAAGCCGACTTTCGCGCGCAGCGCGCGCAATGGCGCGAGCCGATCTCGACCAACTATCGCGGTGTCAGGCTGTACCAGACGCCTCCGCCCACCCAGGGGATCTCGGTGCTGCAGATGCTGAACCTGATCGAGCCCTTTGAGTTTGCGGCAATGGAATACCTGGGCGCGGACCACGTGCACTTCCTGGTCCAGGCGAAGCAGCTTGCCTACCATGACCGCGACCGCTGGATCGCAGATCCCGCTTTCGCGAACGTCCCGGTCGAGCGCCTGTTGTCGCGCGCCTACGCCGACGAGCGGCGAGCGCTGATCGATCCTGCGCGAGCGCTCCCTTGGGACAAAGTGCCTTCCTACGGCAGCCTCGCCGGCGATACCGTGTACATCTGCGCCGTCGACGCCGACGGCAATGCGGCCTCGCTGATCCACAGTCTTTATGGCGTGTTCGGTTCGTGCGTAGTCGCGGGCAACAGCGGCATAGTGCTGCAGAACCGAAGTGCCTACTTTTCGCTCGACCCCGCGCACCCCAACAAGCTCGCGCCTGGCAAGCGCCCGCTGCACACGCTCATCGCATCACTTGCGTTCCGCGGCGACAAGCTGTGGCAGGTATTCGGCTGCATGGGCGCCGACGGCCAGCCGCAGATTCAACTCCAGGCCTACGTCGCCATGATCGACTTCGGCCTCGACGTGCAGCAGGCGATCGAATCGCCGCGCTGGCTCTCCGGCCGTTTCGCCCTGGGCGAGCCGCGCGACCTGCTCAACATCGAGGGGCGTTACCCGGAAGGCACGTTGAAGGAGTTGGAGCGCAGAGGCCATGTAGTGAACCGCTGGGAAGCATGGAACGAGCTCGCCGGCCATGCGCACGGAATTACCATCGATCCTGTTACCGGCACCCGCTCAGGCGGCTCGGATCCGCGCAGTGACGGGGCGGCAATAGGGTATTAGATCCAGCGTTTCGAGCACCGTCGCATGCGACGAAGACCTTTGCGCGCTGCGCGCGCCAACCGTGTTTTCCGCGCGGATGAAAGGCGCATCCGCGCAGAAAACACGGTTATTGTTAACACCAAACAGGGCATAGGGGTTTTATACAAGATCGCCGATCGCGTGCGGATGTGCTTTTCATCCGTACGCGATCGGCGATCCGCGCGGACGGCTTCTCGTCCGCGCAACGTCGCAACTCTGCAACAGCGGGAGGAGATTCAGGCGGCCGCACATAACTTTCGCGGCAGGTCGGCGCAAAACCCTAGCGCACGCCGGGTATCATCCCTTTCATCCCGCGCATCATTTTCGCCATCCCGCCCTTTTGCATCTGCTTCATCATTTTCTGCATCTGCCCGAACTGGTTCAACAGGCGATTGACCTCCTGCACCTGCACGCCAGCCCCCGCCGCGACGCGGCGCTTGCGCGTCGCCTTCATCAGTTCCGGGTGCGTGCGTTCCTGAGGTGTCATGGAATCGACGATGCCCTCGATGCGGCGCATCTGCTTCTCGCCCATGTCGGCCGAGTGCGCCTGCGCCGCCTGCGCCAGTTGCGCCGGCAGTTTGTCGATCATGGAGGAAAGCCCGCCCATCTTGCGCATCTGGCCGATCTGCTGCTTGAAGTCCTCCAGGTCGAAGCATTTGCCGCGCTTGATCTTGTCGGCGAGCTTTTGCGCCTCCTCGACATCGACGCTCTTTCTCGCCTCCTCCACCAGCGACAGCACGTCGCCCATGCCGAGGATGCGCGCGGCCATGCGCTCCGGATGGAACGCTTCCAGAGCGGCAAGCTTCTCGCCCATGCCGGCGAACTTGATCGGCTTGCCCGTGACCCGCTTCACCGACAGCGCCGCGCCGCCGCGCGCATCGCCATCGAGTTTGGTCAGCACCACGCCGGTGAGCGGCAGCGCGTCGCTGAAAGCCTTGGCCACATTGACCGCGTCCTGGCCCTGCATCGCGTCGACCACGAACAGGGTTTCTGCGGGACCGAGCGCTGCATGCAGCTCGGCGATCTCTTGCATCATCGCCGCGTCGATCGCGAGACGCCCGGCGGTGTCGACGATGAGCACGTCGTTATAGTGCTTTTTCGCGTAATCGAGCGCCGCCAGCGCGATCTCCAGCGGTTTTTGTCCCGGCGCCGATTCGAAGAAATCGACTTGCAGCTGGCGGGCGATGGTGCGCAATTGCTCGATCGCGGCCGGGCGGTAGACGTCGCAGCTCGCGAGCAACGGCTTTTTCTTCTGCGCGGCAAGGAACTTCGCCAGTTTGCCGCTGCTGGTAGTCTTGCCCGAGCCCTGCAGGCCGGCCATGAGGATCACCGCCGGCGGAGTGACTGCGAGGTTGAGCGCGGCGTTTTCCCCGCCCATCAGGCGCGCGAGTTCGCGCTGCACCACGCCCACCAGGGCCTGGCCCGGCGTAAGGCTGCCGATCACCTCCTCGCCCATGGCCTCTTGCTTCACCGCGGCGATGAAATCCTTCACCACCGGCAGGGCGACGTCGGCCTCGAGCAGCGCCATGCGCACCTCGCGCAGCGCATCGGCGACGTTGGATTCGGTCAGGCGTGCCTCGCCGCGCAGGGTCTTGATTACCCTGGACAGGCGGTTGGTCAGGTTATCCAGCATTCTGTGGTGTAAGATTTGGACATGTCTGACATTTTACTCTATGCCGTCACCTCGCTCCTGTACGCGGCGCTGGGGTTTCATTTCTGGCGCACGCGCTGGACCGTCGGCGGCAAGGCGTCGGGCGAGGCCGAAAGCGCCGACATCGTCGGCTGGGAGCGGGTGGCCATACTCGCGCCGTT
>JAZDIA010000106.1:0-18873 GCA_043805375.1 Pseudomonadota bacterium
GCGCCGTGGATGCCGGCGCCATCGCCCGGCGTGAGTCCGAGCCGCGCAAGATCGCCGCGCGGCTGCGCTCGGCGCGCGTCGCGGCGGTCAAGACCGCGTACGCCGTCAAGTAGATTTGCAGCCGGAACATTCGGACGTGAAATCCAACGCCGCCCTGCTGCTGCAGGGCCTGAAGCACAACTTGCTCGCCGGCATGCGCTTGGCGGCTTTTTTTCCGGTAAACCACTACGATTTCCGCATCTCGCCCGGAAATTTCGTGCTGCTGTCGGTGTTCAACCTGCTCGCATGGCTCGGCGGCGGCATGCTGCGCGGAGGTTTTCCCGGTTACGTCGACTTCGGCGCGCTGCCGGTGGCGCTGGCCGAAATGTCGCTGGTGCTGCTCGCAAGCCTGATCATCGCCTCTTTGTATCACCGGCGCGAGCTTCTGCTGGCTGTGGCGCTGCTCCTCGTTGCGCCCGACGTCTGCTTCGAACTGGTAGCGTCGGCCATTGTGGTCGCGTTGCGTTTCGCCGGCGCAGCGGTCCCGCCCGCGGTGCAACTGACCGCCTACGTGGTTTATCTCTCGTGGGTGCTTGCCATCGCCCTGCGCGCGCTGTGGGTGGCAGCCGGCTGGCAGCGGCGGCAATTCATTCACGCCAGCGTGCTGCTGATCGTGCTGTTCCTGTTCCTGGTGAATTTCATGCCGCGCACCGAATTCTGGGCGCCGTACCGGGGAAACATTCTCGGCACGCCGCAGAACTCGATCCTGCAGGAAGACATGTTTCACGCGCAGGACGGGTTGCTCGAGGCCCAACTGGCGGATCTCGAGCCGCAGCGCGCCGGCATCGCCGACTTGTATTTCATCGGCTTTGCGCCGCACGGTACCGAGGACGTGTTCGGTAAGGAATTGCGCACGGTGTCGCGCCTGATGCGCGAGCGCTTCGATGCCGCCGGGCGCTCGCTTCTGCTTGCCAACGATCCGGCGACCCTGGGCGATCTGCCCATCGCCAGCGCGACCAATCTGCGCGCAACACTGGAGCGCGTGGGCGAGGTTCTGGATGCAGACGAGGACATCCTGTTCCTGTACATCACCACCCATGGTTCGGAGGACGCGGAGTTGTCGGTCGAACTGCCGCCGCTGGAACTCGCGCAGATCCGGCCCGCGGCGCTTGCGCGCATGCTGCACGAGAGCCGCATCAAGTGGAAGGTGGTGGTGATCTCGGCCTGCTATTCGGGCGGTTTCATCGAACCGCTGAAGGACGACAATACGCTCATCATCACTGCCACCGACGCCGGGAACCAGTCGTTCGGCTGCGACAACGGCGAGAACCTTACGTGGTTCGGCCAGGCCTACTTCGATGAGGCGCTGCGCCGCACCCGCTCCTTTACCGAAGCCTTCGAATTCTCCCGTCAGGCGGTGGCGCGACGCGAGCGCGAGCAGAAGCTCACCGCGTCCAATCCGCAGATGTATGTCGGCGCAGCGATCAAGGGCAAGCTGACCGGATTCGAGGCAAGGCTGAAGGCGGACTGAAGGTGTAACAGTTTGTTGCCGCGGTAAGCTTTCGCGCGACCTCAGCGTTATTGTCCTTACCTACTTTCATTCTTGGAGGACGAATATGCTCAAACGCAGCCTGATTGCCGCCCTGATCCTGGTTCCCGCCATCGGCTTCGCCGCGGATAATACTGCAGGCGCCAAGGGCCCGCGCGCCGCGGGGCTTTTCAGCAAGGCCGACACCGATGGCGATGGCAAGCTGTCGCGCGCCGAAGTCGAGAAGGCCATGCCGCACCTGTTGGGCAAGTTCGACAGCATCGACACCAATAAGGACGGCCAGCTTTCGCGCGGCGAGCTCCACGCATGGAAGAAAGCGAACCGGGGCGAGCGCCAGGCGAAGGCAGCCGAGCGCTTCCGCCACGCGGACGCCGACGGCGATGGCGCCATCAGCCGCGCCGAAGCCGAGAAGCACGCGCCGCGCCTGGCGCAGAAATTCGACCAGATCGACAGCAACAAGGACGGCAAGCTGACGCAGGACGAACTGCGCGCCTATCGCGAGGCGAAGCGCAGCCGCGATCACAAAGCCTGAGCGACCTGCTTGCGCGGCGATCAGCGTCTATAACCACTTCAGCATCGAATCATTGTAGACTCTCCGCCATGACAAAAGACCGGAGGGAAAAATGATCGATCTCTATACCTGGAAGACGCCCAACGGCCGCAAGGTCTCGGTGATGCTGGAGGAATGCGGCCTGCGTTACCACACGCATGCCGTCGACATCGGCAGGGGCGAGCAGTTCACGCCGCAGTTCCTTGCCCTGAGCGCGAACGGCAAAATCCCCGCCATCGCCGACTCCTACGGACCCGACGGGAAATCCATCGCCCTGTTCGAATCGGGCGCGATCCTGGTCTACCTCGCAGGCAAGGCCGGCAGGTTCCTGCCCGCCTCCGACCGCGGCAAATATATCGCCCTGCAGTGGCTGATGTTCCAGATGGCGGGCGTGGGCCCGATGTTTGGCCAGGTGCACCATTTCCTGCGCGCGGCCACGGAACAGGTGCCCTACGCCATCGACCGCTACGTCAAGGAGAAAGACCGCCTCTACGGCGTACTGGACAAGCGTCTGGGCGCTGCCGAATACCTCGCCGGCGAATATTCCATCGCCGACATCGCCACCTATCCCTGGGTGGCGCGGCACGAGTGGCACAAGACCGAACTTGGCGATTTCCCCAACGTCAAGCGCTGGTATGACGCCATCAGTGCGCGCCCTGCGGTGCAGCGCGGCATGGCGGTTCCGGCGTAGGCGCCGCGCCGGCGATGGACGCGCGCGCTGCGGCTCGACCCGGCGTAGGGCGGCGACAAACTAAAGCGAGCCGCGCCGGTCGCCGCTGGCGAAACCCGTCAGCGGCGTCATGTAATCTTTACCAAATGCAATGACTTTGTACAGTTCGCCCATTTCGGAGGGCGAGAGCAGTTGTTGCGCCGCGGCCGCCTGCGGCAGATAGGCCGCAGCGTTTTCCGGCGGCGTGCGCAGCAGGATGTCGGTGATGCCGCAGTTGATGAGAAACTGCGCCTGCCCGGCGTAGCCTAGCAGTTCCAGCCCTGCTTCCTCGCCCGCGCGCGCCACGGCGCTGAAATCGATATGGCTGGTGATGTCCTGCAGCCCGGGCAGAAAAAAGGGATCGGCATGCGCGCGGTGGCGGTAGTGGCACATCAGCGTGCCCACGCTGCGCTCGGCATGGTAGAACTCGTGCGCCGGAAAACCGTAGTCGATGAGCAGGATCACGCCGCGCGCCATCGATTGCGCGAGCGCGCGCACGAAGCCGCAGGCCACAAGCTGGATTTCGGTCTGATAGCCCTCGGGCAGTTGCAGCGCCTCGGCTGCCGAGAGCAACTCCGCGGTGGCAGGCCGCCAGGCCCAGGCGAAGGTTTCGTCCTTGAGCGTAACCCCGGCTTCCTCTACGCCGGACGCGCCGACCCTGACCATGTGCACCGGCATCGCGTCCAGCACCTCGTTGGCGATGATCAGGCCCGGATACACGGTTGGCAGCCGGTTGAGCCAGATCACACGCTCGAGCAGGTGCGGCACTTTCAGCGCGAGTAGATCGCGCTCGCGTTCGCGCAGATCTGGACTGACTTCGAGGATGTAGTAATGGCGCGGCAGCCGGTCCATCCGCCCCAGCTCGGCGAGCAGGGCGGCGGCGAGAGCGCCTGAGCCGGCGCCGATTTCCAGGATCTGATCGACGCCCGATTCGAGCACCTGCGCCGCCTGGCGTGCCAGTGTCTGGCCGAACAGCGGGGTCATTTCGGGCGCGGTGATAAAATCGCCCTCGCGCCCCAGTTTTCTCGCGCCGGCGGTGTAATAGCCCAGACCCGGCGCATACAAGGCCAGCTCCATGTAACGCGCAAACGCGATCCAGCCGCCATTCGCGGCGATCTCGCCGCGGATCAGCGCCGCGAGCTTTGCGCTATGTGCCAGCGCGTCGGCCGGCGGTGTGGGCAAATCAGTCATGTACGGGATAGTGCGCGAATCCGGTAAAATCTTCAAATCATGTCAGTGCAACTGCAAAACAAGACCATCCTCATTACCGGCGCGGCTAAGCGCGTCGGAGCCGCGATCGCGCGCCGGCTGCACCGGGCCGGCGCCAATCTGACGCTGCACTACCATGCGTCGGAACGCGAGGCGCATGCCCTGCAGTCCGAGCTCAACCTGCAGCGCGCCCAGTCGGTGATGCTGGTGAGGGCCGATTTGCTGGAAATCGCCGGCCTGACGGAAATCGTGAAAACCTGCGTCGAGCGCTTCGGTTCGTTAGATGCCCTGGTCAACAACGCTTCGGCATTCTACCCCACGCCCGTAGGCGCCATCAGTTCGGAGAGCTGGGACGAACTCATCGGCGCCAATCTGAAGGCGCCCCTGTTTCTGTCCCAGGCGGCAGCGCCTTATCTGAAAAAGTCGTCCGGCTGCATCGTCAACGTCACCGATATCCATGCCGAAAGGCCGTTAAAAAACTATGTGGTCTACAGCATTGGCAAGGCGGGGCTTGCCGGACTCACCCTGTCGCTCGCGCGCGAACTCGGCCCCGAGGTGCGGGTGAATGCGGTCGCGCCCGGTCCTATCGCCTGGCCCGAGGACGGGTCGTTCGACGAAGTGACGCGCCAGCGCGTGATCTCGCACACGCTGTTGAAGCGCTTGGGCGAACCCGATGACATTGCCCGCGCGGTGTACTATCTGATCGCCGAGGCGCCGTACGTCACGGGGCAGATCATCGCGGTCGATGGTGGGCGCAGCGTTAACATGTAGATGATCGCTCCCATCCCGGTTTAACCGGAACCAAACAGTCTCGCTCGCTGTTGCATCCATCATCTCCCGATTTTGTGTTTTGCAGGCTTGCAAAACACAAAATCGGGAGATGTATGAAAACCCAAGAGAATCGAAATTTTTCACCAATTACGTCAACACTTGGTTCGCAAGTGACTAATCACAAGCAGCTGGAGAAACAACGCCTCGAAGCAAACAAGCTGGAGAAGCGCTTGTGTCGCCTCGTCGGGCAGGCGATCGCCGATTTCAACATGATCGAATCAGGCGACCGCGTCATGGTCTGCCTCTCGGGCGGCAAGGACAGCTATGGCTTGCTCGACGTGCTGCTCAAGCTGCGAGCGCGCGCGCCGGTCGACTTCGACATCGTCGCGGTGAATCTCGACCAGAAGCATCCGGGTTTTCCGGCGCATGTCCTGCCCGAGTACCTGAAGTCGCTCGGCATCCCGTTTCACATCGTGGCGCAGGACACCTATTCCGTGGTCAAGCGCCTGATCCCCGAAGGCAAGACCATGTGCTCCTTGTGTTCGCGCCTGCGCCGCGGCGTGCTCTATCGCCTGGCGGGCGAGCTCGGCGCAAACAGGATCGCGCTCGGCCATCATCGGGACGACATTCTGGAAACCTTTTTTCTCAACCTGTTCTTCGGCGGCAAGCTGAAGGCCATGCCGCCGAAGCTCGGCTCGGACGATGGCAAGCAGGTGGTGATACGCCCGCTCGCGTATGTGAAGGAAAAGGACTTGGCGCGCTACGCCGGAGTGCGCGCCTTCCCGATTATTCCCTGCGACCTGTGCGGTGCGCAGGATCACCTGCAGCGAAAGCAGGTGAAGCAGGTGCTGCGGCAATGGGAAAAGGAATTTCCGGGCCGGGTCGAAACCATCTTCAACGGCTTGCAGCGGGTAACCCCATCACATCTGCTGGACCGCAATCTGTTCGATTTTCCCGCCGTTGCCGCCGGCGGTGTAGGGTCTGAGGATAGGGATAAAGCCTTTGACGCAGAAGACTTTTCTTCTGTCGCCTCCGTCCCGACTAGCCTTGTTTCGGGATCGAAATAAGTCAGAAAGCAATCATGGATTGTCAAACTAAGTTTGTCATGCTAGAATTTCTTGCGTGAACTGCGCTGAACGACTCGTTTCTATTTTCGGCAGCCAGGCCGACGTGGCCCGGCGCTTTCGCCTGGATCGCGCGGTCGTCAACAACTGGGTCAAGTCCGGTTATGTTCCGGCACGCTGGGCGATGGAGGTCGAGCGTGTCACCGAAGGCAAGGTGGCGGCGGTCGAAGTGCTCAATGAAGCCAACGCCAAGAAGCCGATCCGAGTCAAATCGCGCCCCGACGATCTGTTCGGGTCGCCTCTTCCAGGGAGTTTCGCCATGAGCGATTTCGCACCAACCAAACGCATCCATCCGTTTCATCCGCCGCAACGCACGCTGATGGGGCCCGGCCCCTCTGAGATCAACCCGCGCGTGATGGCGGCGATGAGCCTGCCGGCGATCGGCTATCTCGATCCGGTGTTCGTCGAGATGATGGAGGAACTGAAGTCACTGCTGCGCTACGCTTATCAGACCAAGAACGCGCTCACCTTTCCGGTCTCGGGCCCCGGTTCGGTCGGCATGGAGTATTGTTTCGTCAACCTGGTCGTCCCCGGGGATAAGGTCATCGTCTGCAGGAACGGTGTGTTCGGCGGGCGCATGATCGAGAACGTCGAGCGCTCGGGCGGAACGCCGATCGTTGTCGAGGATGCCTGGGGCGAGGCAATCGATCCGCACAAGCTGGAAGACGCGCTCAAGAAAAATCCCGACGCGCGCCTGGTGGCGTTCGTGCATGCCGAGACCTCGACCGGAGTGCAGTCCGACGCTAAGGCGCTGATCGAAGTCGCGCACGAGCACGATGCGCTCGCCATCGTCGATGCCGTCACCTCACTCGCCGGCACGCCGGTGCTGGTGGACGAGTGGAACGTCGACGCCATCTACTCCGCCAGCCAGAAATGCCTGTCGTGCACGCCAGGCCTCGCGCCCGTATCCTTCAGCGACCGCGTGGTCGAGCACGTCAAGGCGCGTAAGGACAAGATTCATTCCTGGTTCATGGACATGAATCTGCTCCTGGGCTACTGGGGCGCGACCAACCGCACTTATCATCACACGGCGCCCACCAACAGCCTGTACGCGCTGCACGAGGCGCTGCTGATCTTTAGGGAAGAAGGGATCGAAAACGCCTGGGCGCGGCATACGCGCCACCACCTCGCGCTCAAAGCCGGCCTCGAAGCCATGGGGCTAAAGTTCCTGGTGAAAGCAGAAGCGCAACTGCCGCAGATGAACGCGGTGATCGTGCCCGAAGCGATCAAGGCGCGCGAAGCCGAAGTGCGCAAGACCCTGCTGGCCGAGTTCAACCTCGAGATCGGCGCCGGCCTGGGACCTCTCGCCGGCAACATCTGGCGCATCGGACTCATGGGTTATTCGTGCAAGCCGGAGAACGTGATGCTGTGCCTGTCGGCGCTCGGTTCGGTGCTCTCCGACATGGGTCTCGCGATTCATGTCGGCGATGCCGAAGCGGCTGCGCATCGCGCTTACGCTACAATGCACGCCAAGGCGGCGCTGCAAAAGCAGCAGAAAAAACGCGTGGCTTGAACGGCGCACCCCCTTGTTCGCGAGCTGAGTTCGCCCCCGGCCGGAACTGCGCGGGCATCTGCTGAGGCTCGGATAAATAACTTCCGGCAATAAGCAATCTCCAATTGCTTCGTTGTGGCGGCGCAAGGTGCCGCTATACTTTGTACTTTCCATTTTGAAGAAGATCCACCGTGAAAATCGAAACGCTCGCCCTCCATGCAGGCTACAGCCCGGAACCCACCACCAAGGCGGTGGCGGTGCCGATCTATCAGACTACGTCCTATGCCTTTGACGATACCCAGCACGGAGCGGATCTGTTCGACCTGAAAGTACAGGGCAACATCTATACGCGGATCATGAATCCGACCCAGGACGTGCTGGAGAAAAGGGTCGCCGCGATGGAGGGAGGCATCGCCGGACTTGCGCTCGCGTCGGGCCAGGCGGCGATTACCTATTCGATCCTGACCATCGCCGAGGCCGGAGACAACATCGTTTCGGCGAGCACGCTGTACGGCGGAACCTATAACCTGTTCGCGCACACCTTGCCGCAATTCGGCATCGAGACGCGCTTTGCCGACTACCGCATACCGGACGCCTTCGACAAACTGATCGACGCCAAGACCAAGGCGGTTTTCGTCGAATCCATCGGCAACCCTCTGGGCAACATCACCGATTTCGAGAAAATCGCCACCATTGCGCACCGCCATGGCGTGCCGCTGATCGTCGACAACACCGTGCCGACGCCCTATCTTCTGCGCCCGTTCGAGCACGGCGCCGACATCGTGGTGCATTCCCTGACCAAATATCTAGGCGGCCACGGCAATTCCATCGGCGGGATCATCGTCGATTCGGGCAAATTTCCCTGGGCTGAGCATAAGCAGAAATTCCGCCGCCTGAACGAGCCCGACGTTTCGTATCACGGTGTGGTCTACACCGAGGCGCTGGGCACGGCCGCTTACATAGGCCGCGCCCGGGTGGTGCCGCTGCGCAATATGGGCGCGGCGATCTCGCCGTTCAACGCTTTCCTGATCCTGCAGGGCGTCGAAACCCTGGCGGTGCGGATGGAGCGCATTGTCGAAAACGCGCTCGCCGTGGCGAAATACCTCAAGGATCACAAGAAAGTAAGATGGGTCGGCTATGCCGGACTGCCGGAGCACAAGGACCACGCGCTGGCCGTGAAATACCTGGGCGGACGCCCGTCGGGGATCCTCACTTTCGGCGTCCACGGCGGTCTCGCGGCGGGCGCAAGATTCCAGGATGCGCTGAAGCTGTTCACGCGCCTGGTCAACATCGGCGATGCCAAGTCGCTCGCCTGCCATCCCGCGTCCACCACGCACCGCCAGCTTGCGCCTGCGGAACTGGTGCTGGCCGGCGTTACCGAGGACATGGTGCGCCTATCCATCGGCATCGAGCACATCGACGATCTCAAGGCCGATCTGGAACAGGCGCTGCAGGCGGTCTAGCAATTATCGCTGCTATCGCCACGGTTGACGTCACTGCAAAGGAGGGAATATGCATATCGCGAATAGCGTCACCGATCTGATCGGCAACACCCCGCTGGTGCGCATCAACCGCCTTGCCCAGGGATGTGCGGCCGAGGTGGTGGCCAAGCTGGAGTTCCAGAATCCGGCGCACAGCGTCAAGGATCGCATCGGGCTGTCGATGATCGAGGCGGCCGAAAAGGCGGGGCGCATCAGGCCCAACACCATCGTGCTCGAGCCGACCAGCGGCAATACCGGCATCGGCATTGCCATGGTATGCGCGGCCAAAGGCTACAAGTGTACGTTCGTGATGCCGGACACGATGAGCAAGGAGCGGCGCATGCTGCTGCGCGCGTATGGCGCAAAACTGGTGCTGACCCCGGGCGCGGAGCGCATGCCGGGCGCGATCGAGAAGGCCGAGGAGATGGCCGCCGCCGACCCGCGCTACTTCATTCCGCAGCAATTCGAGAACCCCGCCAACCCCGAGGTGCATCGGCGCACCACCGCCGAGGAAATTTGGCGCGACACCGACGGCAAGGCGGATTTTCTGGTGTCCGGCATCGGTACCGGCGGAACCATCACCGGCGTGGGCGAGGTCATCAAGGCGCGCAAACCCTCGTTCAAGTGCATCGCGGTCGAGCCCGATGCCTCCCCCGTGCTCTCCGGCGGGCCGGCCGGTTCGCATCCGCTCCAGGGCATAGGCGCGGGCTTCATCCCCAAGATACTGAACACCAAGATCTACGACGAGATCGTGCGCGTGAAGAACGACGACGCGATGGACCTCGCCCGGCGCATGGCGCGCGAAGAAGGGCTGCTGGTCGGCATTTCCTCCGGCGCCGCGATGTGGGCGGCGCTCGAAGTCGCCCGGCGCGCCGATAACAAGGGCAAGCTGATCGTGGTGATCATTCCGTCTTTCGGGGAGCGCTATCTGAGCACGCCTTTGTTCGCCGGACTAGCGGATTGAGCCGCTCCACCGGGCAAGGTTGCTGCGGGTCTCGCCTTGGGCGCGGACTGAACGGCGCGACCGACCGCTGGACGCTCAAGACCATAATCGAAATTCCTTTCGACCAGGAGCGCGAGGTCACAACGCGAGGCGCGCGCGCGCGGCGTCGTACTCGCGCCGCAGCCGCTCCACCAGTTCGGCGGTGCTGGGAATGTCGTCGATCTGGCCCACACCCTGCCCCGCGCTCCAGATGTCGCGCCAGGCTTTGCGCTGACTGCCTTCGCCCGAGCCGAAGTTCATCTTGTTCTTGTCCGGCGGTGGCAGGTTGTCCGGGTCGAGTCCGGTCTGCAGCACGCTGTGCTTGAGAAAGTTGCCGTCGATGCCGGAAAAAAAAGCGGTATAGACGATATCGTCCGCGGCCGACTTGATGATCATCTGTTTGTAGTCCTCGCTCGCGTTCGCCTCCTTGACGGCGATGAAGCGCGTGCCCATGTAGGCCAGGTCCGCGCCGATTGCCTGCGCCGCAAGCACCGACGCGCCGTTGGAGATGGCGCCGGCGAGAACAATCGTCTTGCCGAAGAATTTGCGCACTTCCGGCAGCAGCGCGAACGGCGACAGCGTGCCCGCGTGCCCGCCCGCGCCGGCGCACACCAGGATCAATCCGTCCACGCCCGCCTCGGCGGCCTTGCGCGCGTGGCGCACGTTGATCGCGTCATGCAGAACGATGCCGCCGTAGCCGTGTGCGGCCGCAATTATCTCACCCGGCGGGCGCAGGCTGGTGATGATGATCGGCACCTTGAAGCGCACGCAGGTTTCCATGTCGTGCATCAGCCTGTCGTTCGAGGCGTGCACGATCTGGTTCACGGCAAAGGGCGCGACCTTCTTCCGCGGGTTGGCCGCCTGGTACGCGGCAAGCTCGGTGGTGATCCGCTCCAGCCACGCGGCGAGTTCTTTCTCGGGCCGGGCGTTCAGCGCCGGAAACGAGCCGACGATGCCGGCCTGGCATTGGGCTATGACCAGATCCGGCGTGGAGACGATGAACATCGGCGAGCCGATCACGGGGAGGACCAGATGGCCGTCGAGAATCGCTGGAATGGGCATGGTATTTCCTGTGGTTTTTGATCGAACTGCTGGGTCGATAAGCGTATTCTGACGCAATCCCGCGGTCGCTTGGGAAACGATGCGGTTCTCCTCCGCATTAAAGCACCCGGCAGACGTCACTGGCGGCAAAATGGTTAGCCATGCAGGAGCCGCAGTATCGTTCGCCCGGCATGCGCGCTTCTTACAGGTTATGGCGGTCCTCACCGAACTCGACGACGAACCGGTTGAGGAGCGCGTCTATGCCCTTGGGCTCGCCGAGAAACTTCACGCCTGAGCGGCGTGCGAGGCTGCCATCGGGCTGCACGACCGAAGCCGTGTAGCGTACCTCGAGGTCGACAATGATCGGTTTGCCGCCCGAAACCATGATCTTGCATCCTCTGAGCACAGTGCCCGGCGGAAGCCGCACGCCGGGGCCATAAAGTATGCCGCCCATGCCGCCCCGGCTGATGTCAACGATACGCGCCTCGAACGGCGCGACACCAGCGCTGTCGGCGATGCAGCGCAGCGACGCGTCCGAAGGAAGCGTGAACCTCGGGTGCCCACGCTGTTGTGATCGGAGTAGCGCCTGAGGAACCGTGAACCGAACCGCGGGGTCGCCGTCGAACACCGTCTCGGACGGCGCGGCCGCCGCGAATTCGATGCGCCCTCGCTTGTCGTTTCCCCGAAACACCACGGACGCCTGTTCCAGCAGCGCGATATTGGCACGCCGTTCCTCGCTGTAGGCGAGAACGAAGAATTCCCCGCCCGGATCGACGTGCAGCAGCCGCGTCAGAAACAGCTGCCCGGCGTCCCCGACTTCCGCTGACAGTACCACGCGATCACGGGCGAGCCGCTCCAGAATGCGCGTAATCTCGATGCGGGAACGAAACAGCACCCCTGTGCCGAGGTTCATTTCGTGCGCGGCGGCTGGTATTGCCGCAGCTTCTGCGCCTCGCGTTCCAGCGGGTCGCGCAAGCGCAGCAGCTTCGCCTGCCTTTTGCTGATCAGCGGATAGTTCCGGGCAACGTCCAGGGCCCAACCCACATCCCAGCAGTTTTTTTTCTGCGTCACCCATGACTTCGGGTCCAGCCGGCGCAGGTCGAACGCGGCCGAGTAGCTGCGCAGCGTCTTCTGGTGGCGCTTGTTGCAGTACTCGTGAAAATAGGACATCGCGAGTTCGCGCAGGCTGCGGTACACGGGGTCGCGCCAGCGCAGCAGCGGATGGTTGGTCTTGGAAATCGCACCCCAGCAGCCGTTACGGCGGAACAGCGTCACGATATGGTCGTAGTCGCGGGTCGCCTTGAGGTCCATCAGCAGCGGCGGCTCTCCATGCACCCATAGCGCGGCGGCGGCGATCATAGCGGCCTCGACGCACAGCGCCCGACGTTGGCTCAGGGCTTCGCGTACCGAGAGGCAGGTTTCGCCGCCGATCTCGAAGTTCTGCGGAATGGCGTCGATGTAAGCCTGGATTTTCTGCGGAGTGTTAAGGCGCCTGAGGATGGCAAACTCGGCTCTGGTGAGGCCCAGATCCTCGCGGCTGGCAAAACGCTTTTTCTTCATCTTGTCCGCTTGCCGCGCTTAACCGGTCTCGCCCGCCAACTTCGTCGAGCGCGCTTTCTTGGCCGGCTGTTTCTTCGCTGGTTTGGCCGATTTTGCGGCCAGCGCTGTTGTTTCCGCTTTGGTTTGCGCGATCTTCCTGGCGGTCTGGACTTGCCCGGCAACCTGTTTTTTTGCATTCGCGCGCAAAGCCGCAGCATAAGCGGTGCGTGCCCATGGCAGCATCAGCTCGGGCGATTCCATCGCATCCTCCGGTGCGCGGAAGAAATTGAGCGTGGCGCGTTTGCCTTTGCGCGCATAGCTGAAAATCTCGCAGCCCGCCTGCTCGAACTCGATGCGGTTCATCTCGTCCGCCTTGAGATAGAGCGTGTCCGCCGACACCAGGGCGAACATCAGGCCGTCCACATACACGCCGTGGCCGCCGAACATGCGGCGCGCGCCGACCGTGCCAAACGGCCCGAGCAGCTCCATCACATAGTCGACGAAATCATCGGACATCTTCTGCATCCGCCTGTTGTTGAACGCCTGCGGCGAATTGTAGAGCTTGGTGCCCCTCTAGCCAAGCGCGACCTCACCCGGCGCCGGCCGGGACGACTTTGCCCGTCAGACGGCTTTCCTCAGCGGATCCAGTTCCGCACGCCGATGCGGCGATTTGCCAATGCAGGCCGCAGCGTAATAAACTCGTGTTATAAGAGGAACGAATAAATGCGTATGCCCATATAACAAGGTGGTATTTAAACCCAGGCCATGAATTTCCAGCAACTGCGCTATGTGCGCGAGACGGTGCGCCGCGGCCTCAACCTGACGGAGGCCGCCAACGCCCTGCATACCTCGCAGCCGGGAGTGTCGAAGCAGATCCGCGAGCTCGAGAACGAGCTCGGGTTCGACATTTTCGTGCGCCACGGCAAGCGCATCACCGCCCTTACCGAGCCGGGGAAGGCGGTGCTCGGCATCATCGAGCGCGTGCTGCAGGAAGCAGAGAACCTGAAGCGCGCGGCGCGCGACTTCAGCGACCGGGATACGGGAGGACTCACCATTGCCACCACCCATACCCAGGCACGCTACGCCTTGCCGCGCGTCGTGGCTGAGTTCAAGCGCCGTTATCCCAAGGTGCATCTCACCGTACAGCAGGGTAACCCGTTGGAGCTGGCCGAAATGGTGCAGGCCGGGGCGGCCGACATTGCCATCGCCACCGAGGCGCTCGACCATTTCCCGGGACTGCTCGCCATGCCCGGATACACCTGGAACCATTGCGTCGTGGTGCCGCCCAAGCACACCCTGCTCAGGACTGGGACTCTCACGCTGGAGGCGCTGGCGAAATATCCCATTGTCACTTACGACGCCGCTTTCACTGGTCGCACGCACATCGATGCCGCCTTTGCCGCGCGCGGGCTTGCCGTGGACGTGGTGCTGTCGGCGATCGACGCCGACGTGATCAAGACCTACGTCGAGCTGGGCCTGGGCGTTGGCATTATCGCCGCCATGGCCTTCGACGCGAAGCGCGACCTGAAACTGCGCGCGATCGAGTGCGCGCACCTGTTTCATTCCAACACCACGCGCGTGGCGGTGAAGCGCGGCAGCCTGCTGCGCGGCTACGCCTATGAATTCATCGAATTGTTCGCTCCGGCGCTGAACCGCAAGCTGATCGAGCGCGCGCTGGCGGGCGAGGGCGAGTTGTACGAGCTTTGAGCGTGTCCCGCGGTCTCGTGCGCGAGTTGGTGCGCCTGGGCTGGCCGGTGCTCGTGGCGCAGATGGCGCTCATGGCGAACAGTGTGATTGACGCCATCATGGCCGGGCGCTACGGCACGCTCGACCTGGCTGCGGTAGGCATAGGCTCGAGTATCTATTTTTCGGTGTTCGTCGCGCTGATGGGTGTGCTGCTCGCGCTCACGCCCATCGTCGCGCATCTGTACGGCGCGGGACGGCACGCGGACATCGCCGAAGAATTGAGGCAAAGCGCCTGGCTCGCCGCTGCACTGGCGTTGATCTCGCTCCTGTTGTTCGACGCGGTACAGGCGGTGGTGGTCAACGTCCTGCGCGGCTACAAGCGCGCGGTGGTGCCGATGCTGATCTACGCTGTCGCCCTGTGGGGGGTGGGTCTGGGCGGCGGCTATGTGATCGGCCTGACGCGCGTCGATCTTGCCTGGATCGGCCTCTTCGCTCCCGGACTCTCCACCCCTATGGGCGCGCCGGGTTTCTGGCTGGCCGCGATTGCGAGCCTGGCGCTGGCGAGCAGCCTGGTCACGGCGTATTTCCTGCGCGTGAGCCGTGCCGCTACAACCAGCGCTGCATCGAATAACCGCCGATAAACGGCCGCTGCATGGCGGCACGCAATATCTGCCGCCCCCACTTGAATTCCTTGTACAGCACGACGAAGCGCCACAGGTCGCGCAGAACTTTGGCGCGGTCGCGCCAGCCGAGGGCCATCAGCGCGGCCGGGAAGTCCGCTTCGTGCGGGCGCGCGAAAGCGATCTTGAGCGGGTTCCACTGATCCGTCGTCCGACGCACTTCGGAAGCGATCATCCTGCGGTACATTTCCTGCACCGGACGGTTGCGCAGGCGCGCTTCCACCACCGCTTCGCCGCTGATTGCGCCGGAGTGCAGCGCGCAGCTCATGCCCTCCCCGATCATGTTGAGGAAACCCGCGGCCTGGCCGGTGATCAGGACATTGCCTTTGCCGAACACGTAGCGGTTGATCAGCGACGGTCCGAAATTCTCGCCGCAGCCCTCGTCCCCGGTGTGGGGGTGGAGGCGCACGCCATGCTTTTCGGCCAGATAGTTCACCACGTTTTCGTGTCTTTTTGCAAAATTGTCGCCGCGCTTGAAGCCCACGCCGACGATCTGCCGCCCGTCGCGGGCATGGCTCCAGGTGTAATGCCCCAGGCCGGGATGGAACCAGAAATGGAAATAATCCGGACTTAGCGGGCAATCGATGATGTCGTGAAATTTCTGGCCGACGAAAAACCAGGGGATCGACTGCGGGTAATCCGGGTAGATCGAACGGATCACCAGGGAACTGGGCCCGTCGGCGCCGATCACCTGGCGCGCGCGGTATTCGATGGGCTCGCCGCCTTTTCTCGCCTGTACGATCACATGATCGCCGTGGTCCGCCAGCCCCGCAAACGAGGTCCGGTCGTGGATTTCCGCGCCGCTGCGCTTGATCGCCCAGTAATCGGAGTACTTGCGGTGCAGGTGCGGCGTGCTGCCGCCGAAAAAATCCATCTGCATCGACACCATGCTGGGAAAATGGAAGGTCACGCCGCGGCAGGAAGTCGGCTCGTGCAGCGCTTCGCGCGGCACCGGGCCGAAGTTCTCCAGCAGGAAACGGTGCCCGCGCGGCGACAGGATGCCGCTGCAGATCTTGTGCCGCGGGAGTTCCTTCCGCTCCAGGACGATGGTTTCCACGCCGGCGTCCACCAGGCGCTTGGCGGCCGCGGCCGCGGACAGACTGGCGCCGACGATGATTACGTCAACCGAGCGCATCAGCGTAGACCTTTTTCATGATGTCTCATCATCCGCCAAATCCGCCAGATGCACCACCGGACAGTGGCGGGCATGCTCGAATGCGGCGGCGTCCTCCAGGCTCTCCACCACGATACGCGTGATCTTCCGCCCCTGCAGTATCCAGCGCACCTGGACCTTGTCGTCGATCGCATCGAGCCCGAGACTTTGCGGCAGGCTGCGCGCGGCGGCGGGAATGGCGATGCGCTGCAGATCGAGGTTGAGGGCGCAGCCGCAGTCGGCGCGCAGGGCGTCATAATACTTCACCAGGCGCTGGTAATCGGCATGATAGGCACGCGGCTCGATCACGTACAGGTCGCCTGCGCCCAGAGCGCGGCGCACGGAGGCCAGGCGGCTCAAGGCCACACCCAAGCTGAAAATTTGCGATCGCGGCAGCCATTGCCGCAAGGGGCGCAGCAACAGGCCGTCGGCGACGACGATGTTCTTCAGCCCGCGCAGCGGCTGCAGGAATCGTTCCAGACGCGGCGCCGGAATCGATACTCCCGCCTCCAACGCCAGGGCAATATCCCCTCCGTCGTCATCCGCAATCGGAATTTTGCCCGCGCCTCCCAGCAGGGCGGCCGCCCGCGCCAGCGTGCCGGGCCGTTCGCGCAGTGTCCGGCCGGACAGCAGCACTGTCGCTCTGGAGGCCTGCGGCGAAGGAGGCCGCGCAGCCTGGTCTTGCATCCGCGCCTGCAAGCTTTGTACCGCGGCAGGCTGAATCAGTTGGCGGCGCAGGTCCAGCGTCATCGCGACGAGACCCATTTCCTCCGGGCAGACCGGTTCACACGCGGCGCACAGGGTGCAACTCTGGACCGATTCGGCGATGTCGGCAGCGACGGCGCCGTGCTGCAGCGCCTTCGCCCGACTCAGGGGCGTCAGGCCAATATCGTGGCGGCGGCGCCATACCGGGCACACCAGCAGGCACAGGCCGCAGCCGCTGCAGGAGGCATAGTCCTTTCTTGGCGGCAGGGGTGCGCTCTTGGCAAGACCGAACATGTCTAGAAAATCACGTGACGATTGAGGATCATCGCCGGGTCGGCCTGGCGCTTCAGCGCCAAGTGCCGGTCCACCAGGGCATCGCCGAATACGCGCCGGATATAGCCCTTCATCATGCCGCCGAAGCGATAGTAACTGGCGCCCATGTCCACGCCGATATCGTAAATCTCGTTCTTGAACGACTGCAGAGTGTCGCGGCTGTGCACCCCGCCATCCAGCATCGGCTGGAATTCGCAGCCGTAGGCCCAGCCTTCGGCATCTGGCGGGATGCACGACATTTCGTAATGCGCCCTGTGCTCCGGGCGCAGCCTGATGCCGACGAGGTAAAGGGTGTAATGCGGAAAATATTTGCGGCATACCGCGTTGCCGCGCTCGACCGCCTCGACGAACTTGGCGGCCGAGGTCGCCAAATCGGGAATCACCATCTGCCGGCTGCCCCAGAACTTCCACACCGCGCGCGAAAACACGACGCTGCGATCGAGCATGGTGCCGTCGCGCATGTATTCCGGGCGCTGCAGCTCGGGAAAGAGTTCGCGCTTGCGCTGCAGCAGGTACCAGGCTTCGCCCAGTTTCCACGGGCGCAGGAGATAGTGGCCCAGCGTGCGCAGGCCGAAGCCGAACTCGCCGTCACCGCGCAGGCGCGGCCGCCAGTCTGCCATGAACGCCGCTTCACGCTCGCTCGAATCGAAGGCCACCAGGACATTCACCGCGCAGTCCATGATGGTCAGTATTCCCGAATAGTCGCTGGCGTCGTTGCGGTCCAGCAGTTGCAGATCTTCGATCGCTATGCGCAGTGATGCATAGTAGAAATAATGCATGCGTAACGGCGTATAGCCGCGGATGCGCAGCGTGGCTTCGGTGATCACGCCGAACTGCCCGTAACCGAGAATCACGCGCTGAAACAACTCGGCGTTCTGCGTGTCGGAGCATTCGACGACTTCACCGGTAGGGGTGACGACCTGCAAGGCCAATGCCTGGTCGGCGCTGCAGCCAAGGCGCGCCGAATTCACGTCGATTCCGCCTACGCCCAGCGTGCCCCCGACAGTCGAAGTCAGGTTGAGCGGCGCCGACAGATGATCCAGATCCTGCCGGCGCAGTTCCTCGGCCAGACTGTGCCAGAAAATCCCGGCTTCGACGCGCACCGTCAGGGCTTCCGCGTCGATGTGCAGCACCCGACTCATGCCATTCATGTCCAGCAATACGCCGCCGAAGGCGACCGACTCGCCCTCGGTGGTCAGGCCGCCGCCGGAAACGGTGACCGGCACGCGGAACTGTTGCGCTTGCTGGAGCAGGAGCGCAACCTGTTCGGTGCTACGCGCGATAACGACGCCGTGTGGCAAGCCGTAGGCAGTGCCGCCGGCGTCGGTGGCAAAGGCGGCACGCGCCGCCGCGGTTTCCAGCAGCTCTATGCCGCGGGCGCGGACCGCGCTCGCAAACTCTTCCCAATTCGGGCCGCTCCAGCGCGCCGGGTTGGTCTGCTGGCGTTTGATCCCCTGCAAGGCGTCGGGCGCAACCGGGCAGGGGCCCACGGTGCCGGGTTCAACATCCGTAAGGTGCAAGCAGGAACTCCAATCTGGTGAAAATGCCGCGATGATTTCGCGCGTACCGACCAAGCAACAGGGGCAGAAGTCGGGTCAGGCGGGTTGGCCGGTATTGTACGCTGCGGCGCGCAGCGGAAAGCGCAGCGTGAGGATTGCGCCGCTGCCGTCGCCGCGATTGGTGGCGGCGATGCCGCCACCGTGGAATTCGGCGATCAGCCGCGCGACAAAAGCGCTCACCGATCCCAGGCTTAACGAACTTCGGTTCTGCCGCGTTGACGCACGATGGCACTCGATTTTTGCAATCGAGGCGGTGCGATGACACCGGCGCACACGTCGCCGCGTTGTTCGCATCATGTCAAGATGCTGCGAGCCAGGTGCAGGAGCGGCG
>JAZDIA010000107.1:0-11797 GCA_043805375.1 Pseudomonadota bacterium
AGGACATGTGCAGCGCGCGCAACTCCGCGTTGGCGTAGCGCAGGCGGATCGACAGCACCCTGGCCACGCTCAATACCAGGCCGATCGCCAGTTTCTTGTGCTCTTCGGCCAGGGTATCGAAGCGCTTGCGCGAGAGCACGAACAGGTCGGTGTCGGTGAACGCCAGGGCGTCGGCGGAGCGCGGCGCCGGGTCGAGGAACGCCATTTCGCCGAAAAAGTCGCTGCGCCCGAACGTCGCCAGGTGATGGCCCTGCTTGCCTTTTAGCGGCAGCACGATGCGAACCGCCCCGCGTCGTATCAGATACATTTCGTCGCCGGCGTCGCCTTGCGCGAAAATTTTCTCGCCCGCTTTGAACGAGCGCTTGTCCATGCACGACTCGAGTGCGGCGAGGGTGGACTCCTTGCGCCCGAGGAAGACGTCGATCTCGCGCAGTTCGAGCGGCTTTTCCAGCATGCGCTCGAGATGCTCTTCTTCGATGAGGCGTTCCTCGACCCACTCGAGCGCTTCATCGAGTTCGCTGAAGGTCTGGATGCGGCGCTCCGCCTTCACCAGCCCGACCTGGTCGAAGTACTGGCGCATGTCCTGGCCGCTGGGGACGTTTTCCGGAAGCTGGCTGAAAATGAGGAGCGCGCCGCGCTCGGCGAGCATGCTCTCCATCTGTTCGATCATGTGCACCGCCGTAAGGTCCACCGATTGCACGCGCCGCAGGTCGAGGATGATGTAAGTTCGCGTCTTGAGTTCGGGTTCGAGGAGCGTGTATAGCTGGTCGGTGGTGCCGAAGAAAAGACTTCCCTGCAGCTCGAAGATCGCAGTTTGGTCGCCGCGCTTTTCCAGTATCGCCATCTCGTCCGGAAGGCGCACGCGCTTGGAAAACATTTGGTTGCCGTAGGCTTTGCTGCGCACGATCGATCCGCGAATCTGCTCGCGGATGAACAGCATCACGGCGAGAGCGATACCGACGCCAGAAGCGGCGATCAGGCTGACCGTGAGCGCAACCACTACGACCGCGGCGATCACGACAAAGTCGAGAATCGTGGTGCGCGACTTCAGCAGCTGCAGGCTGTGGCGGTCGAACATGCGAAAGCCGATGACGACGAGGATGCCCGAGAGCGCCGCGATCGGCACCCATGCGATCAGCGTTCCGAGCAACAGAAACGCGATGAGCGAGAGCATGCCCTCGGCGAGGCCGGACCAGCGCGATTGCGCGCCGCTCGAAATGTTCACCAGGGTTGCGCCCATCTGCCCCGCGCCGGGCACCCCGCCGATCAACGACGAGGCCAGGTTCCCGAGTCCCTGCCCGATCAATTCCTTGTTCGAGTTATGGCGGGAGCGCGTGAGTGCGTCCAGAACGACGCAGGTCTTTAGCGTGTCGATCGAAAGCAGCACGGCCAACGTCAGCGCCGGAACCAGCAGACTGCGGAGTTGGGCGAAATTCAGCTCGCCAACCGCCTGCCAGCGTCCGATCATCGCCTCGCCAAAGCCGGTGTCCGAGCCGCCGAGGGGTCCGACGACCAGGGCGTTAGCGGTGAGCGTGAGCAGTCCCGGATCCGCGAGACCAAGGCCGAAATAGGCGATGACGCCGCACGCCAGGCCGAGAATCGCGGCAGGAACCATCTTGGTAACCATCGGCGCGAACAGCATGACCGCCACCGTGACCGCGCCCACGGTAATGCCTTGCCATTGCCACAGCGAGGGCGAACCCAGCGCCTCCCAGAAGTGGGTCGACTTCGGCACGCCGAGGAACTTGGGGATCTGGCTGACGATAATGATGATGCCGACGCCGCTCAAGTAGCCGCTGACGACCGGATAAGGCATGTACTTGATCAGGCGGCCAAGGCCGACGGCGCCGAAGCTTAGCTGGAGCAGGCCGCAAACGAGTCCCATCAGCGTCAGCATGAGGACGACCGAGTCTGCAGGGGCGCCGCTTTGCGACATTTCGATCGCGATCGCAGAAAGCACGGCCGCGGCGGGCGCGCACGGCGCGGTGATCAGACGCTGCGTCCCGCCAAAGGCGGAAGCGATGAGGCCAAGCGCGGTGGCACCGAGTATCCCGGCAATTGCGCCTTGAGCAACGTAGCTGCCGCCGAGAGGAGCGAAAATCGTAACGCCGAAGGCGATCGCGGAGGGCAACGCGACCAGCATCGCCGCCAGGCCGCCCCACAGATCACCTGCCAAATTGCCGGGTTTCTCGATTTTCACGGTCAGCACCTGTTGATGAGCATGCAGTATTGAGCAGGTTCAATCCGAAACTCTGCTCGGAATAAACCATACCTATTTGAGCACGACCATGATAGGTCAACATGGCACAAATTGCATTCTATCCGCATTGACGAGAACGCGGGCATGGCGCGCGCGGCAGGACCGATCGTGTCGGCGTCGTTTCCGGGTTCATGCCGGCGCCGCCGATTTTCTGCGACGCAGCGTGGGCAGGCCACAAACGAGGAGCGCGAGCGCCACCACCGGCGCGTTGCCCCAGCGCACATAAGGCGTGGCGCCGCTGCGCCCCTGGACGCTGCCGTTCAGCGTGCCCTGCGTGAACGGTGGAAGGACGGCGGCGACGTTGCCGTGATGGTCGATGATCGCGGTCATGCCGCTGTTGGTGGCGCGCAGCATGACGCGGCCGGTCTCGAGCGCGCGCAATTGCGCGATCTGCAGATGTTGGTGCGGCGCAAGCGAGTCGCCGAACCAGGCGACGTTGCTCGCGTTGACCAGCAGCGTCGCTTCGGGCAGGAAACGGATGATTTCCTCGCCGAACGCATCCTCGTAGCAGATATTGACCGCAATCTTTTGTCCGGCGAGCGCGAGCGGCGCCTGCGTCAGGCTGCCGCGCGAGAAATCGGTGAGCGGGATTTTCAGCATCGATGGGATCCAGCCGAAGCCTGGCGGGATGAATTCTCCGAATGGGACCAGATGGATTTTGTCGTAGCGCTGGGCGGGCGAGACGCCCAGCCCGAGCACGCTGTTGTAATAGCGAGCGCTCGCGTCGCGCAGCGGCAGGCCGATGATCAGATCGCCGCCGCGACTGCGGGCGCTCTGGGCGAGCGAGCGCAGGAGCTCGGGGTCGAGCAGGTCGAGAAAGCGCGGGACGGCGGTCTCGGGGAGGATGGTGAGGCGCGCCGCCGAGCCTTCCGTCATGCGCCGGTACAACTGCACCGTGGCGGCGAAGCGCGCCTCGTCCCATTTCAGGTCTTGCGGGATATTGCCCTGCGCGAGGCTCACCGTGATCGGCGCGCCCAGCGCTTGGGTCCATTCGACCCGCTCCAGGGCATAGCCCAAGCCCAGGACGAGCGCGAGCGCGGCGAGCGCCGTGGTGCGCCCTTTTGCGCGCGCGAGCGCAAGCAGCAGCCCGGCGCAAAGCCATACCAGCCAGGACAGACCGAACACGCCGGCGAGCGCGGCATAGCCGCGAAGCGGCGAGCCGGTCTGTGAATAGCCGAACGCCAGCCAGGGGAAACCGGTTAATACCCAATCGCGCAGCCATTCGCTGAGCGCCCACAGCGCCGGGATCAGCAGCAATTGCCTGGTCGCGATCGAAATGCTCAGCCGCGCCTGCAGGTAGCCGGCCAGTGCGGGAAACAGCGCAAGCAGGGCGCAGAAAAGCAAGGTGGCGATGACGGCGAGCGGCGCTGGCATGGCGCCGAACTGGTGCAGGCTGACGTAGACCCAACTGACGCCGGCGAGAAAAAGACCCATCCCGAAGCCAAAGCCGAGCGCGGCCGAGCGGCGCGGCGTGGCCGCCCCCTGCCACAGCCAGAGCAGGCCGGCGGCGGTGAAAAACGGCAGCAGCGCGAAGCCGAAGGGCGCGAAGCCCGGCACGGTGGCTGCGCCTAGCAGCAATGCGGCCAGCGGAGCGCGTACCGGTCGCAATACGGCGGGATTCATTGATCCCGGGGCTTTTGCACCAACAGGGTGTGCACGCGGCGGCTGTCGGCGCGCATCACCTGGAACCTCAAACCGTCTATGACGATGTTTTCGCCGCGCTTGGGCATCCGGCCGAAGCGGCTGATCACCAGTCCGCCTACCGTGTCGTATTCGTCGTCGCCGAAGGCAGTGCCGAATTTCTCGTTGAAATCGGCAATCTCGGTCTGCGCCTTGACCCGGTACTGGCCGCTTGTCTCTGGCAGGATGTTGTCTTCGGTTTCGTCGAAGTCATATTCGTCTTCGATATCGCCGACGATCTGCTCCAGCACGTCTTCGATGGTCACGAGGCCGGCCACGCCGCCGTACTCGTCGACCACGATCGCCATATGGTTGCGGCTGGCGCGGAATTCGCGCAGCAGCACATTGAGGCGTTTCGATTCGGGCACGAACACCGCCGGGCGCAGCATTTCGCGCACCGCGAACTCCTCCTCGCCGGCGTAATAGTGCAGCAGGTCCTTGGCGAGAAGGATGCCGAGGACATTGTCGCGCTCGCGGTCGATCACGGGGAAGCGCGAATGCGCCGTCGAGATCACCGTCGGGATGAATTTGTCCGGCGTCTCGCCGATGTCGACCACGTCCATCTGCGCGCGCGGGATCATGATGTCGCGCACCTGCATCTCCGACACCTGCAGTACGCCTTCGATCATCGACAGCGCTTCGGAGTCGAGCAAGTCGCGCTCGTAGGCGGAGTGCAGCAGCCCGATCAGTTGTTCGCGATCCTCGGGCGCGCGCAGGAGCAGCGCCGACAGGCGTCCAAGCAGCGAGGGTTTATGACTCTTGTCGTCTTCCATGTTGACGTCTGATCGGTGATGGTCGCGAGCGGAACCGGCGGGCGGGGCAATATTATCCGCCCGTCACCCCTTCTCGATCATGCTTCGCCGGCGTAGGGATCCGGAAACCCGAGTTTCGCCAGTATCCTCTTTTCCAGCGCTTCCATCCGGGCCGCGGCGCGCGGTTTCCGGTGATCGTGCCCCTGCAGGTGCAGCGCGCCGTGGATTGTCAGGTGCGCGATATGCGCCACGAGCGCCTTACCCTGCGCGCGCGCTTCGCTGCGCAGCACCGGCAGGCACAGCACGATGTCGCCCAAGAGCGCCTCACCGCGCTCAGGCGTGCCGTAGCCGAAGCTGAGCACATTGGTGGCGTAGTCGCGGCCGCGGTAAGCGCGGTTGAGCTTGCGCCCTTCGGCGGCGCCGACGAAGCGCACGGTGATCGTGGCGCCCGGTGTGAGCGCCGCGGCCAGCCAGCGGCGCAAGCTGGCGTTCGCCGGCAGGCCGGCGGCGTTCACCGCTTTTTGTACCGTTAGCTCGAGCGTGACTGCCGCGCGCTCAGGTTTCGTTCTGTTGCCGCTCATACGCGTTGACGATGCGCTGCACCAGCGGGTGGCGCACCACGTCTTCGGCCAGGAACAAGGTGAAGGCGAGGCCGCGCACATCGGCCAGTATCCGGCGCGCTTCGATCAATCCGCTCCTGCTGCCGCGCGGCAGGTCGATCTGGGTGACATCCCCGGTAACCACCGCCTTGCTGCCGAAACCGATGCGGGTCAGGAACATTTTCATCTGCTCCGGCGTGGTGTTCTGCGCTTCGTCGAGGCTGATGAAGGAATGGTTGAGGGTGCGCCCGCGCATATAGGCAAGCGGAGCGATCTCGATCGCGCCGCGCTCGAACATTTTCCCCACCTTGTCGAAGCCCATGAGGTCGTAGAGCGCATCGTGCAGCGGGCGCAGGTACGGATTGACTTTCTCCGCCAGGTCGCCCGGAAGAAAGCCGAGGCGTTCCCCCGCCTCCACCGCCGGGCGCACCAGCACGATGCGTTTTACCGCGTCGCGCTCCAGCGCGTCCACCGCGCAGGCCACGGCCAGATAGGTCTTGCCGGTGCCGGCGGGCCCGATGCCGAAGGTGATATCGTGCGCGAGAATGTTCTTCATGTACTCGACCTGGCGCGGGGTGCGTCCGTGCAGGTCGGGCTTGCGTGTGAGCAGGGCCGGGGTTTCCGCATCCGCGCTGGGCTGGCGGACTTCCACCAGGCCGAGCTGCACGTCGTCGATGGTGAGGCCGCGCTTGGCCTGGACGTAGAAGCGATCGAGGACCTCGGCCCCGCGCGCGGTCTGCCGCGGATGTCCTTTCAGCACGAAGCGCTCGCCGCGGCGCGAGATCGTGATGTCAAGCGCGATTTCGATCTGGTGCAGGTTCTCGTCGAACGCGCCGCACAAGGTCGCGAGGCGCTGGTTGTCGACCGGGGACAGCGTGACTTCTACGGGTTTGGGTTTCATTGCATAGTTCGGACTTCGCCGCGTAGGGAATGCGCCAGCGCCGCGGTGATGCTGACCTCCAGCATGCGGCCGATGAGCTCGCGCGGGCCGGCGAAATTCACCATGCGGTTGCCGCTGCTGCGGCCGCAGAGCTCGCCGGAATTCCTTTTCGCGGCGCCCTCGACCAGCACGCGCTCGACGCCGCCGACCATGGCCTGGCTGATCGCTCTCGCCTGCAATTCGATTTGCGCCTGCAAGCGCGCCAGGCGCTGCGCTTTCACGGCTTGCGGCGTGTCGTCGGCGAGCTCTGCCGCCGGCGTGCCCGGCCGTGGGCTGTAGAGAAACGAGTAGGAGTCGTCGAATCCGATCTCGGCAATGAGTTTCATGGTCGCTTCGAAATCGCGCTCGGTTTCTCCGGGGAAACCGACGATGAAGTCCGATGAAATCGAAATGCCTGGGCGCGCGGAGCGCAGTCGGCGGACGATGGACTTGTACTCGAGTGCGGTGTAGCCGCGCTTCATCGCGGCGAGCACGCGGTCCGAGCCCGACTGCAGCGGCAGGTGCACGTGATCCGCCAGCTTGGGTATGCGCTCGTAGGCGTCGATCAGGCGCTGGGTGAATTCCTTGGGATGCGAGGTGGCGTAGCGGATGCGCTCGATGCCGGGGATTTCGGCGACGTATTCCAAGAGCAGCGCGAAATCGGCGCTTTCGGGCGCGCCGCCTGGGTCGCGCGCGGCATCCTCCCTTGCGCCGCCGCCGATTTTCCCGCGATACGCATTCACGTTCTGGCCGAGCAGGGTGACTTCCTTTGCCCCGGCCAGCGCCAACTCCGCCACCTCGGTGAGCACGTCCTCGAACGGACGCGAAACTTCCTCACCGCGGGTGTAGGGGACGACGCAGAAGCTGCAGTACTTGCTGCAGCCCTCCATGATGGAGACAAGTGCCGACACCGCTTCGGCCCGGGCCGGCGGCAGCCGGTCGAATTTTTCGATCTCGGGAAACGAAATGTCGACCTGCGGCTTGCCCGTGCGCCGGCGCGCCTCGATCAACTCGGGTAGGCGGTGCAGAGTCTGCGGGCCGAAAACGACATCGACGCAAGGCGCGCGCGCCACGATGGCTGCGCCCTCCTGGCTGGCGACACACCCGCCTACGCCTATGAGCAGGCCGGGACGCAGGCGCTTCAGGTGTTTCACCCGGCCCAGGTCGTGGAACACTTTCTCCTGCGCCTTCTCGCGCACCGAGCAGGTGTTGAACACAATAACGTCGGCCTCGGCCGGATCGGTGGTGGCTTGCATGCCGTCGGCAGCGGCGAGCACGTCGGCAATCTTGGCCGAGTCGTACTCGTTCATTTGGCAGCCGAAGGTCTTGATGTACAGCTTTCGCGCCATGCTCACTGCGGTTTTTTGTCGGGCGCGGCGGCTTCTTCCGGCGTAAGCACCCAGATGCGGTGTATCTGTCCGCTGTCCTCGAGCGTGTACTTTACCAGCGCGCCTGGCGGCAGGCTCGTCGGCACGATGATCAGGTTGTCCCGGCTGCGAGCCTGCGCGCCGGCGGACAGGCGCATCGGCCGGCCGTCGATTTCGACCATGGTGTCCTGAATGTGGACGATACTGCCGCGCCTGGCGTGATCCGGGATCCGACGTACCTGCGCCATGGTGGCCGCCGGCAGGACGAGGGCGCAGATCAAAAGGGCGAGCAGTATTCTTCGCATGGGTTGCGACCACAGCGGTGAGCCCACAGCGGCGGGCCGAGGCAGCGGATTATAAACCAGGTACCTGGGTATAGCCATTGGCGGCGGCTTAGGCGCACGGCGCCGACGCTTTCTTCCCGGACTTTTTCGTAGTACGCTTTCCATGGCGCTGGTCCGCGGCCGCGTTGCCGACCGCAGGCGGCCGGTGCAAAGTGTCCTTGGGCGGAATTTGCAAATGATCGTCTCCCTGTATTCGACCAAAGGCGGCTGCGGAAAATCCACGCTCGCGGTCTGCCTCGCGGCCTATTGGTCGCAGAGCAAGAAAACGGTACTCCTCGACGCGGACCCGCAGGCATCGCTGGCCCTCTGCCGGCAGGAAGTTCTGCGCGTCCCCGTGTTCCAGGACACCGGCAAAGGCATCGGCAAGACGATAGCCAAGCTCGCGGCTGAGTATGAACGGGTCGTGATCGACACCGCCGGCTATAGGCGGCGCAAGAGCGCCGAGGCTCTGGCTCACTCCGATTTCGTGCTTATTCCGTGCAAGCCTTCGCCGTTCGACCTGCGCGAGGCGATGGGGGCGGTGGAGTTGGTGCGCGAGATCGCAGCCGGCAGAAAGGGCAAGGGCGCGCCCTTGCGTTATGGCGTCGTTTTGACGATGGCGCAGCGTACGGTCGTTTCGTCCCGGTTCCGGGAGGAGTTGGAGCAATCCGGCGTGCCTTTCATGTCGGCCCAGATCGGCCAGCGTGTCGCCTTCGTGGAGACCCCCAGCGCCGGTTTTCCTGCCGCGGGTTCGGTGGCGGCGCTGGAGATCGAGTTGCTGGCAAGAGAACTCAACAGGAAGCTGAAGGCTTAAACCCAAGACGCCCCACCGAACAGGATCTATAGCGACCCGCCTCGGCCTTGGCCCGCGCGAGTTTGGCCTCGGCAACTTCTTGGCGCGCACTCTTCCTGTTCATGCCGGTCGCGCCGGTAATCCCCCTGGGCGAACAAGCAAGGTTTCCGTTCATCCAAGGGGGAGTGCAGGCGCGCGTCAGGCCGGAGAAGACTGAATACGCTCCCAGGTGCGCGCGATCGCCCGCTGCAGGGCTGCGCGGAGGTCCGCTGGATCCTGGGCCGGCGCGAATCCAAGCGCTTCCCGGATCCGATGGTCGTCCAATTCCCATCGATCGGCGAGGAATGCCGCGCCCTCCCAGGCGGCCTTGGGAACCACCTCCACCACACTCGATGATCCCGTGACCCGGACTACCATCCGTGCCACTTCTTCCCAAGTGACATAGGCGCTCGCCAGGTTGAACACCCGCCCGCCTGCGGTTGGACGCGAGAGCACAAGAGCGACGGCCCGATTGAAGTCCAGCTGGCTGAGAAAGCTCCCGCCGCAGTCGGCGGGGACCTGAAGCGGTTTTCCCGCTGCGGCGGTGCGCAGCATGTCGCGCAGGTGCCTGCCCGCGATCTCGTCACCAAATGACCACCAGAAGCGAAGAACGGTGGCCGACAGATCGGTTTCCCGGGCGGCCAACAGGGTGAGCTTTTCCGCAAAGTCTTTAGCGATCCCATAGGCGGGTTTTCTGGCGGCCAGCACCTGGAGCGTGTCGTCCTCGCGGATGGCTGCGCGGAGCGGTTTCCCGTACACCACCGCGGTACTGGCATAGAGGAAGTGCTTGATGCCATGCTCGCGCGCGGCACTGAGGAGATGCAGGTGCCCGCGGAGATCATGCTCCAGCAGATGAACCGGGTCGTCGGAGAACGACCACGCAAGGTGGATGATGGCCTCGATGCCGCCACAGGCCTGCGCCACCCCCGCACCGTCTTCGACGCAGCCGGTGACGGCGTCGAGGTGAGGATGAACCGGGGGTGACAAAGCCCCCGGTTCCTGGTCGAGGATCAAGACCTGGTGGCCGCCTTGAAGCAGGGCCGGAACCAATCCCTGGCCCACGCTGCCGCGGCCACCTGTCAGCAGGATGCGCATCTCGCTGTCACGGCTGTGCGTCGGGCTTAGCGGCCGACGCCGCGTGCGCTAAAGCCTGCCGGTGGTGTCGGGAAGAGCTCCACGCCGGGCGCAACCAATCCAGCCGGGTCGGCGCGATCAATCGACCCGGATAACCGCAGCCTTGACGACTTTTCCCCATTTGGCCATCTCCGACTTGATCAGAGCGATACAAAAATCAATCCGCCGGGCAACCATACATCGGCGGGCCCGATATACACGGCGAATAGCGTCCCTCAAGACCTCAACGTCAGCCGTCGGTGAAACCACTTCTGGTTAAGCGATACGAGTTGTCACCGGGGAGTAGCTCAAGCCACCCGCTCTCAATGGCAAATTGCAAGCCCGCGTTGAAATCCTTTGCGCGGTAGCCTCTCTGCGGCCAAAGGGCGCGAAAACTATTGCGGCGCAGAACTTCACCCGCGAGCAAACCAAAATGCCAGACGAAGATTGCCAGTATCTCGCGTGCATATTTCTCTGGTGTTGGTAATGTCGCCATCGGATACTCCAATTCTAGGCTGTAATCAGCACTTGCTCCCGGTGCGGAACCAGCCGCCGGTAACGGTCTATCATATACTTTGCAACGCGGAGACGCACTGACTGTTGCCAGTAGCCGATGTTTGCCTTGGCGCAGTGTTCCGCCAGTGTCCCATGGGAAAGAAAAAAGGGTTACGTTTCAACGTAACCCCTTTATGTTTGGTGGCGAATCCCAGATTCGAACTGGGGACCTGCGGATTATGATTCCGTCGCTCTAACCGGCTGAGCTAATTCGCCTAGCGGAGGCGCGGATTATCCCCGTGCAGCACCGTACCTGTCAAGCGAGCCGGAGCGCTATCCAACTGAATCCAGAAAGGAAAAAATTCTTTCCTGGGGCGCGCGACAACCCGGCGCACGGCTTTGCGCTGACTTGGCGTGTGCGTCTCGGTGTCGCCGTTGCGCTCAGGCGGATGTTGATAAGCGCAGGCGGGAAAGGAACCGGCCCATCTCTTCCTTGTCCCGTTTCAAATTCTCCCAAGCAAAGGCAATTCAAATTCGCTTTCGTCTGCGCCGGTCCGATAGCGACGGCAGCGAGAGCCGAATACAGCGGTCGCAAACGCTAGTCGACAGCCTGTTAGAATTCGCCCATGGACTTCGATATCGTCATCATCGGCGCAGGTTTGGTGGGCGCGAGCAGTGCCTTGGCACTGCGAGGATCGGGGCTTAAGCTTGCACTGGTGGAGGCGCGTGCGCCGGGCCCCTTGGGCGACGAATGGGATAGCCGCGTCTATGCCATCAGTCCGGGCAGCGCAGCCTTCCTCGATGGCCTGGGGGTATGGAAACGACTGGATCACAGCCGCGTCGCCCGCGTCGATGAAATGCAGGTGCGCGGTGATGAGGCGGGCGCTTTGCTGCAGTTCTCGGCCTACGAAGCGGGTGTCGCCGAACTCGCCTGGACTGTCGAGAGCAGCCGGCTGCAGTCCTTGCTATGGCAGGCGTTGGAGCACCAGCACCAGCTCGAACTGATCTGCCCGGACCAGTGTTCGGAACTGCATTTACGCGATGACGCGGTAGAACTTGGCCTTGCCAGTGGCAGGGCGCTGCGGGCAAAGCTGGTGATTGCCGCGGACGGCATGAATTCCTGGACGCGCCAGGCGGCGGGAATCAGCGTTCGGCAAAAGCCTTACGGCCAGATGGGTGTGGTGGCGAATTTCATTTGTTCCAGAGCGCACCGCAACACCGCGTTTCAGTGGTTCCGCAACGACGGTGTGCTCGCCTACCTGCCACTGTCGGGTGAGCGCATGTCCATGGTCTGGTCCACTTCGGATGCGCACGCCGCCGAACTCCTCGCGCTTTCGCCACAGGCACTGTGCACGCGTGTGGCCGAGGCCGGCGAGTACGCACTGGGGGACCTCGGGTCGCTCTCGCCGGCAGCGCGATTTCCGCTGGCGCTGATGCGCTCGGCGCGTCTGGTTGCG
>JAZDIA010000108.1:0-29144 GCA_043805375.1 Pseudomonadota bacterium
GAAAACCCTCCTCGGAAGGACCAGGTGATCGATGCCGCCATGAGCGAAGGCGCGGCCGGCCTGATGGCGATGTTCTATGGACGCATGGCCGCCGGGCATTGGCGCGACCAGCGCGGCGTCAACGCGCTCGACAGCGGCGCGGTACCCGCACAATCAGGCGCGCTGCGGTGAAGGCGGCGCGCAGGCGCTCGCCGACTGGGGTTTCGGCCAGACGGAGATCGAAGGTTTTCGCGCGCGCGGCGCGCTAATGGTAAATAGCTGACCGCGCCGCGCGCGTTCAACGTGCGCCGCCGCGACCTGGGCGGCCCGCCAGGGCCGGCCTCAGCGCTTGCGTCCATACTCTGTGCTTGTACGCGAACGACATGAAGGCGTTGGCCGGGCTGGTCGAGGGCAGGCGCCGATAGCCCGGCGTTGCTGCTGCGTCCCCGAGCGCAGGTAGCACGTGCTTGCGATAGCAAGCCTCGGCTTTGGCGCCGTTGAAAAAGACGTGCGCAATCCGCGGATGGACGCGGTAGAAGGAGACGAAATCGTTGGCGCGTAGCGTGGCGTCGTCGATGTCCGAATCCAGGCTGCCCTCGCGGGCGCAGGACTCGAGCACGTCCCATAGCGCGATCCCGCTCGATTTCAGCGCCCGGGCCCGCGTCGCATAGGGCAATGAGGGAGCTGCGCCGGTGATTTCTCCCAGGATGCGCCAGAACAGGTTCTGTGGATGCGCATAGTATTGCCCGGCTGCAAGCGATGCCTTCCCGGGCATGCTCCCCAGGATCAGGACGCGCGCCTTCGCATTCGCGATCGGGGCAAAGCTCTGGACCTGCGCCGGCTTCATCGAGGCATGGATGCGGCCGGTTGCACCCGTTCTTCACTTTTTTGCGGAAATGTCCCGCATCATGCCGAGGATTGCCGGCCGGCCAAGGTAGGTCGCCCGAATGCCTTGCAATTCAAGCTCGACGATCGAGCCATCTTTGCGCTGGGCGGCGAAAGCCTGGCTGACGGGGCCCGCTTCCTCCTCGAACAAACGGCGCACGGTGTCGGCCACCGCCGCAACGTCCTTCCCGACCGGAAGCGACAGCGGATCCTTGCCGATCAACTCGGCTTCCGCGGCGTAGCCGAGAATTTGGACGAAGCGGGGATTGCAATAGGCCAGCCTTTGGTCCTGAATGACGAATATCCCCGTGAACCACTGCTCCACCAGACTCCGGAACCTGGTTTCGGCTTGGCCCAGCTCGCGCTCGGCCTGTTTGCGCGCGGTGATGTCGCGCAAAGTGGCGACGGTTCTCAGTTCCCCGTCGGCGCCGCGCACTATCGTCGCTGAGACCGAGCATGGAACGAGGGATCCGTCGCGGTTCCTGAACATCGATTCCACGTCGACGGCCCGACCGCGTTGCTTGATGGCTTCCAGGATGGCGTCTATGTATCGGGAATCGGCATACAAGGCGTTCACCGATGTTCCGATGAGATCCTCCCTCTTGTATTGTCCCTTCGACAGCGTCGCGACCTGGGGGCTCATCTCCAATATGGTTCCATCCAGACTCGCCTCGACATAGACGTCCTGCAGGTTGTCGTAGAAGCGCCGGTATTTCTCCTCGCTCTCGCGCTGCTTGCGGTTCGCCGCCTCCAGTTGCGCCATCTTGTCCTCGAGCTTGCGCGCCAGCGCCGACTCGTGCAGAGCGTGGGAAGCGGCGTCGTCCAGCGGCGAGGCCGGGCTGGGCGCGGCGCGCCCGGCCCACTGCTGCAGCATTGCGCGCAGTTCCCGCAGAAACACCTCCGCCTCCAGCGGCTTGATCAGATCGCGCACCGCGCCCAGCGCCATGGCGAATTGCTCGTCGTCCGGGCGGACGTAAGTGGCAGAGTAGAAAATGAACGGAATGGCCCTGAGCGCCGTATCCTGCATCCAGGCGCGGCACAGGGCAAAGCCGTCCATCTTCGGCATCAGTGCGTCGGAAACGATGGCATCGGGCGGATCGCGCCGCGCCGCGGCCAGTGCCTCCAGCCCGTCGCCTGCGGCGGTCACCCGGTAGGCGTTCGCCTCGAGCAGCATCTTGAGGAGATTGCGGTTCTCCTCGTGGTCCTCGACGATCAACACGTGTGTCATGAGACTCCTTCCCGCCAGATCTGCCACGCGCACGGTGCTGCGCCGCGAATACACGGGTATTCAGTGCCCGTGTATTTTTCTTAGCAACGCGCAACCGGTTGCCCGAATACAGGCTAGTCCAAGACCTTAGTTTACACCTCGCCCAACGCGCGACGAAGCGTCGAATCCGAATGGGCAAGCCGCCCTTACCCGACGACAATCTAGGACCAGAGGCTGCGCAGCTTGTCGGCCACGTTGACGCCCGGTCTGCCGCCCGCCGCAAGGTCTTCCGCGTCGGCCTCGCCCCACGCCACCGGCGCGAGGCAGTCCATCACCTCGCGCGTGAGGAAACGGCTCGCCGCACCGTACACATGGCGGTCGCCCGTGCGCGACTGCTGCGTCACGTAGTACTTGAGCGGCGCGACCAGGTCGAGTTCGGTCTTGGCGCGCGTCATCGCCACGTAGAGCAGCCGCCGCTCCTCCTCGATCAGCTCCGGGCGGCCGGTCGAGAACTCGGAGGGGAAATTGCCGTCGGCGACATTGAGCAGGTACACCGCGTCCCACTCCTGCCCCTTGGCCGAGTGGACGGTGGAGAGAATCAGGTAATCCTCGTCCAGCAGCGGCGTACCGGAGAGGTCGCCCGAAGCCTGCGCCGGATCGAGCGCGAGCTCGGACAGGAAGCGCTCGCGCGTGGCGAATTGCTGCGCGATGCGCTCGAGCTGCAACAAGTCCCCGGCGCGCACCTCGGCCGCGTCATGCAGGCGCGCGAAATGCGGCTCGTACCATTCGCGCACCCGCCCCATCTGCCCTTGCCACGGGCCCTCGGGCACGGCGAGCGCGCCCATCAGCGCCGCGAACGCGGGCCAGGCCTCGCGCGCCAGCGCCGGCGGCGCAAAGCGTTGCAGGCTCGCCCACGTATGCGCATTCGCCTCGAACGCGTCGAAACATTTCGCCGCCGCGGCCGGCCCGATGCCGGGCAGGAGTTGCAGCGCGCGAAACGCGGCGATCCGGTTCTTCGGGTTGTCCGCCCAGCGCAGCACCGAGAGCGCGTCCTTCACGTGCGCCGCCTCCAGGAACTTCAGGCCGCCATACTTCACGTAGGGGATGTTGCGGCGCACGAGTTCGAGCTCGAGCACGTCGGCATGATGCGAGCTGCGAAACAGCACCGCCTGGCGCCTGAGCGGCACGCCGCGCTCGCGCGTCTCGAGCACCCGCGTCACCACGTACTGCGCCTGCGCGAGGTCGTCCAACACCGTCACATAGCGCGGACTAGCGCCCGCGCCGCGCTTAGCCTGCAGCGTCTTGCGGTACTGGCGCCCGCCGCCGGCGATCAGCGCATTTGCCGCGTCGAGTATGCCTTGCGTCGAGCGGTAGTTTTGTTCGAGCGTCACCACCTCGGCCAGCGGCGAATACTGCGCCGGGAAGCCGAGGATGTTCTCGACCGTAGCCGCGCGAAACGAGTAGATCGACTGCGCGTCGTCCCCGACCACCGTCAGTCCGTCGCCCGAAGGCCGCAACGCCTTCAGGATTTCGGCCTGGAGCACGTTCGTGTCCTGGTATTCGTCCACCAGGATCTGGTCGAACTGCGCGCCGATCTCGCGCGCGAGCCCCGCGTCCGCCGTCATCGCGTGCCAGTAGAGCAGGAGGTCGTCGTAATCGAGCGCCTGGTTGGCGAGTTTGCGCTCGACGTAGGCGCGGTAGAGGCCGGTCAGCTCCTGTTCCCACTCGGCGCACCACGGAAACACGTTCGCGAGCGTCTCCGCGAGCGGGCGCTGCGTATTCACCCGGTGCGAGTAGATCGCGAGGCAGGTGTCCTTGCGCGGGAAACGCTTCTCCGCCTTCGTCAGCCCGCGCTCGTGGCGCACGACGTCGATCAGGTCCGCCGCATCGCCGCGGTCGAGCACGCTGAAATTCGCATCCAGCCCCACCCGCGCGGCGTAGCGCCGGATCAGGCGATTGGCGATCGAATGGAACGTGCCCGACCACGGCAGCTTCACTTCTTTTTGCACCTCGCCCACGATGCGCTGCGCCCGGCGCGTCATCTCCACCGCCGCGCGGCGGGTGAAGGTGAGCAGCAGGATGCGCTGCGGGCTCACGCCCTCCTGCACCAGGTGCGCGACGCGGTGCGCGAGCGTGTTGGTCTTGCCGGTGCCGGCGCCGGCGATGATCAAGAGCGGTCCCGCGCGAAACGCGTTGTCGGCCGCGCGCTCGCCGAAGCGGGCGGCGGCGCGCTGCGCCGGGTTCAGGGCGTCCAGGGTGGAGACGGTTGACATGGGCGCAACTATAAACGATAGCTGTACGTTTATCCAGTACCGGCGACATGGCGACGCAGACTGACGACCTGGTGCAAAAGTTTTGCGGATTGGGTCGGCGCGCGGGTCTTCTGTTTTAAATCTTCCGGATGCGCGCCTTACCACGCGGCCGCGGCGCGCCGGTTCGCTCTATCCGCGCCTGGCGGTTAGAATACGCGGCATGACTCAGACGGCCGAGTGGCGCGCGCCAAGTTAGCCGCCAGAAAAAAGGGCGGGCGATGATACCGCGCGACATCCAGACGCACTGAACCGGCGAAGGTGAAAATTACATCCATCGAAGAAATTCCCGGCTCGACCAGGCTGCAGTCGGCACAAAACGGTCGGTCGTTTAGCCAAATCGTCGACGTGTCGAGGGCCAGGCCACGCCAAACCGCCATCATGGTAGAGTGTTTTTCCGTTTCGTTACAGGGAGACCGGATCATGCGTGCCTTTATTGCAGCCTTGTTGCTTATATTCGCTAGCGTCGCGTTCGCAGCCTCGAAGGACGAGATCAATGCCGAGGTAAAGCAAGCGCTCAAGAATTTCCGTGAGCACACCAGTGCCGGCGACGAGCTGTCGAAGAAGGCCGCCGGTATGCTGGTATTTCCCAACGTGATCAAGGTCGGCATCGGCATCGGCGGTGAGTTCGGCGAAGGTGCGCTGCTGGTCAAGGGCAAGACCGTTGCCTACTACAACATCGCCGCCGCTTCGATCGGGTTGCAACTGGGGGCCCAGGCGCGCAGCCAGATCGTGCTGTTCATGAACGACAAGGTGTTCAACGAATTTCGCAAGAGCGAGGGCTGGAAGGCCGGCGTCGATGGCAGCGTGGCGCTGGCGACGCTGGGCGCCGGTGGATCGATCGACACCGAAACGGCGAAGCAACCCATCATCGGTTTCATTTTTTCCAACAAGGGGCTGATGTATAACCTGACTTTCGAAGGTTCGAAGATCACGCGCATTAACAAATAGACCCGCCACCACGCAGCACGGGCCGCCGCGGGTCGGGTGCGGATGTCTGAAGCGGCCATTGGGTTCATCGCGGCGATGCGAAGATGGGGCTTCGGGCGGCGGATTTGCGCTTCGCGAAGGACGCTTGTTCGCCTTGCCGCCATTCAATGAAAATGTGGCGCTCGCACAAGCCGCCAGTGCCTGTCGGGATTGCCGAGGGTCCGCATGAAAGCGATGATTCTGGACGCGCAGCGCCAGCCTTTGCGGGAAGCCGAACTGCCTCGCCCGAAACCCGGGCCTGATGAAATCCTGCTCAAGGTGCACGCCTGCGGTGTGTGCCGCACCGATCTGCACGTCATGGACGGCGATCTGCGGCAGCCGAAGCTGCCCCTCGTTCTCGGCCACGAAATCGTGGGCAGCGTGGTGGAAAAAGGCGCGAAAGCGGAGCGTTTTGCCCTTGGCCGGCGCGTCGGAGTGCCCTGGCTCGGGCGTACTTGCGGCCGTTGCGGCTACTGTGCGAGCGGTCGCGAAAACCTCTGTAACGAGGCGCAGTTCACCGGCTATACCCTGGATGGCGGTTACGCCGAATTCGCGCTGGCCGATGAGCGCTATTGTTTCCCCTTGCCGGATGCATACACGGATGTCGAAGCCGCGCCGCTGCTTTGCGCGGGGCTGATCGGCTATCGCGCGCTGGTCGCAGCGGGCGACGCAAAACGGATCGGCATCTACGGTTTCGGCGCGGCAGCGCATATCATCGCGCAACTGGCCCGCTGGCAGGGACGGGAGGTATTCGCTTTCACCAGGCCGGGCGATGCGGACGGACAGCGTTTCGCCCGCGAATTGGGGGCTGCCTGGGCGGGAGACTCGACCGCGGCGCCTCCGCAGGAAATGGACGCCGCCATTGTGTTTGCGCCGGTGGGCGCGCTGGTACCGCAGGCTCTTCGCCACACCGCCAAGGGCGGGACGGTGGTGTGCGCCGGCATCCATATGAGCAATGTTCCGGAATTCCCCTATTCCATCCTCTGGGGCGAGCGCAGCGTGCGCTCCATCGCCAATCTCACCCGCCGCGATGGCGACGCGTTTCTCGATCTCGCGCCGAAGACCGGCATCAGAGCGGAGGTGCAAACTTTCCCCCTGGCATCGGCCAACGAGGCGCTGCGGCACTTGCGCGTAGGTCGAGTACGCGGCGCGGCCGTTCTGATCATGGACGAGCCTGCCGAAAGATAAATCCCCGCGGATGCGGCGCAATCTGTATAATCCGCCCCGCATCGTTCAATCCCAGTCTGTCCGCTGCTCTCGCGGTTCTCTCATAGTTCCCCGAATCTTTTAATTTCTTCTGCCTGGACTGGCATCGCGTAATCAATCGCGACAGGCCGATACCAGGAGCAATGCATGTCTTTTTCCGCACTCGGCCTGCGCGCCGAACTTTTGCTTGCCGTCGACGGGCAAGGCTATACCGAACCCACCCCGATTCAGTCACAGGCGATCCCCGCCGTGCTCGCCGGACGCGACGTCATGGGCCGCGCCCAGACCGGCACCGGCAAGACCGCAGGCTTCACCCTGCCCATCCTGCAACTACTCTCCACCCAGCCGGGTGGATCGAACGGCCGCACGCCGGTGCGCGCGCTGATCCTGGTGCCGACGCGCGAACTCGCGGCGCAGGTGCAGGCGAGCGTGTTCACCTACGGCAAACATCTCAAGCTGCGGTCGCTGTCGGTATACGGCGGCGTCGGTTTTTATCCGCAGGCGCAGGCCTTGAAACGCGGCATCGACATCCTGGTGGCGACGCCGGGCCGATTGCTCGACCACCTCGGGCAACGCACCGTCGATCTGTCCAAGGTGCAGGTGCTGGTGCTGGACGAGGCCGACCGCATGCTCGACATGGGCTTCATTCCAGACATCCGCAAGATCCTCGCGACCCTGCCGAAGCAGCGCCAGAACCTGCTGTTTTCAGCCACGTTCTCCGACGAGATCAAGAAGCTCGCCGATGGCTTCATGCACGACCCCTTGCTGATCGAAGTCGCGCAGCGCAACGCGACCGCCGAGTTGATCGCCCAGCGCGTGCACCCGGTGGACCGCGAGAAGAAGAAAGACCTGCTCGCGCACTTGATCATGAAAGGCAACTGGAAACAAGTGCTGGTATTCACACGCACCAAGCACGGCGCCAACAACCTGGCCGAAAAGCTGGCCAAAGCCGGCATCCGCGCCGACGCGATCCACGGCAACAAGAGCCAGCCCGCGCGCACGCGCGCGCTCGCCGAGTTCAAGGGCGGCAAGCTCAAGGTGCTGGTCGCGACCGACATCGCGGCGCGCGGCCTCGACATCGATGAGCTGCCGCACGTGGTCAATTTCGAGCTGCCGCACGTGGCCAACGATTACGTGCACCGCATCGGCCGCACCGGCCGCGCCGGTTCCAGCGGCGAAGCCGTTTCGCTGGTCTGCGTGGACGAACTCGGTCTGCTGCGCGACATCGAGCGACTGATCAAGCGCGAGATCAAAAAGGAAATCGTGCCCGGATTCGAACCGGACCCGCGCATCGGGGCCGAACCGATTGTGATGGGCAAGCGCGGCGCACCGCAGCAACGGCGTTCGTCCAACGCGCCGCACAAAGCCAACGCGCCACACAAAGCCGGCCGCCAGCACGCGCCGCGCCAGCCCGCCAGCCGCGCCGGCGGCAGAAACAGCCGCGACTCGGGCAGACGCGCGTTCGCGTATTAGGCAGCGGGAATTGTCATAGATGATCGCCCCCCGACCGCGTCGTTGAGCGCGCGGCAAGAACACAGGTATCATTCGCCGAAAACCACCCGGCGCCAGGAGAACTTCCCGATGAAAGCAGTGCTTTGCAAACAACACGGTTTGCCCGGCACTCTCGTCGTCGAGGACGTCCCCTCTCTCGAGCCCGAGCCGGGACAGGTGATCGTGAACATGAAGGCGGCCGGCGTCAATTTTCCCGATGCGCTCATCATTCAGGGCAAGTACCAGATGAAGCCGCCGCTGCCATACGACGGTACGGCAGTACTTAAGACGCAGTACATGGATCTTCAGCAGTCCGGCTGGCCCGCGGGCGGCCGCGGCTCGCGCACGAAACCCAGGCGCGCCGGCACTTCTTCCGACCTGATCAGCGAAAGCGGCACACTGGCGGCGACGGTGTTGAAATGCACACCCGTCGCGTCCTTGCCCTCTTCGAGCAAGGCGAGCAACCGTTCCTCTTCGAGCGCGTGACCGTCCGCGTACGAGAGCGCCTCCAGCCCGCGCGGCAAGTCGCGATCGAGCAGCAGCCCGGGCCCGCGCTTGGTGACGAGCAGCAGATCGCCGGCCTCGTCCATCCACACCGCGCGCAGGCTCGCACAGGGCGCGCCGGTGTGCGTTTCGAACGACAAGGGATGCGCGTTCGCGATGCGATAGACGAGCGGGGTGTAGTCGAGCTTGACGTAGACCCGTTGCGGCCCATTCTGGAAATACCAGCGGCCGGCGTCATCGTGGCTGTAGTTGCGGCCGATGAATTCGATCAGCTTGCGATTGCTGATAGGCTCGAATTTGGGCACGGCGTCTTCCGCCCCCTCAGGCGCCCCGATCTTGATCCACCACTGTCCGCGACGGTCCAGGTTCAGCCAGCCGTAGACCGCGGGGACATTCGGCCATTTGGCCATGGCGCGGGTAACGATAGGGTCCATGAACTCGAAGCTGTTCTCGCTAGCCGGCTTGATGGGTTCGGGTCAGTATAGGCTAAAAACTGCAGACCGGAGTCACCCTGCCGGGGCCGCGCGGAACGGCAATTTTAGTTGGATTGTGATTATGAACTAACTACTCTTATAATCCTCTGAATAATCAAAAATACAGCTTTTGAAACAACCGAATCGGTGAATTGGAAAGGGCGTTGGCCATTGTCGTAACTGGCAAGAGCTTGCATTTCTTGGATCGGCGTAAGGGTGGAAAATGAAAATTACCAGCATCGAAACTTCGATCGTCGCGCTTCCTTTCGATATGGGAGGCCCTCCACCTGTTTTCGCGGGAAAGCCCTGGACGCATCTGGAAATATTGCTGCTCAAGGTCAATACCGATGCCGGCATAAGCGGCTGGGGGGAGGCTTTCGGCCATGTCGTCAATGCCAGCACCAAAGCGGCATTGGATACCCTGGTGGCGCCGTTATTTATCGGGCGCGATCCGACCAACATCAACGGTCTGATGCGGGAGTTGCAGCAAGCCCTGCATTTGGTGGGCAGAAACGGACCGGTGGTTTATGCCTTGTCGGGGATCGATATTGCTCTTTGGGATATCGCCGGCAAGCTGGCCAAGCAACCGCTTTACCGATTGCTGGGGGGCGGCGCCCGTAAACAACTGACCGCATATGCAAGCTTGTTGTGGTATTCCGATCCCGGGCTTGTCGCCAGAAATTCCGAGCGTGCCTGGAAGCGCGGATATCGATACATCAAGTTGCATGAAGTGACGCGCGAAGCCGTGCTTGCAGCCAAGGCGGCAATCGGCGCCGACGTCAAGTTGATGCTCGATACCAATTGCCCTTGGTCCGTGGAGGAATCGGTGGCCATGGCGAGGCGGATGAAGAACGATGGCCTGTACTGGCTGGAGGAACCGGTTTGGCCGCCGGAGGACCATGCGGGCCTCGCCATCGTCAGAAGGGAAGGCATTCCGATCGCGGCGGGCGAAAACGCGGCGGGACTGTTCGATTTCAAGAGCCTGTTCGATGCGCAGGCGGTCGATATCGCGCAGCCGAGCGTGACCAAGGTCGGCGGGATCACCGAAATGCGCAAGATCATTGCCCTGGCCGAGGCCTATGCGGTCAGGGTGGTACCACATTGCCCCTATTTCGGCCCGGGCTTTTTGGCTTCGCTTCACGTCATTGCTGCCATGCCGTCGAATCCTCCGGTGGAAGTTTTGTGGATGGAGATGGAAGCCAACCCGTTTAATCCGTGGGTGCAAGCCGATGGTGGCGAATTGCGCGTGCCGCAGGGTCCGGGGCTGGGCTGCGATCCCGACGCGGCGATTCTGGAGCGTTATGGAGTCGGCTCGGTCACGAAAATTCGATAACCGGAGAGAGCATGAAGGTAACGAAGGTAGAAACTACGCCGGTTGTACTCCCGCTGCCCCACCCAATCAACAGCGCGCTTGGAGAAATCCGGTGCTTCGGTCACGCTGTCTGCCACCGGGTGGGAGGATGCCGCGGTCGAAAGACCGTTCTTCCACGACGCACCCCGTGGCATCCATCCATGCGCCGCGCAGCGAGGAAGTGCCCCAGTCCACGCCCAGAAGACGCTTCATTGGGCGTGATCTAAAAACCAACTGCGATAAACAGGATCATGCGATCGTAATATGATACCAAGGGAAAATTAGTAAGCATCCCGAACAGGACTGACATGATCTCTTCATCCGCTATTCGACCAGCCCGTTTCAAGGGTGTTTTTCCCGTTGTGCCGACCACATTCACCGAAGAAGGCGAGCTGGATTCGGCAAGTCAGAAACGTTGTATCGATTTCATGATCGATGCCGGGTCCAACGGCCTGTGCATCCTGGCCAATTTTTCCGAGCAGTTTGCGCTGTCCGATGAAGAGCGCGAGAGTTTGATCCGGACCATCCTCGACCACGTCGCCAGTCGCGTGCCGGTGATCGTCACCACCACGCATTTCAGCTCGCGCGTCTGCGCCCGGCGCAGCCGACGCGCACAAGAAGCCGGCGCCGCGATGGTGATGGTGATGCCGCCTTACCATGGAGCCACCATCCGCGCGACCGAGGAAAAGACCTACGAGTTCCTGGCCACGCTTTCCCGTGCCATCGACATTCCCATCATGGTGCAGGACGCGCCGGTCAGCGGCATGACCCTCCCGGCGGCGTTTCTCGCGCGCGCGGCGAAGGAAATCGAGCACGTGTCCTACTTCAAGATTGAAACGCCCGGCGCTGCATCGAAACTGCGCGAGCTTATCCGTCTGGGCGGCGCTGCGATCGAAGGCCCCTGGGACGGAGAGGAAGCCATCACCCTGTTGCACGACCTCGATGCCGGGGCCACCGGCGCCATGACCGGCGGCGGCTACCCCGATGGCATGCGCACCATTGTCGATGCCTACGCGGCAGGACAGCGCGAAGCGGCCGTGGCGGCTTACGCGCAATGGTTGCCCCTGATCAATTACGAGAACCGCCAGTGCGGACCGCTGGCGTGCAAGGTGTTGATGAAAGAGGGCGGGGTGATCGCCTGCGAGGCCCCGCGTCATCCGTTTGCGTCCTTGCACCCTGCCACCCGTGCGGGCTTGATCGAGACGGCGCGCCGCCTGGACCCGCTGGTCCTGCGCTGGGGCCGGTAGGGCGGTACGTCCGTCGACCATTACGTCGAGTTCCTCACCCTGCCCGCGTACGAGATGATCGACTGAGGATCGTTTGAACCTAGGTGCCCAGGGAAGGGGTAGGCCCCTTCCCTTCTCACCCGGCTCCTTTGCACATCCGCCGGTCAGGCGAAGATCGGATTCAGACTTCGATTTCCGCGACGACCGGCGCGTGGTCGGACGGGCGCTCGTGCCGCCGCGGTTCGCGGTCGATCGAACAACCGCCACAATTCTCAGCGAGGTCGGGGCTGAGCAGAATGTGGTCGATGCGCAGGCCGAGGTTGCGCTTGAAGCCGTTCATGCGGTAATCCCACCAGCTGAAGGAATTCTCCGGCTGCTCGAACAGGCGGAAGCTGTCTCTGAAGCCCAGTCCGATCAGGCGCCGGAAAGCGTCACGCTCCGGCGGGCTCACCAGCACCTGGCCTTCCCAGGCCTTCGGATCGTGCACGTCGCGGTCCTCCGGCGCGATGTTGTAGTCGCCCAGCACCGCGAGGCGGGGGTACGCCGCCAGTTCCCGCGCGAGCCAGGCCGAGAACGCCGCCAGCCAGTCGAGCTTGTACCGGTATTTGTCCGAACCGACGCTCTGCCCGTTGGGCACATAGGCCGAGACCAGGCGAACGCCGTTGACATCGGCGCTGATGACCCGGCGCTGCGCATCGTCGAAGCCGGCGATGCCACAGAAAATATTCGCCGCCGGCTCGCGGCTGAGAATGGCGACGCCGTTATACGTTTTCTGACCCGAAAATGCGGCCGAATAGCCCGCCGCCTGGATCTCGGCTTTGGGAAAACTGGCATCCTCGAGCTTGAGTTCCTGCAGGCACAGCGCATCGGGCCGGTGCTTGCCCAGCCAATCCAGAACCTGCGGCAGGCGCACCCTGAGCGAGTTGACGTTCCACGTTGCGATGCGCAAGCGCAAGGCTGCCGGCTCTATGAAAGGGTGGCGTGTGGGCGCGGCATGCCGGTCGCCCTCAGGCGCCGTTGTCACTTTCGGGCTCCTGCCCGCCACCCAGCGCCTTGTAGAGCTGCGCCGCGGTGGCGAGCAGCGCGCGGCGCACCTGCACCGTGCCCTGCTGGGCCGTGAACGCGTCGCGCCGCGCGTCGAGCACTTCGAGATAGCTGGACACACCGGCGTTGTAGCGCGCATCGACCAGGCGCAGCCGCGCGTTCTGGGCTTCTTCTGCGGCCTCCTGCGCTCTGAGTTGGGCGGCGAGGGTATCGCGCGCGACCAGGAGGTCGGCCACTTCGCGGAAGGCCTGCTGGATGGTTTTCTCGTATTCGGCCACGGCGACGACCTTGCGCGCCTCGGCGAGATCCAATCCGGCCTGTCTGCCACCGGCGTCGAACAGCGGCGCCACGATATTCGGAACGAAACTCCAGGCGCCGCTAGCGGAATCGAACAGGCCGGATAAGGTGCCGCTTGCCGTGCCCAGGGCAAGGCTCAAGCCGATGCGCGGCAGGAAAGCGGCACGCGCGGCGCCGATGTTGGCGTTGGCGGCGATGAGTTTGTGCTCCGCGGCGCGCACGTCGGGTCGCGAAAGCAGCACTTCGGATGGCACTTCGGCGACGATGTCAATCACGATGCCTTGCTCGGTCAGGCGCCGCCCGGCGGGCAGGTGCAAGGGCTCCTCGCCCACCAGCAGGGTGAGCGCGTTTTCCGCCGCCGCGCGGCCGCGTTCCAGGTTGGCAAGTTCGCCAAGCGCGGCTTCATAGGCGCCGTCGGCAGCGAGGAAATCCAGATTACCCGCTAGACCGACATCACGCCGTTTCTGCACCAGATGGCGCGATTCTTTGCGCGTCTCGACGGTGGCGCGGGTGAGCGCGAGGCGCTCTTCCATTTCCTGCAAGCCGAGATACGCGCCGGCGACATCCGCGATCAGGCTGAGCCGGAACGCTTCACGCGCCTCTGCCGTCGCCAGGTAACTCGAGCGGGCGGCCTCACCGAGATTCTTTACGCGGCCCCAGAAGTCGAGTTCGAAGGCCGTCACCCCAAGCGCAGCGTCATAGCGCCTGGCGGTCAGCGCCCGACCGGTGACGGAAAGATCGGCAGGCGTTCGTGCCGCGGCCTCGGACGCGGTGAAACCGAGCGTGGGCAGGCGCTCGGCATGGGTGATGCCGTACAGCGCGCGCGCCTCGGCGACGCGCGCAACGGCGACGCGCAAGTCGCGGTTATGTTCGAGCGCCGCTTCGATCAGCGCTTGCAGGCGCGCATCGGGAAGCATCTGCCGCCAGGAAAGCGCCGCGATCCTGTGTTCTCCGGCGGGTTTCGCCGACTGCGGCCATTGCGCCGCCACCGGCGGCGCCGGACGTTGATACGCGGGAATGAACGAGCATCCGCAGAGCACCATCAGCGCGGCCGGCAGGGCGCGTTGTGCGAACCGCTGTGCGAACTTAGGCATGATCGTCCTCCCGACGAACGCGGGCGTGGCCGGGGAAGATGCGCCGCACGACGACGAAGAACACCGGCACGAGAAACACCGCGAGCAGCGTGGCGGTGATCATGCCACCCATGACACCGGTGCCGATCGCATGGCGGCTCTCGGCGCCGGCGCCCGTGGACACGGCCAGCGGCACCACGGCGGCAACAAACGCAATCGAGGTCATCAGGATCGGCCGGAAGCGCAGGCGGCAGGCTTCCATGGTGGCCTCGACGAGATCCTTGCCTTCGTCCTGGAGCTTCCGCGCGAACTCGATGATGAGGATGGCGTTCTTGGAAGACAGGCCGATGATGGCGATCAGGCCGACCTTGAAATAGACGTCATTGGGCAGGCCGCGCAAGCCCAGCGCGAGCACCGCGCCGAACACGCCCAGCGGCACCACCAGCATCACCGCTACCGGGATCGACCAGCTTTCATAGAGCGCCGCCAGGCACAACAGCACCACGATGAGGGAGATGCCGAACAGCAGCGGCGCCTGCGTCCCCGACAGCCGCTCCTCGTAGGAGGTGGCCGACCACTCGAAACCGAAACCAGGCGGCAGCTTCTGCGCGAGCTCTTCCATCGCCGCCAAGGCTTCCCCGGTGCTGCGGCCGGGGGCCGGGTTGCCCGCGATCTTCATCGACGGCAGACCGTTGTAGCGATCGAGCTTGGGCGATCCCACCACCCAGCGCGGCGTGGCAATATCCGACAAGCTCACCATGGCTCCCTGGTTGTTGCGCACCGAAAGCCGCAGGATGTCTTCGACGCTCTTGCGCGTGTCGGCCTCGGCCTGCATCTGCACCCGCAGGATGCGGCCCTGGCGCACGAAGTCGTTGATGTAGGCGACGCCGAGCACCGATTGCAGCGTGTCGTTCAGGTCGGCGCTGGCCACGCCCAGGGTTTCGGCCTTGACACGGTCGATGTCGAGCAGAAGCTGCGGTGCGGCCTCCTGGCCTTCGGGGCGCACGCCGACCAGGCGCGAGTCCTGCATCGCCATGCCGAGCGCCATGTTGCGCGCCTCCAGCAGCTTCTCCCGCCCCAGACCGCCGCGGTCCTGCAGGCGGAAGTCGAAGCCGCCGGCTGCCGCCAGTTCAGGAACCGGCGGCGGATTGACGGCGAAGACCATGGCCTGCTTGATGCGAAAAAACGCCATGTTGGCCTTGCGCACCAGTGCCTGGGCGGAGCGTTCATGCCCGGGACGTTCATCCCAGCCCTTGAGGCGGACGAATGCGATCGCCGCGTTCTGCCCGCGCCCGAAAAAGGAGAATCCGGCGACGCCGACTACATGCTCCACCTCCGGCAGCTTGAGATAGTACTGCTCCAACTCCGAAAGCACTTCCAGCGTTCGCGCCCGGGTGGCCCCCGGCGGCAACTGGACAAGATTGAGGAAGTAGCCCTGATCTTCTTCCGGCAGGAAACTTCCCGGCAGCTTGGCAAACAGCCAGCCGGTGGCCGCAAAGATGACGGCATACAGCAGCAGGTAACGGCCGGTTTTTTTCATCGCGCGGCCGACCCAGGAGACATAGCCTTTGGTGGTGCGGGCAAAGAAACGGTTGAACCAGCCGAAGACGCCGCGCGAGGGCATGAGTTCCTTGCCCGGTTTGTGTTTGAGCAGCGTCGCGCACAAGGCCGGCGTCAGGGTGAACGACATCAGCGCCGAAAACAGGATGGTGAGCACCAGAGTGACGGCGAACTGGCGATAGATCGCTCCGGTAGAGCCGCCGAAGAAGGCCATGGGCACGAACACCGCGGACAGCACCAGGGTGATGGCGACGATCGCACCCGCGACCTGGTCCATCGCTTTGCGCGCCGCATCCCGCGGCGTCAGGCCTTCGGTCGTCATCAGGCGCTCGACGTTCTCCACCACCACGATGGCATCGTCCACGACCATGCCGATGGCGAGCACCATGGCGAACAGCGTCAGCACGTTGATCGAATAGCCGAACACGTACAGGCCCAGCGCGCCGCCCACCAGCGCCACCGGCACGACGACGGTGGGGATTAGGGTGGCACGGGAGTTCTCCAGGAACAGGTACATCACCAGGAACACCAGCAACACGGCCTCGGCCAGCGTCTTGACCACTTCGCGGATGGAGATTTCGACGAATTTCGAAGTGTCGTAGGGCACCATCCAGTTGACGCCTTTGGGAAAAAAACGCGCCAACTGCGCCATCCTGGCGTTGACCGCTTTCACCGTGTCGAGCGCATTCGCGCCGGGCGACAGGCGAACGGCGATGGCGGCGGTGGGCTGCCCGTCGATGCGGGCGCTGATCGAATAATCCTGGGCGCCCAGTTCCACCCGCGCCACATCCTTGACCCGCAGCGTGGAGCCGTCCGGATTGGTGCGCACCAGGATGTTGCCGAACTCTTCCGGCGTGGACAGTCGGCTCTCGGTCACGATCACCGCGTTCATCTCTTGCCCGGATGCGGCGGGCAACTGCCCCAGCTCGCCGACGGCCAATTGCGCGTTCTGCGCGCGCACGGCGCGTGCCAAGTCGGTTGGCGAGAGATTGTAGCCCTGCAGTTTTTCCGGCTTCAGCCACAGGCGCATCGAGTATTCGGTGCCGAACAGCAGCGCCTCGCCGACTCCGGGCACACGGCGCAGCGGCTCCAGCACGTTGGCGGCGGCATAGCTGCCGAGATCGACATTGTCCAGGCTCTTGTCGGGCGAAAACAGCGACACCAGCATGACGTAATTGCGCGCCGTCTTGACCACGGTCACACCGAGCCGGCGCACGTCCTCCGGCAGGCGCGCTTCTACCCGTTTGATGCGGTTTTGTGCCTCCACCGAGGCATAGTCCAGATTGGTGCCGGGCTTGAAAGTGAGGGTCACCGTGCCGGTTCCCACCTGCGAGGCGGAGTCCATGTAGAGCAGGTTCTCGATGCCGTTCATTTCCTGCTCGATCAGCGCCACCGCCGTTTCTTCTACCACCTGGGCGGCCGCGCCGGGATAAACGACGGCAATATCGAGGGCAGGCGGCGCCACCGACGGGTACTGGGAGACGGGCAGATTGCTGAGCGCCAGCGCCCCTCCCAGCAGGATGATGATCGCGATCACCCAGGCGAACACCGGGCGATCGATGAAGAACTTCGCGAACATGGATCAGCCCTCTTTCTTGCTGTCGCCGGCAGGGTCCTTTGCCGGGGCCGAGGGCTGCCCGGCGCTTGGGGCCGCGCCGGGCGCGGCCTGCGGCGTCCACGGCAGTGCCTTGACCGTCGTTCCGGGACGGGCTTTTTGCAGGCCGTTGACGATCACCTGTTCGCCGCCTTTCAGCCCTTCGGTGATGATGAAGTCGCCGCCCGCCATGCCGCCGGTCTTCACCGGCTGGGGCGCGGCCTTGCCCTCGGCAGTGACCAACATCACGAACTGGCCTTGCGCCCCGCCCTGCACCGCGCGTTGCGGCACGCGAATGGCGTTTTCGTCCACTGCCGTCGCGAAACGGATGCGCACGAACATGCCGGGCAGCAGTTCGCGCTTGGGGTTGGGGAACTGCGCGCGCACAGACACCGCGCCGGTGGAAGGATCGACCGCCAGATCGGAGAACAGGATACTGCCAGGCAACGCATAGGCGCTGCCGTCTTCGAGCAGCAATTCCACTTTCGCCGACTCGCTGCGCTTCAGCTTGCCGGACTTCACCGCGCTCCGCAGGCGCGCGAGATCGCCGCCGGGCTGGGTGAAGTTGGCGTAGATCGGATCGATCTGCTCGATCGTGGCGAGATGCGTCGCCTCGCCCCGACCCACCAGCGCGCCTTCGGTGACGAGCCCGCGGCCGATGCGGCCCGAGATCGACGCCGGCACCGTGGTGTTCTCGAGGTCGAGCTCGGCGCGCGCAAGCGCCGCCTGCGCCTGCTTGTGGCGCGCGGCTGCAGCATCGAACTCCTGCCGGCTCACTGCCTTGATCTCGAGCAACGGTTGATAGCGTTCGATCACCAGCCGCGTCGCGTCAACATCGGCGCGGGCGGCTTCCACCGCCGCTTTGTAGGTGCGCGCATCGATCCGGAACAGGGTGGCGCCTTCCTTGACATCCGAGCCCTCCGCGAACAGCCGCTTTTCCACGATGCCTTCGACCCGCGCCCGCACCTGCGCGCTGCGCCATGCCTGCAAGCGGCCCGGCAAGTCCTGGGTGAGCGTCGCCGTCCCCGTGGTGACGGTGATGACCTCGACTTCGGGCGGCGGCAGGGCGCCGGCGGGACCCGGGTCGCCTGTGGGCGCCTGGCCGCCGCCGGGGCCGCAAGCGGCAAGCGACAACAGCAGAAGAACGACGGGTAGGTAGAGTTTATTCTTGTTCATGGGCGGTTCCTTTCAGCATTCCGTGGCGTATACCCGTAGAAAACAATCGACCGTCCGCGCGACATTGTCTGGTTCCCGATCGGCAGTCGGCGCTGCAGGATGCCTATCCTTGCGCCGCCGGCGGGGCATATTGGGGGGGCGCGATGGACTCGATGTTCAGAAAAAGCAGTGGTACGCGCGCTCAACTCGGGCCCTGCTCAGGCCGAGGAAAGGAGATGAATCCATCCTTTTTCTTCACTTCCGCTCAAGCGTCAATCATACCACTGTGTCGCAGCAGCGCATCGACCTTGGGCTCGCGGCCGCGGAACGCCTTGAACGACTCGAGCGCGGACCGGCTGCCGCCCACCGCGAGGATCTCGTCAAGGAAGCGCTTTCCGCTGCGGTCATCGAGCACGCCGTTCTCCTCGAACAGGCTGTAGGCGTCGGCCGAAAGCACCTCGGCCCACTTGTAGCCGTAATAGCCCGCGCCGTAGCCGCCGGCGAAGATGTGCGAGAAATTGTTCTGGAAACGGTTGTACGCGGGCGGGTTCGTGACCGCCACCCGGCTGCGGATTTCATCCAACAGTTGCTGCGGGGTCTTGCTCCCGTTGACGTCGAAATCGTAATGCAGATGCATGTCGAACAACGAGAATTCCAACTGCCGCACCGTCTGCATGCCGCTCTGGAAGTTCTTGGCCGCGAGCATTTTGTCGTACAGTGCGCGCGGCAGGGGCGCGCCGCTGTCTGCATGCGCGCTCATGTGCGCGAGCACTTCCCATTCCCAGCAGAAATTCTCCATGAACTGGCTGGGCAGCTCGACTGCGTCCCACTCCACCCCATGCAGGCCCGACACGCCGACATAGTCGACCCGGGTGAGCAAGTGGTGCAGGCCGTGGCCGAATTCGTGGAACAGCGTCAGCACCTCCTCGTGGGTGAACAACGCCGGTTTGCCGCCGACCGGGGCCGAAAAATTGCAGGTGAGGTAGGCCACCGGGGTCTGCACGCGCTCGCTCAGTCTGCGGCGGCCGATGGCCTCGTCCATCCAGGCGCCGCCGCGCTTGGTGTCGCGCGCGTACGGATCGAGATAGAACTGGCCGATCATGTTTCCCTGCAAATCGTTGATGCGGAAAAAGCGCACCGCCGGATCCCAGGTCTCGGCCTGGTCGGGCTCGATGCGCACGCCGAAAATCGTCTCTACCACCCGGAACATTCCCTGCATCACCTTCGCTTCCGGAAAATACTGCTTCACTTCCTGGTCGGAAAAAGCGTGGCGCGCGGCGCGCAGCTTTTCCGAGGCATAAGCGAGGTCCCAGGCATCCAATCGGGCGAGGCCAAGTTCGGCCGCCGCGAATTCGCCCAGTTCGGCATAGTCCCTCCTGGCGAAAGACAGGGCCTTGGCGGCGAAGTCGTTGAGGAAATCGAGCACTTGCCGCGGCGTCTGCGCCATTTTCGGCACGAGTGACACTTCGGCATGGTTGGCGTAACCGAGCAGTTGCGCCGCTTCGTGACGCAAGCCGAGAATCTGCGTGATCAGCGCGGTATTGTCGAGCCCGGGCTTGCCGAATTCGCTCGCCCGCGTGACGTAGGCCCGGTACATTTGCTCGCGCAGTTCGCGCTCGGCGGCATATTGCATGAAGGGCACGTACGAAGGCGCCTGCAAGCTGAATCTCCAGCCGGACTTGCCGCACCAGTCCGCGGCGGCGCGCGCCGCATCAAGCACGTCCTCGGGAATGCCGGCGAGGTTCTCCCGATCCTCGACGTGAAGCGAAAAAGCGTTGGTGGCGTCGAGCAGGTTTTCGGAGAATTTGGTGGCGAGCCGCGCCAGTTCCTCCGAAATGGCGGCAAAGCGCTGCTGCATCGAAGGTGGCAGCTCCGCGCCGGAGAGGCGGAAATCGCGGATCTCGTTGTCGACGATTTTGCGTTGCGCCGGCGTCAGCGTGGCGAATTCGGGCGCAGCTTTCAGCGCCTTGTATTTTTCGAACAGCGCGAGATTCTGCCCGAGCTCTGTGTAATACCGGACGATCTTGGGCTGATTGGCGTTGAAGGCCGAGCGTAGCTCGGGCGAGTCGAGCACGCCGTGCAAATGCACGACCACGCCCCAGGCGCGCGCCAGTCGCTCGTTTGCTTCCTCCAGCGGCGCCACGAAATCGGCCCAGGTGGCCGCTTTTCCGGGACGCGTCAGGTTTTCGATGCGCGCGCGGTTTTGCATGAGCAGCAGATCGACGGCCGGCGCGATGTGCTCCGTCTTGATCGCCGCAAAGCGGGGCAAGCCGGTGAAATCCAACAGGGGGTTAAGCTCAGTCGTGGTCATCTTTGTGCTCGCAGCGGATTATCCGTTCCGGACCCTTTTGCACGGACGCTTTTGCGCGAACTGCACCATCTCGGGGATCGAAGCCGATCCGGTCAGCGCGCCTGTCCAGCCCGCGCGACACGCGCTCGGCTGCCTGTATAATATCAGCCTGGAATTTTGTGACCTGTATCAAGCGCGGCTTGCGCGGCGCATCCACGCGATGTTTCCGCATCATCCGAGCGCCGGCTAGCGCCGTTGTTTTCGCCGCAGCAAACAGGAGGCGTCATGCCAGCCGTTCCCGATTCTCCCGCCGCCAACGATCCCGATTCCCTGGAAACGCAGGAATGGCTGGATGCGCTCGAAGCGGTAATGGAGCGCGAGGGCGCGCAACGCGCCCACTACCTGCTGGAAAAGCTGATCGACAAGGCGCGCCGCTCGGGCGCCTATCTGCCGTACAAAGCGCAGACCGCCTACCTGAACACTATCTCACCGCACATGGAGGAGCACTCGCCGGGCAATGCCGAGCTTGAGAATCGTATCCGCGCCTGCTGCCGCTGGAACGCGATGATCATGGTGGCGAAGGCGAACAAGGTCGAAGGCGATCTCGGTGGCCATATCGCCAGCTTCGCCTCGGTGGGCACGCTGTTCGGCATAGGCCAGAACCATTTCTGGCATGCGCCCAGCGCCGGGCATGGGGGCGACCTGGTGTACTTCCAGGGGCATTCCGCTCCGGGCGTCTACGCGCGCGGCTTGCTCGAAGGGCGCCTGACCCAGGAGCAGCTGGTTAATTTTCGCCGCGACGTGGACGGCAAGGGCGTCACCTCCTATCCGCATCCCTGGATCATGCCCGACTACTGGCAGTTCCCCACCGTGTCCATGGGCCTCGGTCCGATCCAGGCGATCTACCAGGCGCGCTACCTGAAATATCTGCATGCGCGCGGCCTGGCCAACACCGAGAACCGCAAGGTGTGGGCGTTCCTCGGCGACGGCGAGACCGACGAGCCCGAATCGCTGGGCGCCATTTCCATGGCGGCGCGCGAAAAGCTCGACAATCTTATTTTTGTCATCAATTGCAATCTGCAGCGCCTGGACGGCCCGGTGCGCGGCAACGGCAAGATCATCCAGGAGTTGGAGGGCGATTTCCGCGGCTCTGACTGGAACGTGATCAAGCTGATTTGGGGTTCGTACTGGGATCCGCTGCTCGCCCACGACAAGGAAGGCATTCTCCTGCGCGTCATGGAAGAGACGGTGGACGGCGAGTACCAGAACTTCAAGGCCAACGATGGCGCCTTCGTCAGGAAACATTTCTTCGGCAAGAACCCGAAGCTGCTGGAACGGGTGTCGCGCATGACCGACGACGACATCTGGCGCCTCAACCGCGGCGGCCACGATCCGCACAAGATCTATGCGGCCTACGCCGCGGCGGTGAAGCATAAGGGTCAGCCCACGGTGATTCTCGCCAAGACGGTGAAGGGTTTCGGCATGGGCAAGATCGGCGAGGGGAAGATGGCCACCCACCAGCAGAAAAAAATGGACACGGCGTCCATTCGCCAGTTCCGTGACCGCTTCAACATCCCGATCCCCGACGACAAGCTGGAGGAGTTGCCGTTCTACGTTCCGCCGGCCGATTCGGCGGAGATGAAATACCTGCATGAGCGCCGCCGGGCGCTGGGCGGCTACCTGCCGAGCCGCCGGCGCAAGGCCGACCAGGTTCCCGAGGTGCCGCCGCTGGCGGCGCTGGACGCGGTGCTAAAAGCGACGGAGCGCGAGATCTCCACCACCATGGTTTTCGTGCGCATTCTCAACGCGCTCCTGCGCGACAAGAACCTGGGCAAGCACATCGTTCCCATCGTTCCCGACGAGGCGCGCACTTTCGGCATGGAAGGCATGTTCCGCCAGCTCGGCATCTATTCCTCCGAGGGTCAGAAATACGTGCCCGCCGACCGCGACCAGGTAACCTATTACCGCGAGGACAAGGCCGGCCAGATCCTGGAGGAGGGCATCAACGAAGCGGGCGCGTTCTGCTCCTGGATCGCTGCCGCCACCTCCTACAGCACCAGCAACGTGGTCAGCGTGCCGTTCTACATTTTCTACTCGATGTTCGGGCTGCAGCGCATCGGCGACCTCGCCTGGGCCGCGGGCGATCAGCGCTCGCGCGGATTCCTCCTCGGCGGCACCGCCGGGCGCACCACCCTCAACGGCGAGGGCCTGCAGCACGAGGACGGACACTCGCACATCCTTGCCTCGGTGATCCCGAACTGCGTTTCCTACGATCCGACTTTCGGCTACGAGCTGGCGCTGATCATCCATGACGGATTGAGGCGCATGGTCACCAACCAGGAAGACGTTTTCTACTACATCACCGTGATGAACGAAAACTACCCGCATCCGGGTCTGCCCGAAGGCGCCGGGGAAGGGATACTCAAGGGGATGTATCTGTTCCGGCCCGGCGCCAGGCACAAAGCCGGGACGAGCGCGGACAAGCCGCTCAGGGTGCAGCTGCTCGGTTCGGGCACCATCCTGCGCGAAGTCATCGCCGCGGCCGAATTGCTGGAGAATGACTGGGACGTAAGCGCCGATGTCTGGAGCTGCACCAGTTTCACCGAGTTGCGCCGCGACGGCCTGGATTGCGAGCGCTGGAATCTGCTGCATCCCGCCGCGGCGCCGCGCGAATCCTGGGTCGCGAAATGCCTCGCGAGCCATGCCGGGCCGGTGGTGGCCTCGAGCGATTACATCAAGACCTTCGCCGACCAGATCCGGCCGTTCATTCCCGCGGGCCGGGCGTATCGCGTGCTCGGCACCGACGGCTTCGGCCGCTCCGACACGCGCGAGCGATTGCGCGACTTCTTCGAGGTCGACCGCCACTGGGTCGTGCTCGCCGCGTTGAAGGCGCTCGCGGATCAGGGCGACATCAAGACGGCGGTGGCGGCGGCGGCGATCGAGAAATACGGCATTGATCCGAACAAACCCAATCCGGTAACGGTATAAAAGGAACGACCATGTCCAGCATCACGGAAGTCAAGGTTCCCGACATCGGCGATTTCAAGGACGTCGATGTCATCGAGATTCTGGTCAAGCCCGGCGATTCGGTGGCCAAGGAGGCCTCGCTGATCACGATCGAGTCGGACAAGGCGACCATGGAAATTCCCTCGCCCGCGGCGGGCGTGGTGAAAGAGCTGAGAGTCAAGCTGGGCGACAAGGTCGGCGAAGGCAGCCTGATCCTGCTGCTGGAAGCAAGCCCGGGCGAAGCTCCCGCGGCGCAGACAGCCAAGTCGGCGGAGCTTTCTGCGCCCTCCGCGCCGGCGCCGAAGCCTGCGGCGGCGGTCGCGTCGATACCCATACCCAGGCCAGCGCCGGTGCCGCTCGAGCCCGTCGCCGAGGTGCCCGCGTTCAAGCCGCACGCCGGTCCATCGGTGCGCAAGTTCGCGCGCGAGCTCGGCGCCGATCTGGCGAAGCTGAAGGGATCCGGCCCCAAGGGCCGCATCACCCAGGAAGACGTGCAGGCTTTCGTCAAGGGCGTGATGACCCAGGCGCCGGCGCGAGCGAGCGCTGCGGCCGCGCCGGCACCCGGCGTTCCCTTCAATCTGCCGGATTGGCCGCAGGTGGATTTCGCCAAGTTCGGCCCGGTCGAATCAAAGCCGCTGTCGCGCATCAAGAAACTCTCCGGCGCGAACCTGCACCGCAACTGGATTTCCATCCCGCATGTAACCCAGTTCGACGAGGCCGACATCACCGAGCTCGAGGCTTTCCGCAAGGAAAGCGGCGCCGCCAGCGAAAGACAGGGCTTCAATCTCACCATGCTCGCTTTCATGATCAAGGCCTGCGTCACCGCCTTGCGCCGCTATCCCGAGTTCAATGCCTCGCTCGATCGCGGCGGCGAGAATCTGGTGCTGAAGAAATACTTCCACATCGGCGTCGCCGTGGACACGCCGGACGGCCTGGTGGTGCCGGTGATCCGCGATGCCGACAGGAAGGGCGTGTACGACCTTGCGCGCGAGCTCGCGGAAGTGTCCAAACTGGCGCGCGAGCGGAAGTTGAAGCCGGGCGACATGCAGGGCGGAACCTTCAGCATTTCCAGCCTCGGCGGCATCGGCGGCACCGCCTTCACGCCCATCATCAACGCCCCGGAAGTAGCCATCCTCGGCGTATCCAAAGCGGCGATGCGCCCGGTGTGGGTCGGTGGAAAAAACGGGGACGGCCAGTTCGTGCCGCGGCTGATGCTGCCGCTGTCGCTGTCCTACGATCACCGCGTCTTAGACGGCGCTGCGGCTGCGCGCTTCACAACCTATCTCGCTTCCGTGCTGTCCGACATCCGCCGCTCATTGCTCTGATGCGCCAGCCTCGAATCGAGTTCGACAAGAGTTTGGTCGCGCCCTGGGAAGAGCACATCAATAAACCGAAGCGGGGAACTGAATGAACAACACGGTCGAGATCAAAGTCCCGGACATCGGCGACTTCAAGGACATCGACGTTATCGAGGTTCTGGTCAAGCCGGGCGATGCGGTCGGGAAGGAGACTTCGCTCATCACGGTGGAATCGGACAAGGCCACAATGGAAATTCCGTCGCCCGCGGCCGGCGTGGTGAAGGAGTTGAGGCTCAAGATCGGTGACAAGGTGTCCGAGGGTACGCTGATCCTGCTGCTCGATGTTGGCGCCGCTGCGCTCGCCCCCGAGCCACAATCGGCGGCAGCGCCCGCCGCAGTCGCAGTTCCTCCCGGCGCCGCACTGCCAAAGGAGGGTGGCGAACACGCGGGGATTTCTCCGCCGTCAGCGCCGGCGGCGACACCCGCTGCGGCAGCGGGCAACGCGGACCTGCACGCCGAACTGGTGGTGCTGGGCTCGGGCCCCGGCGGCTACACCGCCGCGTTTCGTGCTGCCGATCTGGGCAAGAAAGTGGTGCTGATCGAACGCCATGCGACGCTCGGCGGCGTGTGCCTCAACGTCGGCTGCATCCCGTCCAAGGCGCTGCTGCATGCGGCCAGGGTGGTGACGGAGGCCGAAGAGATGTCGCGCTCCGGCATCGACTTCGGCAAGCCGAAGATCGATGTCGACAAGCTGCGCGCCTGGAAGGACGCGGTCGTCGGCCGGCTGACCAAGGGTCTCGCAGCCCTGGCCAAACAGCGCAAAGTGACCACGCTGCAAGGCGTGGGGAAATTCGAATCGCCCAACGAGATCGCGGTGGAAACGCCCGCTGGCGTAAAACGCGTTTCCTTCGACTCCTGCATCATTGCCGCGGGCTCCCGCGCGGCCAGGATTCCGGGGTTTCCCTACGAGGACGCGCGCCTGATGGATTCGACCGGAGCGCTGCAACTGGCCGACATCCCGCGGCGCCTGCTGGTGATCGGCGGCGGTATCATCGGCCTGGAGTTGGCCTGCGTCTACGATGCGCTCGGCGCCAAGGTCACGGTGGTGGAAATGGCCGACGGGCTCATTCCGGGCGCCGACCGCGATCTCATCCGGGTACTTTCCAAGCGCATCGAGAAACGCTACGAGGCGATCTATCTCAATACGAAAGTGGCGAAACTCGAGCCCAAGCCCGAAGGACTGCTCGCCACCTTCGAGGGGGAAGTGAAGCCGCAGCAGCAGATGTTCAATCGCGTGCTGATGGCGGTCGGGCGCCGGCCCAACGGCGCTGACATCGGCGCCGAGCGCGCTGGAGTGGCCGTGGACCAACGCGGCTATATTGCCGTGGACAAACAGCAGCGCACCAACGTGCCGCATATCTTTGCCATCGGCGATGTCTGCGGCGAGCCGATGCTTGCGCACAAGGCCACGCACGAGGCCAAGGTAGCGGCGGAGACCATCGCCGGGCACAAGGTGGCGTTCGACGCCATGACCATTCCCTCGGTTGCCTACACCGACCCCGAAGTCGCCTGGATGGGGCTGACCGAGACCGAAGCGAAGCAACAAGGCATCGACTACGACAAGGCAAGTTTCCCCTGGGCGGCAAGCGGCCGCGCGCTTTCGATCGGCCGTGAAGAAGGCCTGACCAAGCTGCTCTACGACAAGGCGACGAAGCGCCTGCTCGGCGCCGGCATCGTCGGCGTGAATGCCGGAGAACTGATCGCCGAGCTGGTGCTGGCGCTGGAGATGGGCGCCGACATGGAGGATATCGGCCTCACCATCCATCCGCATCCGACGCTGTCGGAGACGACTTTCTTCGCCGCCGAAATCGCGCTCGGCTCAATCACCGATTTGTACCTGCCGAAGAAGTAGGTGTCCAGCGTCGTCACACACCCGGAGGCCAAGTGACTCAAGACGAACTCAAGCGGGCGGTTGCGAAAGAGGCGATCAAATACGTGCTCGAGGGCGCCATCGTCGGCGTCGGCAGCGGTTCGACGGTGAATTGTTTCATCGACGAATTGGCGAAAATCAAGAGTCGGATCGACGGCGCCGTGGCGAGCTCGCAGGCGAGCGCCGAGCGCCTGAAATCCCGCGGCATCCGCGTGGTCGACCTGAACGGCGTGAGCGAGCTGCCGGTCTACATCGATGGCGCCGACGAAATCACCGAGCACCTCGCCATGATCAAGGGTGGCGGCGGCGCGCTCACGCGCGAGAAAATCGTCGCCGCGGTGGCGCAGAAGTTCGTCTGCATCGCCGACGAATCGAAGCTCGTGGGGGTGCTCGGAAAATTCCCGCTGCCGCTGGAAGTGATCCCCATGGCGCGCTCCCATGTCGGGCGCGAGCTGGTCAGGCTCGGCGGACAGCCGGCGTTGCGTCGGGGCTTCACCACCGACAACGGCAATCTCATTCTCGACGTCTACGGCCTCACCATTCTCAAACCGCTCGAGCTGGAGGCTGAGCTGAACAACATCACCGGAGTGGTCGCGAACGGCTTGTTTGCCCAACGCGGCGCCGACGTCCTGCTGCTCGGCACCGCGGCCGGAGTCAAGACGATCAAGAGAAAATAGCGTTGCGCCGCGTTGGTAAAATAGGTGCGGCGCCGACGCCCTGCTGCTGGGCACGGCGGCAGGGGTCAGGACAATCAAGAGAAAATAGCGTTGCGCCGCGTTGGTAAAATACCGGCGGGGTTGCGCCGGCCGCAGGTCTGAAGAAACCTACTTCTGCGGCGGCACGTATCCGGTCGCCGCGTCGGCGCCGCCGCCGAAAAAGTGTTTCTCCAACTGTTCGGCCAGATACTGCCTCGCAGCGCTGTCCGCCAGGTTGAGGCGGTTCTCGTTGATCAGCATGGTCTGGTGCTTGATCCACTGCTGCCACGCTTCCTTGGATACGTTTTCCCAAAGGCGCTTGCCCAGTTCGCCCGGGTAGGGCGGGAAATCCAGCCCTTCGGCCTCGCGGCCGAGCTTGATGCATTTCACCATTCTTGCCATTGCTGCAACTCCTCCAGGTGGATATGTTATTTTATCCCGTATCAACCAAGCTAACCGGGGAGAATTCCCATGAGGCGAATCATCATCGTTGTGGCGGTCGCGGCGCTCGCCGGCTGCGGCGTGGAGACCGCGAGCACGGCTGCGACTGCCGCCGCCGTCAAGAAACAGGAAATCGAGCAGGGCAAGAAGACCATGGAGCAGATGCAGCAGAATATCGGGAAGGCGATGGAACAGACGCAGCAGAGCGCGGAGCGGGCAGACGACGCCGCAAAATAGCCGCGTGGCGCGAACACCGGTCATTGCGGGCGCGCGCCGATGCTCGGGCGCGGCCTCCCCGTTTCACAAAATCCCGGCCGCCGGCACCCCCCGGTGACCTTTAATCTCCGACTAGGTAATGACCGTGGCTACTGCTAACATTGAGCGATCACTCCACTTCCGGACACTGCCATGAGCTTTCCCACGCAAGTACTTCCCGCCCACCACAAGCATTGCGAGGATCTTTTTGTCGCCGCCGAAGACGCCGTGCACGGCGCCGACTGGGCGGCGGCCGCACGCGCCTTCGACCATCTTCACGATCAGATGAAGGCGCATTTCGAAGCCGAGGAAAATCTGCTTTTCCCAGCGTTCGAGGCTGCCACCGGCATGAGCGCGGGTCCGACCGAGATGATGCGCTACGAGCATGAGCAGATGCGTTCCTTGCTCGCCCAGCTCGCGGCGGCCTGCGCAGCGCATGACGGCGACGGCTACGCCGGCATCGCCGAGACCTTGCTGATGCTGATGCAGCAGCACAACATGAAGGAGGAGAACATCCTTTATCCGATGTGCGACCGGGCGCTCGGGGCCGAGGCGGAGCGCATTGGCGCAGACATCGGTGCACTGCTGGAACAAGGGCATGCCTGAGCCGCGCCTGATCGATGGCCGCGGCATGGAGCCGCCGGAGCCGCTGGAATTGGCTGTGGCCGCGCTGGGCACGCTGGCGCCGGGCGAGGAACTGGTGATGCTGTTGAATTGCGAGCCGCATCCGCTGTACGCGATCCTCGACCGCAACGGTTATCGCCACCGCTCCGAGCGCCGCGCCGACGGCAGCAACGAGATTCACATTCAGAAAGCCTGAACCGGAAAAGCCGGAAGCAAACAGCTCGGTTCGCTCTTGCGAACTTCCGTCTCGCGAATTTGCGCAGTTGCGCGAGCGCAACTGCG
>JAZDIA010000109.1:0-3029 GCA_043805375.1 Pseudomonadota bacterium
GCAGCCGCGATTACCTGCCGGTGCGCATCCTGGTCATCGAAAAAGACGGCACGCGCCTCGACCAGGTGCTGACCCGGATCGGCAATTGACGCGCGCCGTGCGCGCCGCCAGCCCAAGCCATGCCCATTCCCCGCCCGCTCCTCGATCACACCGTGGCGGCGCTTGCCGCGGTGCTTGAACTGAAGTATCCGGCGGATGCGGTGGTGTCGCGCTATTTGCGCGCGCACCCCGTTCTCGGCCAGCAGGACCGCGCCTTCGTCGCCGAGACCGTGTTCGCCGTTCTGCGCCGCTTGCGGCTGCTGGAGGCGCTGGCGGCAGGGCGCGATCCGCGCCGCCTCGCGCTGGCGGCGCTGACGCGCTTGCGCGGCCTGAGCCTGCGCGAGCTCGACACGGCGCTGAAGCCGCGCGAGCGCGAGTGGCTGGCCGAGCTTAAGGCGCGAGCCGAGGACAATTCGCTCGCGCTGCGCTGTGATTTTCCCGATTGGCTGCTGGCGAAGCTGCAGCGGCAATACGACGAAGAGGAACTGCTCGCGCTTGCACGCAGCCTGCAAGAGAGCGCGCCCCTCGATCTGCGCGTCAATGTGCTGAAGGCCGAGCGCGAGGCGGTGCTCGCGCGGCTCGCGGCTGACGGCATCGCTGCGCGGGCGACGCCCTATTCGCCGCTGGGCGTGCGTCTGGAGGGCAAGCCGCAGATCAATCGGCACCCGCTGTTTGTCGAGGGGGCCATCGAAATCCAGGACGAGGGCAGTCAACTCCTGTGCCACTTGCTCGCGCCTCGTCGCGGCGAGATGGTCGCGGATTTTTGCGCCGGCGCGGGGGGCAAGACCCTGGCGCTGGGAGCGATGATGCGCTCCAGCGGCAGGCTCTATGCCTTCGATATTTCGGAAAAGCGTCTCGCTCGCCTGAAGCCGCGCCTGGCGCGCTCGGGCTTGTCCAACGTCCATCCGCAGTGGATCGCGAGCGAAAACGATGCGCGCCTGAAGCGTCTCGCCGGCAAGCTCGATCGCGTGCTGGCGGACGCGCCCTGCACCGGCTTGGGGACGCTGCGACGCAATCCCGATCTCAAATGGCGTCAAAGCGAACAAATACTGGCCGGGTACCGTGCAAAGCAGGAGCTCATCCTGGCCGCGGCAGCCCGGCTGGTGAAGCCGGGCGGCGTGATGCTCTATGCGACCTGCAGCCTGCTCGATGAAGAGAACAAAGAGGTGGTGGAGTCCTTCCTGGCGACGCACGCGCAGTTCGAACTGCGGCCGGCCAACGCCGCTCTGGCGCAGCAGCGCATCGAGCTCGATACCGGGGAATACCTGCGCCTTGCGCCGCACATCCACGGCACCGACGGTTTTTTCGCGGCGCTGATGGCGCATAAGATATGAAACGGACGCTGCTGACGCTGGTGTTGCTGTGTGCTTGCGCGGTCGAAGCGCAGGCTCCGGCGCAGGCACGAGACGTTTTGCCGGTGGCGCAAAGGCCGCCGGTGTTGCCGGCGCAGGGCACGGTGCAGGTGGCGTTTACGCCCTGGGACAATGCAGAAGGCATGATCGTCGAATGTATTCGTCAGGCAAGACATCAGATTCTGGTGCAGGCTTTCAGCTTTACCAGCCGCGCGCTGGCGAACGCATTGATCGCAGCCGAAAGGCGCGGCGTGGAGGTGCAAGTCATGGCAGACCGCGAGCAGACCTTCAGCGGCGAGGCGAGCCGCATCCCCGACCTGGTCCAGGCGGGCATACCGGTGGTGCTCGAGATGCGCTACCAGAGCGCGCACAACAAGGTGATGGTCATCGACGCCGGCACGGCAGATGCGGCGGTCATCAGCGGGAGTTACAATTGGACCTACGCCGCGCAATACAAGAACGCCGAGAATGTGCTGATCCTGCGCCATAATCCTGATATCGCGGATGCCTACGCCGCCAACTGGAAACGGCACTTCGCCGACGCTTTGCCCTACGCCGAGCAATGAAAGAACCCTTTAGCACTCTGCTGGAAAAGGCGTGGATCGATGTGCACGACCCGCTGGTCGCGTGGCAGATCGCGATCCTGCTCGCCTGCTTCGCGCTTGCCTGGGCAGCGGGTCGGGCGCTGCGCCTGGACCGCGTCGAGACTGATGGCATCTGGAAGTTCGGCGTCGGCGGCCTGAGGCGCATCCTGTTTCCGGCCGTCGCGCTGATCCCGCTGATGGTAAGCATCAGCCTGCTCAAACGCTGGATCGAGGTCGATCTGCTGCGGCTGTTCGTGCCGCTGCTCGCGTCGCTCCTGCTGGTGCGCATTTTCTTTTATTTGCTGCGCCACGTGTTCGCGCGGGGCAGCATCGTGCGCACGTTCGAGAGAACCATCGCCGTTCTGGTGTGGGGGGCACTGGTACTGCACGTCTCCGGCCTGCTGCCGGAAGTAATCGATTATCTCGACGAGATCGCTTTCCATTTAGGCAAACAGAAGCTCACCTTGTGGCTGCTGTTGCAGGGATTGTTCTGGGTGGTGATCAGCCTGCTTGCGGCGCTGTGGCTCTCCGGCGCCATCGAGGCGCGGCTGATGCGGGCCGATTCGCTGCACACCAACCTGCGCGTGGTGTTTGCGCGCCTGGCCAGGTCGCTGCTGATCCTGGTTGCCGTTCTCATGGTCCTGCCGCTGGTCGGCATCGACGTCACCGTGTTGTCGGTGTTCGGCGGGGCCATCGGCGTGGGCCTGGGTTTCGGCCTGCAGAAAATCGCCAGCAACTACGTCAGCGGTTTCATCATCCTGCTCGACCGTTCGATCCATATCGGCGACTTGATCACTGCGGACAACTTCTATGGCGAAGTAAAAACCATCACCACGCGCTACGTGGTGGTGCGCGCGCTCGACGGGCGCGAGGCTATCATCCCAAACGATCTGCTGATCACCACAACGGTGCTCAACCATTCGTATTCAAACCGGCAGATTCGGCTGCCCATCCAGGTGCAGGTCGCTTACAAGAATGATCCGGAGCGTGCCATGCGGCTGATGGAGGAGGCGGCGCGCAAGCACCCGCGCGTGCTCGCCGACCCGCCGCCGAA
>JAZDIA010000110.1:0-35132 GCA_043805375.1 Pseudomonadota bacterium
CGATTGGACACGGATGTGCTTTTCATCCGTGTCCAATCGACGATCCGCGCGGACGGGCCGCCGTCCGCGCAAATCCGATCACTGCAGCTCGATATATCCCTCTACTTCGACCGATACCGACGTAGCGGCCATTGCGCGCTCGCGCGCGCCAACCGCGTTTTCCGTGCGGATAAGAAGCGCATCCGCACGGAAAACGCGGTTCTGGATAAAAACAACAAGGGCTTGGCGTTGCCCTTATCCAACAAGCGCAACTCTGCAACAACGACGGGCGCGATTTTGGTCGCCGCGCATAATCAAGGGGCGCGCGCCATCTCCAGCGCCATTTCAATCGCCGCAATCAGGCTGCCGGCGTCGGCCTTGCCGGTGCCGGCCAATTCGAGCGCCGTGCCATGATCGACCGAGGTGCGCACGATGGGCAGCCCAAGCGTGACGTTGACACCCTTGCCGAAGCTCGCATACTTGAGCACCGGCAAACCCTGATCGTGGTACATCGCCAGCACGCAGTCGCCGCGCGCGAGCACCGGCGAGGTGAACAGCGTATCGGCCGGAAACGGTCCTTCTAGGCGCATGCCCACATGGCGCAGCTTGTCCAGCACCGGGGAAATGACTTCGATTTCTTCGCGCCCGAGGTGACCGTTCTCGCCGCCGTGCGGATTGAGCCCCGCGACCAGGATGCGCGGTAGATCTATGCCGAAACGCCGTCGCAGCGCCTGATGCAGAATCCGCAACGTCGCTTCCAGGCTTTCGCGCGTGATCGCGCCGGCCACGTCGGCGAGCGCCAGGTGAGTGGTAGCGAGGGCCACGCGCAACCCGCCGCCGACAAGCATCATCACCACGCGCGGCGTGGAGGTCAGCCTGGCAAGGTATTCAGTATGCCCGGTAAAGGGGATGCCGGCGTCATTGATCGCGCCCTTATGTACCGGCGCAGTCACCATCGCCGCAAAACTTCCGTCAATGCAGCCGGCAACGGCGCGCCCGAGCAAAATCAGCACATAAGGGCTGTTTACCGGCGCCAGCCTGCCCGTGGTGACTGGCGCGACGAGCGGCACATGCAACACTTCGACCTCGTCTGCCGCAGGCGTCTGCGCGAGGTCGAACGCGCGCAAGTGCACGGCCAAGCCGAGATCGGCGGCGCGCGCGGCGAGCAGTTCACGGTCGCCGAGAATTACCGCGCGGCAAGGCAGGCGCGCGCGCGCCAGCGCAAGACAAATGTCCGGCCCAATACCGGCGGGCTCACCCGAGGTGACTGCGATGATGGGCACAGGCGCCACTTTTTTCTCCTCCCTCCTCACGCCGCTCCTCTCCGGGTTGCGTCTGGCGCCGCCATGCAACCCGGCAACGACGGTCATCAGCGCTCGTCCAGCCGATATTCCACGAAGGCGCGGTCGCGCAATTGGCGCAGCCATTCCTGATAGGCTTCATCGGCCTTGCGCTCGCGCAGGACCAGGCGCGCCTCCTGCCGCTTGCGCTCGCCGGACACGTCGGCCTCGCGCCGCTCCAGCACCTGCATCAAATGCCAGCCGAAGGGCGTTATGAAAGGCTCGCTCAGCTCGCCCGTCTTGAGGCTGTTCATGGCGCGCTCGAATTCGGGCACCGTGTCGCCGGGATAAATCCATTCCAGGTCGCCGCCCCTGATCGAGGACGAATCGTCGGAATTGAGCTTGGCCAGTTCGCCGAAATCGGCGCCGTTGGCAATGCGTTCGCGCAAATTGGCGAGCTTGCGCTTGGCGTCAGTCTCGGACACGATTTCGCTGGTTTTCACCAGTATGTGCCGCGCATGGGTCTGCTCGACCAGCGCCGGCGCACCGCCGCCGCGGCGGCCGACGAGCTTGATCACATGGAAGCCGGCCGGGCTGCGCAGGATGGCGCTCACCTCGCCCGGCTTCATGCCCTCCAGCACCCGGGCAAACATCTCCGGCAGCCGGTCGCGCGCGCGCCAGCCCATGGCCCCGCCCTGCAGGGCGTCCGGCGCATCGGAAAAGCCGACGGCCAGCTCGGCAAAATCCGCGCCCTTGCTCAGTTGCAGCAGCACCTCCTCGGCGCGGGCGCGCTGCTTCTCAACCTGCTCCGGGCTCGCCTGCTCCGGCAGCCGCAGCAGAATGTGAGCCAGGTCGTACTCGTTTGCGGAAGTTTGCGACGCGCCCTGCTGGCTGAGGAAATAGTCGATCTCGTTGTCGCTGACGACGATGCGGTTGTCCACCTCGCGTTCGCGCAAGCGCGACAGCAGGATCTCGTTGCGGATTTCCTCGCGAAATTTGTCGAACTGGATTCCATCGCGCTCCAGGGCGCGGCGGAATTCCGTCAGCGACACCTTGTTGCTCTCGGCAACGCGCGCGACCGTACGGTCCAGTTGCAAATCGTCCACGCGCAGCGCCGTCTCCTTGGCCAACTGGATTTGCAGCCGGTCTACGATCATGCGCTCCAGCACCTGCTTTTGCAGCACATCGGACGGAGGCAGCGGCGTGCCCTGCCGGCTCAGTTGCTCCGTCACCGCCTTCACCCGCTCGGCAACCTCACGGCTGGTGATCACCTCGCTATTGACCACGGCGACGATACGGTCCACCAGCACCACGGCACTCGGCGCGGCTGTTTGCGCCAGGAGGTTGCCGGCGCTGAACGCCAGCGCGGCGCTAGCGAGCCACGCAAGCGCCTCCGGACTGGCGGCCTTTCGCAGGATATTTTCGGGACAGGACACTGGAGATTACTCGTAAAAATCGAACGGTAGCGAATCTGGGCGGGTCTGGTTGAGACGGTCGTAGCCGGGGATGTTGCGCTTCAGCGTCTCCAGCGGATTCGACCCTAGGCGCGAAAATCCGTTCAATTCCAACTGCACGAACACTGCACTGGTGAAGTTCCCGGTGGCTGCGGCGAAGCGCTGCAACACGACCCGGCCGATCCAGCAGCCACCGTTATATTCGAAACCGCCCAGACTTTCGACCAGCCGGTTGTCCCGCATGGAGTAATTGTAACGACCTACGCCATGCCAGCCGCCGCCGAGCGGCCACTGCGCCGACACGTCAACTTGATTGAGCGAATCACGGGTAAAGCGATAGCCGAGGTTGAGCGCCTTGGCGGTCTCGGGCTGGTAACGGACGCCCGCTCCCAGGCGTTCGAAAAAATTCCGATGCGGGTCGTACTGCAGCGCGCTATCCAGGGTCCAATTGCGGGAAATGCGCCCGCTCAGCGCGGCCAGAAAATCCGAGGTTTTGTCGGTGCGGGTCGGAGTAACGTCGGTCAGCGCCACCTGCTGATTCTGGAAATAGTGGCGCTGACCGACTGTGACCTTGAGCACCTCCTGGCCGCTCGACGGCGACAGTATCCGTGCGGTCGCGGCAATAGTCAGCTGGTTGGCATCGGCGATGCGGTCGCCACCGTTGAACAGATTCTCGGAAAAAATCTGTGCATAGTTCAAGTCGGCCACGCCAGTATCGAACAGCGGAATCTTGCTCTGGTCGCGCCAAGGCACATACAGGTAATAAAGGCGGGGTTCCAGGGTCTGGCGGAAATTCTCCCCCAGAAACGCCAAGTCGCGCTCTAAGGTCAGGCCGCCGTCCAGACTGGCAATGGGCAGCGCCCGTTGGATCGTGTCGGGGGTGCCGATCGGGTTGCGTTCCAGGCCGTAGTTGGTGGAGTGCAAACCCAGTTTAGGCACGAGATAGGCGCCCGGCATGATCAGCGGCAGACTGGCGCTGGGGTACAAGGTAAGGCGGCTGCCGACGACATTGGTGGGGTGATAGAACTTTACGAACTCGCTCGTCAGCCCCAGGTCCACGCCGCCGACGTACTGGCGTGTCGCATTCAGTGTGAACTGCGGCATGCGGCCATAAGGTTCGATCACCGGGTTGGCCGGGTCCTGCAGGGTCTGGAAGCGCTGCGCGCGTGCGGTCGCGACCCACCAGCCGCCGTCGTAGGTCAGCATGCCGTCGCGCGGCAGCGTGGTCTGCGAGGTGATGTTGATGCGGCTGGACAGGTCGCGGAAATAGTTGTCGTCGGAAACCTTGTTGAGGTTGAGGTAACCGGTCAAGTTGCTGCTGAATCTCTGATTGTGCTGGGCGGCGACGGCATAGCGGCTCATGTTCCGCACCCGGTCGTTGGACATTTCCTCGAACCGGGCGTCGCCGTCGTAGCTGTGATCGAGATAGCGGAACTGCGCGGTCAGTTGCAGCCCGCGCTTGGACAGTTCGCGCGGCGCGATGGTGAGATCGCGGTTGGGCGCGAGGTTCAGGTAGAACGGCGTGCTGATTTCCACTCCGCTCTTGCCGCTGCTGCCTATGCTGGGCGGCAGAAAGCCGGACTTGCGCCGGTTGTGCAGCGGAAAATCCACCCAGGGCAGGTAGACGATGGGCGTGTCCTTGAACACCAGCTTGCCCCTGCGCGCCACGCCCAGATCGCGCGTCATGTCCAGGTCGAGCTCTCCGACCTGCAAGTACCAGTCGTCGTTGCCCGGCTTGCAGGTGGTGAAAGTGGCGTTCTCCAGGTGATACTTGTCCTTGGCTTCGATCTTTATTACCGCGGCCGTGCCGCGCGCGCGCACCGGCGCATAGCCGGCGCGGCTGCGCAGGGAAAACTCATAGTCGGCCTGGTCGAGCTGGCCGACGTTGTCGTGCATGCGCAGGCGCAGCCCGGTGCCGTTCATGCGGTCATCGCCGCGCGCGAGGCGCACGCCGCCGCTCGCCTGTACCTCATCGCTGGCATAGAGGTAAAGCAAGCGCTCGGCATGGACGCTGACGTCGCCCTGGCGAAATTCGGCATTGCCGCTGGCGCCGGTCTCCCGATTGGTGTAGCCCTCCATCCGGTCGGCGCTGATCGTGACCGGCGCGCCTGCCTCGGCCGGCCTGCCCACAGGCGGCCTGAGGCGGGGCTCCTGCCCCTCGGCCAGCATCGCGCAAGAAAGTAGGACCAAAGCGGACGCAAACTGGCGCATCGAGGGTTTCACGGTGGATTAAAGGAAGGGGATATTTGGGGATGCTAAAATCGCACACTTTTGCATTAATGGCAATCGAAAAGCATCTTGGCGCGGACATCTTTCGAGCGGACGCTGGCGTTGCAGACATGGCTCAACCGCCTGTTTCCCGCGGAACAATGGCGGCTTGAGCCGGCTTCGGCCGATGCCAGCTTCCGCCGCTATTTCCGCATCCGTTTTGCCGACCGCGGCGAGAGCCGCATTGTCATGGACGCGCCGCCGCAACATGAGGACTGCCGGCCTTTCATCCAGGTTGCGGAACTGCTGCGCCACGCCGGTCTCAACGCGCCCGCGGTCTTGGCGCAGGACCTCGCGCAGGGCTTTCTGCTGCTCACCGATCTGGGCACCACCACCTATCTCTCCGCATTACAGCAGGACAACGCCTGCGCGGACGTCCTGTTTGGCGACGCGGTCGAAGCGCTCGTAAACTGGCAGCTCGCCAGCCGGTCGGGTGTGCTCCCGCCGTATGACGTCGCCTTGCTGCGGCGCGAACTCGATCTGTTTCCCGATTGGTATCTGGCGCGGCACTTGGGCTTGGTCCTCGCGCCGCAGCAGCGTGAACTGCTGGAGCGCATGTTCGCCATGATTCTGGCGAGCAATCTGGCGCAGCCAACGGTATACGTGCATCGCGATTACATGCCGCGCAACCTCATGCTCTCCGTGCCCAACCCCGGCATCCTCGATTTCCAGGACGCTGTGTACGGACCGGTCAGCTACGACCTGGCGTCGCTGGTGCGCGACGCGTTCATCAGCTGGGAAGAGGAGCGCGCGCGCGACTGGATCGTGCGCTACTGGGAAAAGGCACGCCGCGCCGGGCTCCCGGTCGGTTCTGACTTTGGCGATTTCTACCGCGACTTGGAATGGATGGGCCTGCAGCGCCATTTGAAAGTGCTCGGTATTTTTTCGCGCATCAAGCACCGCGACAACAAATCCGGCTACATCGAGGACGCGCCGCGCTTCCTCGGCTACATACGCGCGGTCGCTGCGCGCTACAATGCGCTCGCCCCGCTCGCGCATCTGTTCGACGAGATCGAGAACCAACCATCAGAGCATGGCGGCCGATGAAAGCGATGATCCTCGCCGCCGGGCGCGGCGTGAGAATGCGCCCGCTCACCGACACCAGGCCCAAGTCGCTGCTTGCCGCGGGCGGCAAGCCGCTGATCGCCTGGCAGTTGGAGAAACTGGCCCGGGCCGGTTTCACCGAAGCCGTCATCAATCACGCCCATCTCGGGCATATGATCGAAGCCGCGCTAGGCGACGGCTCGCTCTTCGGTCTTTCCATCCGCTACTCGCCCGAACAAGAAGCGCTAGAGACCGCGGGCGGGATCGCTCTCGCCTTGCCTTTGCTCGGTGCAGAGCCATTCCTGGTGATCAACTCCGACATCTACAGCGATTACGATTTCGCGGCGCTCGCCGGCCTGGATCTGCGGGACAAGCTCGCCCATTTGGTGCTGGTGGATAATCCGCCGCAGCATCCGCGCGGGGACTTCGCTCTGGAGGCCGGGCAGGTGCGCGAAACCGGCAAGAGCCTGCTCACCTTCAGCGGTATAGGGGTGTATGCGCCGTGCCTGTTCGGCGGCATCCCGCCCAAGGGCAAGGTTCCACTGGCGCCGCTGCTGCGCAAGGCGATGGCGGCGAACCGGGTATCGGGCGAGCATTACCCTGGTCGCTGGCACGACATCGGCACGGTCGAGCGCCTGCAGGCCCTGGATGCGGAGCTGCGCGGCGGCGCTTGAAGCGCGGCCGTCCGCGTGCCGCCAACAGCGCCGTGATTGAGACTGTACAATTGACTCAACCCGGGACCATCCTCCAGCCGTCCTTGATGACCGACATCAAAGCTTACGCCAAACGCCGCGCCGACTTGCTCGCGCAGATGCAATGCGGCATCGCCATCGTGCCCACCGCGGGCGAACGCGCGCGTAACCGTGACAGCGCGTACCTCTACCGTTTCGACAGCTATTTCTATTACCTCAGCGGCTTCTCCGAACCGGAGGCGGTGCTGGTGCTCGTCGCCGGGGCGGAGCCGCAAAGCCTGCTTTTTTGTCGCGAGAAAAACCTGGAGCGCGAAACCTGGGACGGGTTCCGCTTTGGCCCGGACGCCGCCAGGGAAGCCTTCGGCGTCGACGCCGCCTATCCCATCGGCGAACTCGACCAAAAGCTGCCCGCGCTGATGGCCAACCAGCCGACGCTCCATTACGCTCCGGGAATGGACTCCGGCTGGGATGCGCGCATTATGGGTTGGCTGAATCAGGTGCGCGCGCAGAACCGCACCGGCATCAGCGCGCCGCAGCGCATCCACGATGTGCGCGCCGCGCTCGATGAAATGCGCCTCGTCAAGGACGGGCACGAACTCGCGCTCATGCGCCGCGCCGCAGGGATTTCAGCCAAGGCGCACGAGCGCGCCATGCGCGCCACCAAGCCCGGCAGGATGGAATACGAAATCGAGGCCGAGCTGCTGTACGAGTTCCGCCTCCACGGCGCCCAGTCCCCCGCCTACTGGCCCATCGTCGCCGGCGGCGCTAACGCTTGCGTGCTGCACTACAGCGACAACAACGCGCGGCTCGAGGCCGGCGCGCTGGTCTTGATTGATGCCGGCTGCGAGCTTGACGGCTATGCCTCCGACATCACCCGCACCTTTCCGGTGAGCGGAAAATTTGGCGGCGCGCAAAAAGACGCATACGAACTGGTGCTCGCCGCGCAAGCCGCCGCGATCGAGACGATCAGACCCGGCGCCCTCTGGGACGCGCCGCACGAGGCCGCGGTGCGCGTGCTGGCGCGGGGCATGATCGATTTCGGCCTGTGCCGGGGCAGCCTGGACCAGGTGATCGAAACGGGCGATTACAAGCGCTTCTACATGCACCGCACCGGCCATTGGCTCGGGTTGGACGTGCACGACGCCGGCGACTACAAGCTCGATGGCAAGTGGCGGCCGCTCAAGGAGGGCATGACGCTCACGGTCGAGCCCGGCTGCTACATCCGTCCGGGGGAAGGCGTGCCCGAGGCCTACTGGAACATAGGTATCCGCATCGAGGACGATGCGCTCGTGACCGAAGCCGGCTGCGAAATCATTACCGCCGCGACGCCGAAGAGCGTCGCCGCGATCGAAGCCCTGGTGGGCAATGGCTGAAGCCGTAGACATACTGATTGCCGGCGGCGGCCCGGTGGGCGCGGCGCATGATTTACGGCGCACGCGCGTTGCCATAGGGAAGCTCTGATCAAGTCCGCGACGAAATCAGAGCTTCCTCCAATTTGGGGGATTTACTAGGGCCTAGCCCCCTTGTTCCGCCCACCTTAGACAAAGCGCAGGGCAAGTTAAAATACCTTCAAAGTGTGACCAAATCGATTTTTCTTCAGTCCCGATTGGGTATAGAATTCGTTCGCCTTCTGCGAAAAAACCCTTTCGAACGAAATGAGAATCGGACCTCACGTGCTGCGCAACAATCTATTCGTTGCGCCGATGGCCGGGGTTTCGGACCGCCCGTTCCGCCAACTGTGCAAAAAGTTCGGCGCCGCGATGGCGGTGTCCGAGATGGTGGCCTCCAACTCCCTCCTCTGGGGCAGCGAAAAGACCCGGCGCCGCGCCAATCACCAAGGTGAGGGCGCTCCGGTTTCGGTGCAGATCGCCGGCGCCGACCCGGACATGATGGCCGAAGCCGCGCGCTACAACGTCGGAGAGGGCGCGCAGATCATCGACATCAACATGGGTTGTCCGGCAAAGAAAGTATGCAACGTCATGGCCGGTTCGGCGCTGCTGAAGGACGAACTGCTGGTCGGGCGCATTCTGCGCGCCGTGGTCGGGGCGGTCGACGCGCCGGTGACGCTCAAATTCCGCACCGGCTGGGACCAGAACCACAAGAACGCCCTCACGATCGCGCGCATCGCCGCGGACGCCGGCATTCAGTTGCTCTCGATCCACGGACGCACGCGCGCCTGCGGCTACACCGGCCGTGCCGAATACGACACCATCGCCGAAGTCAAAAGCGCCACGCGTCTGCCGGTCATCGCCAACGGCGACATAACCACGCCGGAAAAAGCCAGGTACGTGCTCGACTACACCAAAGCCGACGGCATCATGATCGGCCGCGCGGCGCAGGGCCGGCCTTGGATCTTCCGCGAGATCGAGTACTACCTCAACACCGGGGCACACCTGCCGCCGCCGCTGGTAAGCGAGATCCAGCAGGTGCTGATCGCGCATCTGCACGAACTGTACGCGTTCTATGGCGCCGATACCGGGGTCAAGATCGCGCGCAAGCACATTTCCTGGTACACCAAGGGACTGGCCGGATCGGCCGGTTTCCGCCACGCGATGAACCAGTTGCAGGGCATCAAAGAGCAATTGGCGGCCGCGAACCGGTTTTTCGATCAACTGGCGCAACAATATGAAAACCTGCGCTATGAGGAGGAGTTGGCAGCATGACGCCGCGCGCCAGTGAAATCGCCGAATGTGTACGCAAGTCCCTGGAAAAGTATTTCAAGGATCTGGATGGCGAGCGTCCACGCACAGTCTATGAGATGGTGTTGAAGAACGTCGAGAAGCCCATGATCGAGGTGGTGCTCCATTACGCCGAGGGCAACCAGACGACGGCGGCCAAGTGGCTGGGCATCAACCGCAATACCCTGCGCAAGAAAATCGAGCAGATGAAAATCAAGGTATGAGGCGCGAAGAGGGGTGAACGGCAACAGCCGCGACGCTGCTTGGCTTTCGCCCCTCGCTCCTCGCTCTTTTCCCGTCCACGACAAAGGCACCCCGCAACCATGAGCATCCTCGTCAAGCAAGCCTTGATCAGCGTTTCCGACAAGACCGGAGTGCTGGAACTGGCGCGCGCGCTCGCGCAGATGAAAGTCTCCATCCTCTCCACCGGCGGCACGGCCAAGCTGCTCGCGCAAAACGGCATTGCCGTCACCGAAGTGGCCGAGTACACCGGGTATCCGGAAATGCTCGACGGACGCCTGAAAACGCTGCACCCGATGATCCACGGCGGATTGCTGGCAAGACGCGACGTGCCCGAGCACATGGCGGCGATCAAGGATGCGGGCATCGAGCCGATCGATCTGGTGGTGGTGAATCTCTACCCCTTCACCCAGACCATAGCCATACCCGGCTGCGCCCTTGCGGAGGCGATCGAGAACATCGACATCGGCGGCCCCACCATGCTGCGCTCGGCGGCCAAGAATCACACCGGCGTCGCCGTGGTGGTCGATCCCGCGGACTACCAGTCCCTGCTGGATGAACTGCGCGCCAACGGCGGCAAGGTCAGCGCCGCCACGCGCTTTGCGCTGGCGAAAAAGGTGTTCACCCATACCGCGGCCTACGACGGCGCGATCAGCAATTATCTGACCGGCCTCGATCCCGGGCTGAAGAGCCGGCAATATCCGGAGCGGCTGACGCTGCAATTCGCCAAGGTGCAGGACATGCGCTACGGCGAGAACCCGCACCAGAGCGCGGCTTTCTATCGCGACATCGAGCCGGCCGCGGGGAGCCTCGCCAGCTACGTCCAACTGCAGGGCAAGGAGCTTTCCTACAACAACGTCGGCGATGCCGACGCCGCCTGGGAATGCGTGAAAACTTTTTCCGAACCCGCCTGCGTCATCGTCAAGCATGCCAATCCCTGCGGCGTCGCCATCGGCAACACCGTGCTCGAAGCCTACCAGCGCGCGTTCCAGACCGATCCCACCTCGGCCTTCGGCGGCATCATCGCCTTCAACCGGCCGGTCGATGCGCCCACCGCCGAAGCCGTGGCCAAACAGTTCGTCGAAGTGGTGATTGCACCCGCATACGATGCGGCTGCGAAAAAGGCACTTGAATCCAAGACCAACGTGCGCGTGCTCGCCGTCCCCCTGGCCGAGGGCGCCAACCGCTACGACTTCAAGCGCGTCGGTGGCGGCCTGCTCGCGCAGACCCCGGACACGAAGAACGTGCAGGCCGCCGAGTTGCGCGTGACCAGCAGGAAAAAACCCACTGACGGGGAACTGCGCGACCTCCTGTTCGCCTGGCGCGTGGCCAAGTTCGTCAAGTCGAACGCCATCGTGTTTTGCGGCAGCGGCCATACCCTGGGCGTGGGCGCGGGCCAGATGAGCCGCGTCGACAGCGCGCGCATCGCTGCGATCAAGGCGAAAAACGCCGGCCTGTCGCTGGCGGGCTCGGTCGTCGCCTCCGATGCGTTCTTCCCCTTCCGCGACGGCGTGGACGTGATAGCCGAGGCCGGCGCCAAAGCCATCATCCAGCCCGGCGGCAGCATGCGCGACGAGGAAGTGGTCGCTGCAGCCGACGAACTGGGGCTGGTGATGGTCTATACCGGCATGCGCCACTTCAGGCACTAGGCCCCAACACGTGAAGCTCCTGGTGATCGGCTCGGGCGGCCGCGAGCACGCCCTGGCGTGGAAGCTGGCGCAGGGCGCGCGCGTACAAAAAGTCTATGTCGCGCCGGGCAACGCCGGCACGGCGCTCGAGCCCGGCGTGGAGAACATTCCCCTCAACGACATCGTCGAACTGGCCGAGTTCGCGCGGGAAAATTCCGTTCACCTCACCGTAGTCGGCCCCGAAGCGCCCCTTGCCGCGGGCGTGGTCGACCTGTTTCGCGCGCGCGGCCTGAAAATCTTCGGTCCGACCCGTGCCGCGGCGCAACTGGAAAGCTCCAAGGATTTCGCCAAGCGCTTCATGCAACGGCATCACATCCCCAGCGCCGCCTTTGCCACCTTCGGCGACGCGCGCCAGGCGCACCCCCATATCGATGCGCGTGGCGCCCCGATCGTGATCAAGGCCGACGGCCTCGCCGCGGGCAAGGGCGTGGTGGTGGCGATGACGGCAGGCGAAGCGCATGACGCGGTGGACATGATGCTGCTGGACAACAGGATGGGTGACGCCGGAGCGCGCGTGGTGATCGAGGAGTATCTTGCCGGCGAAGAAGCGAGCTTCATCGTCATGAGCGATGGCGAGCACGTGCTCGCCCTCGCCACCAGCCAGGATCACAAGCGCCTGCACGATGGCGATACCGGCCCGAACACCGGCGGCATGGGCGCCTACTCGCCCGCGCCGGTGGTAACGCCTGAACTGCACGCGCAGGTGATGCACGAGATCATCCTGCCTGCGATCCAGGGCATGGCGAGGGACGGCATCCCCTATAGCGGCTTTCTTTACGCCGGTCTGATGATAGACCGGGACGGTAATGCAAAGACGCTGGAATTCAACTGCCGCATGGGCGATCCGGAAACCCAGCCGATCATGCTGCGCCTGAGATCGGACTTGTTCGAACTGTTCGAACTCGCCTGCGCGGGAACCCTCGATCAGGCCGAGACCGACTGGGACCGGCGCACGGCCCTGGGCGTCGTGCTCGCCGCCGCCAACTATCCGGACACACCGAAAAAAGGTGCCGTCATCAGCGGACTCGTCAGACACACAGAACGCAGCGAGGACTGCATGGTGTTCCATGCCGGCACGGCGCTGGAAGGCGACAAGGTGATCGTGAACGGCGGCCGGGTGCTGTGCGTCACCGCGCTCGGCGACAGCGTCAAAATGGCGCAGCACCGCGCCTATCAGGCCACCGAAGGCATACATTTCGACGGCATGCAGTTTCGCCGCGACATCGGCCACCGCGCCATACCCGTAAATAAACAATAAGCCGCCGCTTCACGGCGCACCCGATGGTCTCGCGCGAACGGGAGCAGCTAGCCTCTGTTCCGTGCTGATAGAATCCGCGTTTGTTTACGCATATCCGTAAGCGATGACTTCTTCCGCCGTCAAAGACTAAATGAAACCATCCTGTTTCTCCAGCTCCGGCCGCAGCGCTGCCGCGAGGTCCAGGTATTCCTGCTTGCGCCCGGGCGCCGGAGTCACTTCGAAAATGACGGCGATCATGGGAAATTCCTTTCGCGTGCGTTGCGAACGATGCTATTGCGGCAGCTTCGCATCGGCGCTGGCGCGGTAATGCCGGTTGGCATCCTCGGGCTTGCCGATGCGGTCGAAAAGCTGCGCCAGCGCAACGTGCGCGCTGCGGCTGGGTTCCTCGGACAGGCTCGCCTCGAGGTAGCTCTGCGCCTTGCCCCATAGCTCCTGCGCGAGGCACAGGCGCCCCAGCGTCAGCAGCAGCGCGCGGTCGCGCGGCCGCGACTTCAGCCACTTCTCCGCGCGCTCGATCTGCGCCAGGACATCGGCGCCCAGGCACTCGGCATAAAGCAATATCAGCTCACCGTTCCACTCCGCCTGCAGCGCCGCCTCGACGATCTCGTGCGCCCGGCGGCAGTCCCCGAGCGCAATGAACAACTGTGCCGCGGTGCGCGCAACGCGCGCATCGAGCTTGTCTTCGGTACGCTGCCAGCAGGCGGCAAGGCCGGTCGCGTCCAGCGCCTGCTGGCGCAGCGCCTCGATCTGGCCGGTGAGCCGCAGTTGCGTCGCTACCACCTCCGCCAGCGCGCCGCGCTTGCACAGGGCCGTGGCGAGGCGCCGCACCTCGTCCCAATGCCCCAGTCGCTGGTGGGCTTTCATCAGCATGCGCTGGGTGGCGATGCGCTTCCCCCCGCTCGCGGACAACTCGCGCAGGACGTCGAGCGCATCGTCGTAGCGGCGATCGTCGAGCAGCAGGCTTGCCTGCACCGCAAGCCGGGCCTGGCGCGTGTCGGCATCGTGGCTCTCGGCGCGCGCGAGCCACTGGTCGCGCCGCTCGAGCTCGCGCATTTCGCTTGCTGCTCGCGCCGCGATCAGCGCGCTCAGGGCCGGCGCCTCGCCGAGCGCGTAGGCTTCGCCTGCCGACTTCTCGGCGCGGGCGTAGCGCCCGTCGAACAAGGCCTGCAGCGCGGCGAGCATCGCCGAGCGCCCTTTCTCGCCGCGGCGGCGCGCGCGGAACGCGCGCACGTGCAGCGGCAGGCGCAACGTGTGCGTGACCAGACGCAACAGCACATAGCCGAGCGTAAAGCCGGCAAGCCCGAGCAAAATGGCAAAATTGAGCGAAAGCTCGACGCGGTAAGGCGGGAAGACAAAGATGGCATAACCGTCATTGAGATGCGCGGCGAGCGACACGCCCACTGCCAGGGCAAACACCGCCAGCACCCACATCAACCCGCGCACTTTAGATCCCGCCCGCCGCGCTCATCGCACGGCCTGTTCGCGGGATACCTTGAAATTGCGCACCGCTGCCAGGCTGTCGGCGATGGTGGGCAGCTCGACGTTAATGCTGCTCGCCGAAAGCTGTTTCAGACTCGCCAGCGCAATGGCCGTGGATTTGGCGCGCGTGTCGTAGTAGCGCGTCATCCAGTTCCTGACCGTCTCCAGGTCGGTGCGAAAGCGCGCCCGGTCGCGCGCCAGCAGCGCCTGCCGCGCGTTGAGCAGGCGCAACTGCAGATTTTCGCGCAGAAAGTAGGCCTGCGCCGGTGCAAGCAGCGCCGCATCGGGCTGGTCCATATTGCGGATACGCACCAGTTGCTTCATTTCGTCCCACACCTCGGTCAGCACGCGTTCCCAAATACGGTTCGTCCCCGTTGCTCCGGCGGCCCTGGGCGAGGTTTGCGCGCGTTGGTCAAATTGCAGCGGCAGGGCATCGACGCTCGCCATCAGGTTGTCCAGGCGCAGCGCCATGCCCGTAATATCCACATAAGGCGCCGCTTTCAGGCGCTCGATGTCGCGATTGAGCACGCGCCGCAGTGGGATGAACTGCGGCCGGTCCGAGCGCGCCAGGCGCCCCTCCGCGGTCTGCAGCGCCAGCAACGCCGCTTGCACATTCCCGGCGAGCTGCAGCTGCTGCGACGCTACCGTGAGGATCTGCTCGATCTCGGCCAGCGCCCATTCGTCGCGACTGCGCGACAGCTCCTGGTACAAGGCCTCCAGCGCCAGTTGCTGGCTCTGCGACTCGGCGATCTTGTTCTCGAGCACGCTGAGATTGACCTGCGCCTCGCGCACCGACTCCTGCGCCTGCTTCGCCAATAGCAGGCTCTCGCCAGTCGCGCTGTCGCTTGCGCGCAGGCGCTGGCCCAGCTCCTCGCGGACGGCGCCGATCTGGCTGCGCGTGTCGTACCACTGCCAGCACACCACCACAATCGCGCCGGCGAGCGCGAGCGCCACCGGCATGCGCCACGCGCTCGCCGACGGCTCGCGCTCGCTGCGGCCGCTGGATTCCTCCGGCTGCTGCACAACCGGTGCGGGCTCCGCGGCGGGCGGGGTGGTGTCGGTATTGCTTTCGCTCATGGGCGTCGGGCGGGGAACGCGAGTTTCACACTTTAACAAAAAAAGCGACCAACCCTGCGACCAGGCCTTCTTCGCCCGGACCGGTCAGCACTACGGTTTGCACGCCCAGGGCGCGCGCCGTGGCGGCGATGCGCTCGTGCGGGGCGAACAACGGCGTTTTCGTCAAACACTTCCGTCCGGCTGCACCCAGGATGTCATAGAGATTGGCCAGCCCCTCGCTTGAGGTCACGGTGAACGCATCGAGTTCGTGCCGCGCCGCGAGCGCGAGCAGCGGCGCAATATCGGCTTGCGGCCTGCCACGGCGGTAGCATTCGGCGTATTCGACCACGGCGCCGCGCGCGGCCAGCGTGTCGCCCAACAATTCTCGCCCACCGTCACCGCGAAAAATCACTATGCGCTTGCCTTGCACATCCTTCAGTTCGGGCAGACCGAGCAGGCCTTCGCTGTCGAAACGCTCACTCGGTGCGATCACCGCGGTAAAGCCGCGGCGCTGCAGCTCGCGCTCGCTGCCGCGGCCGACGGTGGCGACGCGCAGCCCGGCTGGCCAGGTGCGCCGGGCCTGCACCAGGGCCAGCGCCTTGTTCACCGCGTTGGCGCTTATGAAAATGGCCAGATCGAACGCGTCCAGCCGGTCGATCAACGCGAGCACCGGCTGCAAGTCCTCTGTATCGAGAATCTCGAGCGCCGGGAACAGCACCGGCTCGCCGCCGGCAGCACCTATGAGCGCGGCCATGTGCCCGGTCTGGCCGGCGGGCCGCGTCACCACGACACGGCGCCCCGCGAGGGCGGACGGGCTCATAGGAGCGCGGCGAGAATGCGGTCCGCGCCTTGCGCGCGCAATTCGCCGGCGAGACGCGCGCCCAGTTCCTCGGGCGATCCGGATGGACCGGAAACCTCGGCCTTCACCATGCTCTTGCCGTCCGGATTCGCCACCAGGCCACGCAACTCCAGGGTCGCGCCGGTAACGCTGGCATAAGCTGCAAGCGGGAGCTGGCAACTGCCGCCGAGCGCCCGGCTTACCGCGCGCTCGGCGCGCACGGCAAGTTCGGTCGCGCGGTGGTTGAGCGCGGCAAGGCTGGCGGCGATGTCTCCGCGCTCGGCGCGATATTCGATCGCGAGCGCGCCCTGCCCTGCCGCGGGCAGGCTTTGCTCGATGGTCAGCACCGAGCGGATGCGCGCGCCCAAGCCCAGCCGCTTCAGGCCGGCAGCGGCGAGGATGATGGCGTCGTGATCGCCGCGGTCCAGTTTCGAAAGCCGGGTGTCGAGGTTGCCGCGCAGGCTTGCCACCAGAAGCTGCGGATAGCGACTGCGCAGTTGTGCCTCGCGCCGCAGGCTGGAAGTGCCGACCACGGCGCCCGCGGGCAAGGCATCCAGGGCGTCGAATTTGTTGGAAACGAAGGCGTCGCGCGGATCCTCGCGCTCCATGATCGCCCCCAGGGCGAAGCCCGCGGGCAATTCCATCGGCACGTCCTTGGCCGAGTGCACGGCCAGATCGGCGCGGCCCTCGGCCAGCGCCAGTTCCAGTTCTTTCACGAACAGGCCCTTGCCGCCGATTTTGGCGAGCGAAGTGTCCAGGATTTCGTCCCCGCGCGTGGACAGGGCGAGGAGTTCGACCCGGCAACGGGAATATAGTCCGCGCAGCCGGTCGCGCACATGCTCGGCCTGCCACACGGCGAGGCGGCTCTGGCGCGTGGCGATGACAATACGATCAGGATGACTCAAGACTGGATTCTTGCTAGGGCCGCACGCCTGGTGCCGACGCCTTGGATTTTAGCACGCCTTGCCGCGCTCTTTAGCCCGTGGCAAGCTCCTTGACTATGGGCCATTGGCGCCGGCTCACGGGAAGCTGCTCTGCGCACCCATCGAGCACCACCACCCAGTTCTGCTCGCCGTCCGGCACCTGCGACTTGTCGAAGCCGCGTATGCGCGATTTCGCCACCAGACAATTGCGATGCACGCGCACGAAGGCCGCGGCAAATTCCTGCTCCAGGTGGGTGAGCGATTCCTCCAGCAGGTACTCGCGCTCCGCAGTGCGGATGGTGACGTACTTCAACTCCGCCCGCAGATAGAGGATGTCGGCGACCGGCACCAGCCGGATGCGCCCGCGCTCGGACACGGCAAGATGCCGGCGCGGCTCTCTCTCCAGCCCGCGCAACGCGTCGCGCGCCGGTGCACCCAGGGCGCGCGCGCGCTCGAGCGCGGCCAGGAGCCGCTCACGGCGGACCGGTTTCAACAGGTAGTCGAGCGCGCGCAACTCGAACGCCTTGATCGCGTACTCGTCGTATGCGGTGACGAAAATGATCGCGGGCGGCGACTCCAGCGCGAGTGCATGGCGCGCAAACTCGATGCCGCTCATCTGCGGCATGCGGATGTCCACCAGCGCCAGATCCACCGCTACGGACGCGAGCAGATCAAGCGCCTCGCGCCCGTTGGCGGCTTCTCCCACCACCTTCGCCGGCGCAAGCGCCGCGACCTCGGCGATCAACTCCTTCAGGCGCGAGCGCGCCGGGGCTTCATCGTCGACCAGCACCACTCGCAGGGCTTCGTTCACTCCTGCCTCCGATAGGGCGGCAGAATGCGCGCCGCAACACCCAGGTTGCGGAAATCCGGCAGGGAGTCGAAAGGCGCGTTTTGATCTATACTTGGCATGGATAAAGTATTGAAAGCCAAAGTCAAATAGTGTACACGCAGGCGCAAAAACGCCTGTTTTTTCGATTCTGACCGCATTCGACGCAATGAGCAAGAACACGAACAAGAAACCGCGGCCTCGCGCCACCTGGTCGGGCCGCTTTGCCGAGCCGGTGAGCGAACGCGTGCAACGCTATACCGCCTCGGTAGCTTTCGACAAACGCCTGGCCGAACACGATATCCGCGGCTCCCTCGCCCACGCACGCATGCTCGCCGCATGCGCGGTGATCTCCAAACGCGAACTGGCCGCGATCGAATCGGGCATGCGCACAATCCTCGCGGAAGTGCGCAGCGGCAAATTCAAGTGGTCGCTCGCAAACGAGGATGTGCACCTCAACCTCGAGAGCCGCCTGACCGCTCTCGTGGGTGATGCCGGCAAGCGCCTGCACACGGCGCGCTCGCGCAACGACCAGGTGGCGACCGACGTGCGCCTGTGGCTGCGCGACGCGATCGACGCGCTGGTCGCTCAGCTCGCCGCGTTGCAGGCGAGCCTGCTCGATCTGGCCGAGCGCCACGCAGGCACGGTGATGCCCGGCTTCACCCACCTGCAGGTGGCGCAGCCGGTGACCTTCGGCCACCACCTCATGGCCTATTTCGAGATGTTCGCGCGCGACCGCGAGCGACTCGCCGACTGCCGCAAGCGCGTGAACCGCCTGCCGCTCGGCGCAGCCGCGCTCGCCGGAACGTCCTACCCGATCGATCGCGACATGGTGGCGAAAGACCTGGGCTTCGACGGCGTCTGCGCCAACTCGCTCGATGCGGTGTCGGATCGCGACTTCGCCATCGAGTTCTGCGCCTCGGCCGCGCTCATCATGACCCACATCTCGCGGCTGTCGGAGGAAATGGTACTGTGGATGAGCCCGCGTTTTCGCTTCATCCGCCTGCCCGACCGCTTCTGCACCGGATCCTCCATCATGCCGCAGAAGAAAAACCCGGACGTGCCCGAACTCGCGCGCGGCAAGACCGGCCGCGTCGTCGGCGATCTGATGGCGCTGCTGATGCTGATGAAAGCGCAGCCGCTCGCTTACAACAAGGACAACCAGGAGGACAAGGAACCGCTGTTCGACAGCGTCGACACCCTCGCCGACACGCTGGCGATCTTCACCGACATGGTCGCCGGCATCGAAGTCGACGCGGGCGCGATGCGCGCGGCGGCGCAAGAAGGCTATTCGACTGCGACCGACCTCGCTGATTATCTGGTGAAAAAAGGCCTGCCGTTTCGCGATGCGCACGAAACGGTGGCGCGCGCGGTGCGCGTTGCCGAAGAACGCCACTGCGACCTCGCCGCGCTCGGCCTGGTCGAACTGCGGCAGTTCTCGCCGCTCGTCGGCGCCGACGTATTCAAGGTATTGACCCTCGAGGGTTCGCTCGCCAGCCGCGACCACGCCGGCGGCACCGCGCCCAAACGCGTGCGCGCCGCGATCCGGCGTGCGCGCAAGTCCCTGGAATAGGCGGAGCCATGGAAAAAATCGGCAAGTACCAGGTCGTAAGAAAACTCGGGGAAGGCGCCACCAGCGAAGTGCATCTGTGCCACGATCCTTTCGCCAACCGCGACGTCGCCATCAAGGTCGTGTTCCCCGACTCGATCACCGATGACGAGAACCGCAACCTGTTCAAAAAGCTGTTCATCACCGAGTCCTCGCTCGCCGGCAAGCTCGCGCACCCGCACATCGTGCAGATCTACGACGCGGTGGTGGACGAAGGCATGAGCTACGTGGTGATGGAATACGTGGACGGCGGCACGCTCGAGCCGCACTGCAACCCGGACGCCCTGCTGCCGGTGGACAAGATCGTCGAGTTTATCTTCAAGTGCAGCCGGGCTCTGGATTTCGCCAACCGCGCCGGGGTCATCCACCGCGACATCAAGCCGGCCAACATTCTGCTGCACGGACAGACCGACATCAAGATTTCCGACTTCGGCTCGGCGCTGATTACCACCAGCATGGTTACCCAGGTGAGCGGCATCGGCTCTCCCGCCTACATGTCGCCGCAGCAGATCAAGGAGCATCCGCTCACGCTTCAGACCGACATCTATTCGCTCGGCGTGGTGATGTACCAACTGCTGACCGGGCAACTGCCGTTTCAGGCCAGCAACAACTTCAGCATGATGTACCAGATCACCAACGTCGAGCCGCAGCCGCCTGCCAGTCTGCGGCCGGAAATCCCGCCCGCGGTCGACCGCATCGTGCGCAAGGCGATGCAAAAGGAACTGGAGCAGCGCTACCAGGACTGGGACGAGTTTTCCCGCGATCTGGCGGGCGTCATCAGCAACGAACAGGCGGCGCAGAAGAAGGAAGATTTTGCGGACAGCGAGAAATTCAATATCCTGCGCGGCCTGCCTTTCTTCGCCAAATTCAGCGACGCCGAGCTGTGGGAAGTGATGCGCGTCAGCAGCTGGGAATACTGCAAACCGGGCAAGGCGCTGATGTTCGAAGGGGAGACGGGCGATTTCTTCTGCCTGCTCGCCTCGGGCGAAGTCAAGGTAATCAAGCAGGGCAAGCTGCTCAACATACTCAACGCCGGCGAATGCTTCGGCGAGATGTCCTACATCTCCAGGGCAAGCGGCAGCGTGCGCAGCGCCGATGTCGTCACCCTGAGCGATGCGCGCGTCATCACCATACGCACCGACGACCTGGACCGGGCGTCCGACATCTGCCGCCACAAATTCGACCGCGCCTTCATGGCGATTCTGGTCGAACGCCTTTCGCTTTCGAACACGCGGCTCATCGGCATCTGAGCGGGCCTTGCATGGGCGCGCTCGCCGGGCCGCACCACGGCTGGCGGCGCGACAATTTCATCGGCTCCACGCCGCAGATCAATGCAGTCGATGCCTCCTGGCAGCATTTTTTCGGCGCGGCGAGGCTTGCGCCGCAACTCGCCCTCGCCAGGAGAAGCGGTTACGCGGCGCTCGACGCCAAGGGCGAGAAATTATTGCAAGCGCTACTCAAGCTGTTCGGCGATCATTCGCCGAATAGTCACAGGGAATCTATGGATAGCTGTTCAGGTCCAAGCCCGCGTTCACGACGGCAAACTTAAGTGGCGCGCCGAGCATCGCGGTCGGCCGCGCGAACGCCACCGAGGCATTCGTCGGCCTGCTCAAGGAGCAGAATTTAGGCACGCAACTGGTGAAATTTATCTGAAGGTATCTGCGTGAGTGAGCATCCGGTCATGAGTTGGAGCGAGGCCGGCGAGATCCGCTCCGCCCGTTGGCGCTCCGAGCGCGGAGCGCCGCCCCCCAAGCGCGTGATCATCGCCGACGACCGCATGACAGCAGACGCCGCCTATCGCCGCGCCTGCGATGGCGCGGCGCTGCTGTGGCAAGGCGATTTCCAGAATGCGCGCCAATTGCTGCAGGCGCTGGCGCGGCGCGTTGACCGTAAACCGCGCACGCCGCGCCCGTCGGCGCCGCGCTTCTCTGCGGCTGCATTGCCCGCGGTATCGCCGACGATTTCGCCGACTGATGTCTTTCATCTTTATCGCCAGGCCCGTTCCCAACGCGCACGCACGCTGGGAATGCTGCTCATACCGTTGGCGGACGACTACAGCGTGCCGCTGAGGCGCGCGCCCGACGTGCGGCAGGCCTGCATTGAAGCTTATGGCCCGGGACAAGAACGCTCGGTGACCTCGCTGCGCGAGCTGCTGGGCCTGATCGGCGCGCACGAGTGGCGCAAGGGGGGAATAGAGATCCCGGCGCTCGGCGGCCGCATCCACCCGCACTACGGTGTGTTCGCGCCGGTGCGCAGCGAGTACGTGGGCCTGGTGGCCACGGTGCCGCTGCCTGCGCCCGAGTTACTACTGGCCTTCGACATCGGCACCGGCACCGGTGTGCTCGCCGCGGTGCTGGTCCGGCGCGGCGTCGCGCGCGTCGTGGCCACCGAGCAGGACCCGCGTGCGCTGGTGTGCGCCCGCGAGAACATCGCGCGGCTCGGGCTGGCCGGACAGGTGGAAGTCGTGCAGGCCGATCTCTTTCCCGAGGGACGGGCTAAGCTCATCGTCTGCAATCCGCCGTGGATCCCGGCGCGGCCAAGCTCCCCCCTCGAGCACGCCATCTACGACCCCGATTGCCGCATGCTGCGCGGATTCATCGGCGGGCTGGCCGCGCATCTGGAATCGGGCGGCGAAGGCTGGCTGGTACTCTCGGATATTGCCGAACACTTGGGCCTGCGTTCGCGCGCCGAGTTGCTGGCCGCTTTCGATGCGGCGGGACTGAGGGTCGCGGGTCGGGCGGACGTCCGTCCCCATCATCCCAAGGTCGCCGACGCCACCGACCCGCTCCACGCTGCGCGCGCCGCGGAGCTGACATCGCTCTGGCGCCTCGTGATGCGCTGACCATCCCGCAATCGCTCCTGATCCGCGCCGACAAGGTGATCGAATGATCTTGCGTGAACGACCGCGGTGGAGAAAAGCGACCGTCTGCGAAGGATCGACAGCCGCCGTTGGGTGTCTCTCCCGAAAGCCTGAGTTGTTGCGTGTCCATTACGATTCCTTTCCAAATACTTGAGTAAATTGCTCGGCTTTGAATTCTACCGGTTTGGGAACCCTCAGGTAAACCTGATCCGCGGCCGATCTGCAGCCCGCTTCAAAGCGGGAAAACCAGGAAGAAGGAAAGACGGGTTCAGATGAATTTTTTGCCGTTCGATTACGAGGAAATGTCGTTCTGACCCCCATTTTTTCCGCCGCTCACGCGCGGAATCCCGGCCAGATCGGACCAGGATTGCACTTCCCGATATCCCTCGGCTTCGAGCAGCGTGCGGCAGGCTTCGGCCTGGTCGTAGCCGTGCTCGAACAGCAACCATGCGCCGGAACGCAGATGCCGCCTTGCCTTGGCGACAATGGTCCGAACGCAATCGAGTCCATCGGTGCCGCCCAGCAACGCGCGCTGCGGCTCGAAACGTACATCGCCCAGCGCCAAGTGCGGATCCTCCGCGGCAACGTAAGGCGGATTGGAGACGATCAGATCGAAGGTCTCGCCCGACAGCGCGCCGAACCAGTCGCCACAAAAAAACCTCACCTTGACGCCATGGCGGCTCGCGTTCGCGCGCGCAACGGCCAGCGCGGCATAATCCATATCCACCGCGGTCAGCCGCGCCTGCGGCCGTTGTTTCGCCAGCGCGACGGCGATCGCGCCGCTGCCTGTCCCCAGGTCGAGCACGCGCACGGCCGCGTTCTCGGGGATGCGCGCTAGCGCGAGTTCCACCAGCAACTCGGTCTCGGGACGAGGGATCAGCACGGCTCGCGTGACCCCGAATTCGAGCCCGTAGAATTCGCGTTTGCCCAGAATGTAGGCGATGGGCTCGCCCTGGCGGCGCCGCTCGGCCAGGGCCGCAAACACATGCTCGGCCTCGGCGCCGGCCGCTTCGTCCGCATGCGCGATCAGCCAGGCACTGGTCTTCCCCAGCACCAGATCGAGGAGCATGCGCGCTTCCAGCGACGGCAGGCCGCTCTGCGCCATGAGTTGCCCTATGGTCAACGTCCGGGTCACGTCCGGGTCACGTCCGGGTCACGACATGACTCAGGCCGCGGCTTCCTCGCCCAGAAGAGCAAGTTGCTCGGCCTGGTGCTCGGCGGCGAGCGCGCCGGTAAGTTCCGCCAAGTCGCCGTCCATGATGCCCTGGATCTTGTACAGCGTCAGGTTGATGCGGTGGTCGGTGACGCGCCCCTGCGGAAAGTTGTAGGTGCGGATACGCTCGGAGCGGTCGCCGCTGCCGATCAGGCTTTTGCGCGTCGCCGCCTGCTTCGCCGCCTGCTCCCGCAGCTGCTTGTCCTTGATGCGCGCCGCCAGCACCGACAGCGCCTGCGCCTTGTTCTTGTGCTGCGAGCGCCCGTCCTGGCACTCGACCACGATGCCGGTGGGCAAATGCGTCACGCGCACGGCGGAATCGGTCTTGTTGATGTGCTGCCCGCCGGCACCGGAGGCGCGGAAGGTATCGACGCGGATCTCCGCCGGATTGATGACCACGTCAATGATTTCATCGACTTCCGGCATCACCGCAACGGTGCAGGCCGAAGTGTGGATGCGCCCCTGGGTCTCGGTTGCGGGCACGCGCTGCACCCGGTGGCCGCCGGATTCGAATTTGAGCTTGGAAAAAACGCCCTGGCCGATGATCTTGGCAATTACCTCCTTGAAACCGCCGATTTCGGACGAGCTCGCCGAGATCACCTCTACCTGCCAGCTCTGGCGTTCGGCAAAGCGCGTGTACATGCGGAACAGGTCACCCGCGAACAGCGCCGACTCGTCGCCGCCGGTGCCGGCACGGATTTCGAGGAAGGTATTGCGCTCGTCGTTGGGGTCCTTGGGTAACAGCAGCTTTTGCAGTTCGACCTCGATCGCCGCCATGCGCTCCTTCGCCTCCCGCATCTCGACCTCGGCGAAGACCTTCATCTGCGGGTCGGCGAGCATCTCCTGCGCCGTATGCGCGTCGGCTTCGACCTGCTCGAACGACTGGTACAACGCGACTACCGGCGTGATCTCGGCGTGTTCGCGCGTGAGCTTGCGGTAGCTGTCCATGTCGCGCACCACGTCTTCGCTGGACAGTAGACGCGTGAGCTCGCCCAGGCGACGCACAAGCTGCTCCAGCTTCGAGGCAATAGAGGACTTCATGGCTACGATGGCAGGTCCGCGCCCAGCTAGCGCGGGCTGCGGATCTGATACAGGCGCGAAACCAGCTCGCTGAGCCGGGCGCGCTCTTCAGCGGAAGCTTCGTTGAGCGCCTGCGTCGGCGCATGCATCAGCTTGTTGGTGAGTCCGTGCGACAGCGCCTCCAGCACCTGTTTCGGATCGTCGCCGCGGGCGAGCAGCTTCAGCGCGCGCTGCACTTCCTCGCCGCGCGCTTCCTCCGCGTGGCTGCGGAGCGCGCGTATGGTAGGCACCAGGTCGCGCGATGACAGCCAGTGCAGAAAACTGCCGACGCTGGTTTCGATGATGGCCTCGGCCTGTGCCACCGCCGACTCGCGCGCATCGACGCCGGTTTTCACCATCTGGCCAAGGTCGTCGACGGTGTAGAGAAACACGTCGTCCATCTCGGCAACTTCGGGCTCGATGTCGCGCGGCACGGCCAGGTCCACCATGAACATGGGCCGGTGGCGGCGCGCTTTGATCGCCCTCTCGACCGTTCCCTTGCCGAGGATGGGAAGCGAACTTGCAGTGCAGGACACCACGATATCGTACTCGTGCAACTGCTCCGGCAGGTCGCGCAGTTCGATCGCGTTGCCGTTGAAACGGTGCGCGAGCGCTCGCGCCCGCTCAAGCGTGCGGCTGGCCACGGTGAGGGCGCGCGGCTGTTGCGCGGCGAAATGGGTGGCGCACACCTCGATCATCTCGCCGGCGCCAATGAACAGGATCTTCTGTTCCTTCAGGCTGGGAAAGATGCGAGCGGCCAGCTTTACCGACGCCGCCGCCATCGACACCACGTTGGCGCCGATCTGGGTATTGGTGCGCACTTCCTTGGCCACCGCGAATGAGCGCTGGAACAACTTGTACAGCAATGTGCCTAGCGTGCCCGCCGACTCGGCCAGGCGCACCGCCTCCTTCATCTGCCCCAGGATCTGCGGCTCGCCCAGCACCATCGATTCCAGGCCCGAGGCGACGCGAAACGCGTGGCGCACCGCCTGTTCCTTGGGCAGGGTGTAGAGATAGGGCTTCAACTCCTGCGGCTTCATCCGGTGATACTCGGCCATCCAGCAGAGCGCCTCGTGCGGCTCCGTCGAGGAACAGTACAGTTCGGTGCGGTTGCAGGTGGAGAGAATTGCCGCTTCCCCCACCGGCTTGGTCTGGGTCAGCTCGCGCAGCGCCGCCTGCAGTTTTTCGGCGTGAAACACCATCTGCTCGCGGATCGCGAGCGGAGCGGTGTTGTGATTCAGGCCGAGGGCGTAAAGCTGCATTTCGATTCCACAAATGTAAAGGAATTGAGGGACGCCGGCAGGCCGGCGTCCCCTCGAATTCCGTAGCGGTTAATTATAAGCCAAGTCAAGGGCTTAGTCTTAGCCGGCGTATGATCTGGATCAATCGGCCAACCGGGTCGCGCCCGTGGCGGCGCGCGCGATCCCCTGCGCATCGACGCCGAAAAAACTCCTTAGCGCCGAGCGCGTGTCGCTGCGGCCGAAGCCATCGGTGCCCAGGGTCACGTACTTGCCCGGCACCCAGGCGCGGATCAGGTCCGCCACCGCGCGCACATAATCGCTCGCCGCGATGACCGGTCCGCCGGCGTGGGCGAGGCATTGCTCCACCCAGCTCTTGCGCGGCGCATCGGCATGCTCCAGGTTCCAGCGCTCGCACTCGAGGCCGTCACGGCGCAGTTCGGTGAAGCTGGTGACACTCCAGACATCGGCGGCGATGTCGTATTCCTGCTCCAGGATCTCGGCGGCGGCGAGCGCTTCGCGCAGGATGGTGCCTGAGCCCAGGAGCTGGACGCGGGGGAGTTTTTTCGCTCCCACGTCCTTGACGCGTGCCCCCGCCAGGGACGATTCGCGCAACCGGTACATGCCGCGCCTGATCCCTTCCTCCGCGCCCGCCGGCAACGCCGGCTGTGCGTAGTTCTCGTTCATCACCGTGACGTAGTAGAACACATCCTCCTGCGCATCCAGCATCCGCCGCATGCCGTCGTGCAGAATCACTGCGAGCTCACAGCCGAAACAGGGATCGTAGGCGACGCAGTTCTGAATGGTGGAAGCGATCAGGTGGCTGGTTCCGTCCTGGTGCTGCAAGCCTTCGCCGGCGAGCGTGGTGCGGCCGGCGGTGGCGCCGATCAGGAATCCACGCGAGCGCGAATCGGCCGCCGCCCAGATCAGGTCGCCGATGCGCTGAAATCCGAACATCGAATAGAAAGCGTAGAACGGCAGCATCGGCGTGCCGTGCGCGCTGTAGCTGGTGGCTGCGGCTATCCACGAGGACACCGCTCCCGCCTCGTTGATCCCTTCCTCGAGAATCTGACCGTCCTTTGCCTCCTTGTAATAGAGCAGCTCGTCACGGTCCTCCGGCTCATACAACTGGCCGAAGGCGGAATAGATTCCGATCTGTCGAAACAGCGTCTGCATGCCGAAGGTGCGCGCCTCGTCGGCGACGATCGGCACGATGCGCTTGCCCAGCACCGCATCCTTCAGCAACTGCGCCAGCATCTGCATGAACACCGTGGTGGTGGACTGCTCCCGCCCGTTCGAACCCTCCAGAATCCTGGCGAACTGGGCGAGCGCCGGCACGGCGAGTTTCGGCGCCACGCCCGAGCGCGCCGGCAGATAGCCGCCCAGCGCCTGGCGGCGCGCATGCAGATACTGCATCTCCGGCGCGTCGGCCGCGGGCTTGAAAAAACGCACCTGCTCGAGGTCCTCGTCGGAGAGTGGCAGCGCAAAGCGCTCGCGAAACGCGCGCAGCGCCTCGAGGTCGAGCTTCTTTTGCTGGTGCGTGGTCATCTTGCCCTGCCCCCAGTGACCCATGCCGTAGCCCTTCTTGGTCTGGGCCAGGATCACCGTCGGCTGGCCGCGGTGATGCGCGGCCGTGTGATAGGCAGCGTAGATCTTCACCGGGTCGTGGCCACCGCGGCGCAGCCGGTCGATGTCCTCGTCGGACATGTGCGCAACGAGCGAGCGCAATTCGGGATACTTGTTGAAAAAATGCTCGCGGTTGAAGCGGCCGTCGGTAGCGGCGTAGGTCTGGAACTCGCCATCCACCGTTTCGTGCAGGCGCTGCAGCAGCATGCCATCCTCGTCGCGCGCGAACAGGGAATCCCAGTCCGAGCCCCACAGGAGCTTCACCACATTCCAGCCGGCGCCGGCGTACAGGCCCTCCAGCTCCTGGATGACCGAGCCGTTGCCGCGCACCGGGCCGTCCAGGCGCTGCAAATTGCAATTGACGACCACGATGAGATTGTCCAGGCCTTCGCGCGCGGCGAGCGACAGCCCGGCAAGGGACTCGGGTTCGTCCATCTCGCCGTCGCCGGCGAAGGCCCAGACTTTGCGCCCGGCGGTGTCGAGAATGCCGCGGCCGGCCAGGTATTTCATGAAGCGCGCCTGGTAGATCGCCTGGATCGGCCCCAGGCCCATCGAGCCGGTTGGAAACTGCCAGAAGTCGGGCATCAGCCAGGGATGGGGATAGGACGACAGGCCCTGACCCTTGTGGCGCGAGGCAAGGTTGACACTCGCCGCTGGCGTTTGCCCTGCGGCGGCGCCGGTTTCGCGGCGGTAATGGGCGAGCTGCTCCTCGCTCAAGCGCCCTTCGAGAAAAGCGCGCGCGTAGACGCCCGTCGCCGAGTGCGGCTGAAAATAGACGAGGTCGCCGCCGTCGGCGCCCCTCTTTTCCCCTGCAGACCCGGCGCGAAAGAAATGGTTGAAGCCCACCTCGAACAAATCCGCCGCCGAAGCGTAACTGGCAAGGTGGCCGCCCAGCTCGGGATAGGCGCGATTCGCACGCACCACCATCGCCAGTGCGTTCCAGCGCACGATCGATGACAGGCGCTGCTCGATTTCCAGATTGCCGGGAAACTGCGGTTGGTCGGCAAGGCCGACGCTGTTGCGGTAAGGCGTGTTGAGCACCGGCGGCAACTGTACCCTGCGCTTGCGCGCATGATCGAGCAGCCGGCGCAGGAGATATGTCGCGCGCTCGCGGCCTTCGGCCTCGACCAGGGCGTCGAAGGCGTCGAGCCATTCCCGCGTCTCGCGCGGATCGGGATCCCTGGGATTGACGCGCCAGAACGCGGAGGAACCGAGATCGGCAAGGTCGGTCATGGTGATTTCCTTAGGCAAGTTAGCCCGTCGTTAACGGGCGCAGTAGGACACAGTAGGGCAAATGCTAACGCAGAATTGAGCCCCCCGTGAAGAGTTCATGCTGCGCGCGTAAAAATACTCTTCCAAGGTGGGGATGGCACGAAACGCGTCGTCGATGGAACGCCATCGCTTGGATCCTGATTGCGCCAGCCAATCTGAAAGCCGAAACGGCCCGACTGACAAAATTGCTCGAAGCCTTCGCCGGCCCTGAAGCAGGCAAGTAAAGCTCTCGCGGCCAAAGCTACAGCTTCTTGCCGAATGTTTTCGCTATCAATTCCAACGACTCCCGACTATCCCAGTCCTTGGATCCGCGGATCTTCTTCAGTACCCTGCCTTGAGCGTCGACCAGAACGGTCAAAGGAATCGTATCGCCGCCCAACATGCTTTCCAGCAGCAGGTTTCGGTCATGATAGTTGTCGAAAGTAACCTTTGATTGCTTGAGAAATGCCGCGGCCGCATTGGCATGATCGTCGGTCGAAACGCCGATAATGTTGAACTGTTTGCCGCCAAAGCGACGCGAAAGCCGCTCAAGCGATCCCATTTCCGCCCGCCACGGACCGCACCAACTGGCCCAGACATTGATGATCAGCGGTTTCCCGCGCAGCTCGGAGAGCTTGCGCTAATCGCCGGAAAATCCATACAACGGCGCCTCGCGCAGAACATCACCGACATCGACCTCGCCCGGCGTTTTCGCGAATGCGGATGTGGACATTCCCGATATCCAAAAAAATGAAGAAGATCGCTCTCGTCATTTGCCACTTTTCCTCACTTGGCCCACAGTCTACAGCTCGAATGGCCGACAATGCCAGAGCAGGAGCAGCAATAATGACACCTGGCGAAATCTTCGGAAAATTACCCATCAGCTTGGGCATTTGTTTATTATGATTGCAATCTTTCGAGCGGGAAAAGCTGCTGACCATCCTTTTTTGACCTGTTGGGAAAGCTGGCCAAAATGGCGCATTGGTCGTTGGCATGGCGCCAACTTACGAACAATGGAAGGATCAGCCATTCCCGCAAAGGGTCGAGTTCGAGAAGGGATCGCTGTTGATCGAAAGCCTCGCGGAGTTGCGGAGTCTTTCGGCGATGCAACACATGTTCCTCGTGCGCCCCGCGCACCGCGATGAGCTCAGTGCTGAAAAAACAGAGTTGGTCGACGGGCCCCATCCGCCGACATTTGCGTTGGGACGGGACGACCCTGGCACACTTTGATGATCGAGGCCACAGTCGAACCTGCCCGTCCATTGACCGGAAAGCCCTACACAGTGCCTACACGGGAGCGAGAAATGCAATACGTACTCAAGATGTTCCTGCGCGGAGCAGATTGACCAGCCCGCGCGTTATGGAGCGATCGGGGAGAAACATCTCCAAACGCCCATCCAGACAAGGAAATTGGGTTGGTGAGGGCTGGTCGGCGCAAGTCGCGCACGATGGGTCAATGCTCACCGCGCAGCAACACGCATCTGAGCTAACGAAGGGAAGAAATATGACGCAGATAAAAGGATCGAAAGAGCTTCAAGAAGATGTTCTGAAAAAAGGTCTGTGCATCGACTGCGGGGCCTGCGTAGGTCTCTGCCCGTTTTTCAAGAGCTATCGTGGCATGATTGGCATGATTTCCCCTTGCACCCTACCTGCGGGGAGATGCCATGCCCATTGTCCGAAAGTCGAGGTCGATCTTGAAAAGATCACGACGGGTTTGATGGGGAAAGCATACGACGGCGCCCCTCTGGGCCATTACCTGTCGATTGGTAAAGCCAGGGCGGGAGAAAGAATACGGGGCAAGGGGCGGTTCCAGAATGGCGGCGCTGTCTCGGCCCTGGTTGCCTTTGCCCTGAAAACGGGCATGATCAAGGCAGCCGCCCTGACCGGTCGGGAGGGGCTGGTCCCCACCCCGGTGCTGGCCACCAGCGAAGAACAGGTATTCGCCTGCGCGACCTCCAAGTACATGGCCGCCCCGACCATCGCCTCGGTGAACGAATACACCGGAAGTGGCCAGGATAAACTCGGCGTTGTGGGAACGCCGTGCCAGATCACCGCAGTGGCCCAGGCGAAGCTCGATCCATTGAAAAGAGAGGATTTCCGCGACCCGGTTGCCCTGACCATCGGCCTGCTTTGCACCTGGGCAGTGGACACACGCAAGTTCATTCCCCTGGTTTCCGGCCGGACCGACATCGGCAAAGTAACCGGCATGGACGTACCGCCGCCCCCGGCGACCGTGATGGAAATCAACACCACGGACGGAACCTTTTCAATACCCATTGAAGAAATCCGAAAGACAGTTCCTCGGGGCTGCGCCGTCTGTCCTGACATGACCGCCGAACTCGCGGACATCTCAATCGGTGCGATGGAAGGGGACTTTACCTGGAATACCCTGATCGTCAGGACCGCCAGAGGGGCGGCTCTTGTGGAACAGGCAGTCAGCCAAGGCTACCTGGAACTCGTTGAACTGCCTGCAGAGAACCTGACAAATCTCAACAAGGGGGCAGCCGGCAAGAAAAAGCGGGCCGTAATAAAGGCAAGGGAAGACGGACTGCTCAATACCGACCCGGCAACCGGCCGTGCAGCACTACGTATGGATGAACGCGTAGTCGAAAAAATACTGGCTCAAAGCTAATCAAGGAGGAAATATGTCACAACCGCTCAATGGCCAGGGAGGAAGCCGGCAACTGTTTATGGGGAACGAGGCCATCGCCCGTGGGGCGCTGGAAGCCGGCATAAGTGTCGCCGCCGGCTACCCCGGCACCCCCTCTTCCGAGATCATCGAAAAGCTGGCCGAATTGGCCAAAGACAAAGAAAATAATCTGTACGTGGAGTGGTCCACCAACGAAAAAGTCGCATTGGAAGTCGCTGCTGCCGCTTCCTTCGCCGGCTTGAGGAGCATGGCTGTCATGAAGCAGCCAGGACTGAATGTCGCCTCTGATTTCTTGCTGCATCTCTCCGCCTCGGGGACCCGAGGCGGTATGGTACTGGTTTCCTCCGACGACCCCGGCGCTATCTCCAGCACAAACGAAGGCGAGACTAGGCCTTACGCAAAGTTCATGGAGGTTCCGCTGCTGGAACCGGGGGACTTTCAGGAAGCAAAGGAGATGACCAAGTGGGCCTTCGAACTCTCCGCTACAATCAAAAACGTGGTACTCCTCCGGACTGTCACCCGGCTCTCCCATGCCAGCGGCACCGTAGTGCTCGGGCCTCTCCCGGAAGTAAAAGCCCAGGCTGTCTTCAAGCACGAAGGTTCTTTCATTGACACAGCCGCAGGGCCCGTGCTCAGCATGCCGGTGGAATACCATCACAACCTTCAGCATAAAAAGCTGCAGCAGGCCGTTGCGCTTTTCGAAGATGCGCCATTCAACACGTACGACGGCCCGGAAAACCCCGAACTCCTGATCATCACAAGTTCCGTGTGCGGTCTTTACAGCAAGGAGGCCGTCAACCTGCTCCACGCAGAAGATCGGGTAGGAATCTTGAAGCTCGGCACTACGTGGCCGCTGCCCCCGAAATTACTGGAAAAGAACCTCGCCCGCAGCGACAAGATTCTCATCGTCGAGGAGGTTCTGCCGTTCCTCGAAGACGAGGTCAAGGTCATGGCGATGGAACTGGCCCACCGGATCGGGATAAAGACCTTCTACGGGAAGAAGGGCGGGCTTCTCCCTTCCGTGGGGGAGATGACTCCGGACAAGGTCGCAGCCGCCCTTTCCACGATACTCGGGCGTCCATACCAAGGAGTAGGACAGGATTACAAACAGAGGGCCACGGAAATTGCGCTCACAGGATCCCCTATTCGGGACTGGGCCTTCTGCCCCGGCTGCCCTCACCGGGCATCCTTCTGGTCGATCAATCACGCCCTTGCCATGGATAACCGGAACGGTTTCGTCTGCGGCGATATAGGCTGCTACTCGCTCGCCGCGATGCCTACTGGCTTCTCGACGCTGAAGACACTGCATTCAATGGGCTCGGGTACCGGCATTGCCAGCGGCTTCGGCAAGCTGCGGCAATTCGGTTTGGAACAACCGGTGGTATGCGTATGCGGGGACGGCACCTTTTTCCACGCTGCAATCCCGGCACTGGTAAATGCCATTCACAACAATTCGGATATCACCCTGGTGCTGCTCGACAACAACGGCACCGCAATGACAGGCTTCCAGTCCCACCCGGGTTTGCGGGTCGACGCCATGGGAAATGCCGGTATCAAAATAGACATCCCGACGGTCTGCAGGGCCCTCGGTGCAGAGGTGGTTGTCGGCGACCCGTTTGAGATGGAGGAATCGCAGCAGGTCTTTCTCGAACTGATCGCGAAGAAAGGGGTGAAGGTCCTGATCTTGAGGCAAGCCTGCGCGCTCGATCCGGTAAAGAAGGGACGCAAGGAGTTTGACGTCAAGGTCGACGAAAACGTCTGTATCGGTGAAGCCTGCGGCTGCAATCGTATTTGCACCCGTGTATTTGCGTGCCCTGCGCTCACATGGGACAAAGAGAAGAACCGCTCCTGGATCGACGATGTCCTCTGCAGCGGCTGCGGGAGTTGCGTCTCCGTCTGTCCGACCGGCGCAATCACGAAAATGGAGGTGGCCTGACATGTCAGCAATTCAGTTGAAATGCGATCCCTATAACCTCGTCATTGCCGGCGTGGGGGGACAAGGGAACGTGATGACATCGCGTTCAGTCGGCAACATGCTTTCACGGCTCGGCCTGTTTGTTACCATTGGTGATACCTTCGGTGCCTCCCAGCGGGGCGGCTCGGTGATGAGCCATCTGCGCATCTCCGCAAAATGCAGCTGGTCACCGCAAATTCCCCTGGGGCGGGCCCATATGGTCGTTTCCATGGAGCCGAGTGAAACCATCCGCACGCTCAGGGATTACGGAAATCCTGCGGTGAAGGTCATTACCAACACCCGTCCCCTGTTCCCGGTTGGAGTGAATACCGGTCAGTTAAGCTACCCGTCAGCGAGCGAAATCGAATCCTGGATCGAAGAGATGTCGGAAAAGGCCTGGTTCCTTGACGCCACTGCAGAAGCAATGAAAATGGGGAACCCGGTTTTCGGCAATGTGATCCTGGCTGGTGCTCTCGCCGGAACCAACGAACTCCCCATGCGGCGGGAAATCTTTGCCGGAATCATGGCCGAACGGTTTACCGGTGACGTTCTTCAAAAGAACCTTTCCGCTTATGATTACGGAATGCAGTGCGTGGCCTGATAGATTTCAAAAAGACAACGAGACGGTTAAGCCAAGCGTATCGATGTTCATCCCAAGGGTAGGAAATTCAAACGCACAACGCCGCATATCCCTGAAGTCCGAACCCCGGTCAACGCGATTTTTCATCATCGGACCCCGCGCGGCGAGCCTTGCCATTACGATTATGCGACGCCCATTGATCCCATGACCCGCGCGAACGTCTGCGCAGGCGGCATTTTCGCACTTCGAAGCGCCGGAATGTCGGCTGAGGTAAAATACCTACCTGGTAAAACTTTTGGAGCAAACGATGAGTGCCGTGCTTGTATCAACCAAAGGACAGATCGTTCTCCCCGCTGCCGTCCGAAAGGCGCTCGGGTTGACGCCTGGAATGCGTGTCGACATCCGTGTCGAGGGCAAAGGTGCGCGCATCACTCCGGCGCCAGTCAAGAATACAGCGAAGCTTTCCGAGATTCAGGCAATCCTCAAATATTCCGGCCCGCGGGTGCCGGTGAAGGAGATGCTGGTCACGGACTACAAGGACTGACGGCGTGCGCGCCCTGGATACCAACGTGCTGGTGCGCGCCCTGGCGCAGGATGACGCGGCACAGGGACGGCGCGCCGAGGCCTGCCTGAGCGCTCAGCCGGTGTATGTTCCAGTAACGGTCATCCTTGAATTGGAGTGGGTGCTGCGCTCGCGCTACGGGTATTCGCCCAAAGCGATTGCAGACGCCATGGAAAAGCTGGCGATACTGGAAAATACCGTCGTAGGCGAGCAGGCGGCAGTTGTCGCGGCGGCCAGGAAAATGCGGCAAGGCTGGGACTTCGCTGACGCGCTACACCACGCACTGGCCGCCGGCTGCGACGATTTCGCCACCTTCGATGCCAATCTGGCACGGCGCGCGGGCCGTGATGATTCGACTGCTCCCACGGTGATCGCGATCTGACGGCGCGCGAGCCGGATGCCCCACAGCGCTGTTCCGGCGCGGAGCTAATTGACCAGCCTGCGCTGTTGCGCGTTATGGAGCGATCAGGAAGAAACCTCTCCAAACGCTCATCCAGACAAGGAATTGGATTGGTGAGGAAGGGTGCTCAGCGCAAGTCGCGCACCATGGTCAATGCTCACCGCGCGGCAATACTTGGTCTAAGTGCGGTGCACAATGGAGAGTCTTGTAATGAAACAACTCAAAAGAAGTATTTCCGCCGCTTTCATTGCCATCATTCTGGTGTGATTCAAAAACTAGCGGACCGCAGTAGTGTCCCAACGTCATTCAAACAAAAACAACTGATTATCAGAAGTGTGATGCGTTTCGTTAGGTGAGGTTTGTGCAAGCAGTTGATCTAACTGGATTCGCTCGAACATAGTGAGGCTCAAGATCTGTAGCATTTCAT
>JAZDIA010000111.1:0-7649 GCA_043805375.1 Pseudomonadota bacterium
GCCTGGCCTGCGACCTCGAGGGTCTGGCGCGCCTGCGCCGAGGCCTGCGCGAACGCCTGCGTTCATCACCCCTTACGGATGCTTCGGCTTATGCGCGTGATCTGGAAAGCGCATATCGAAACATCTGGCGCGATTGGTGCGTGCGGCAGGCCGCGGATCGCTGAAAACCCGACGACGAGTGGCCGGCGAATTCGTTTCCCATGATTGATCAGTCGATCCAGCTCATACGGTCGGGGCGAGTCGCCGAAGCCGAGCAATATCTTCGTCTGTGCCTCGCGCGTTCACCCGATAGCGTGGACGCATTGCATTATCTCGGTCTGCTGTGCCATCGGAGCGGACGCATCGAAGAGGCCGTTGCTCTTATCGGCAAAGCGGTTGAGCGCTCGCCGGACACGGCTTTCCTGCACGCAAACTTCGCCGAAGTGTTGCGGCTGCGGGGAAACCTGGATGCGGCCTTGCGTCATGCGCGCGATGCGGTGCGCCTTGAACCGGCACAGCCGAATTTTCAGTTCAATCTGGCCAAAGTGCTGGAACAAAGTGGCCGCCTCGGTGAAGCGCTGGATGCGGCACAGCACGCGTTGGCACTGCGGGCGGATTGGGTCGAGGCGCTTTCCCTTAACGCGAGTCTGTGCTTCGCATTGGATCGCTTGGACGAGGCGCTCCATTTCATCGAGCGCGCGTGCGCGCTGCGTCCCGACGATCATTCGCTGTTCATTACGCTGATGCGTTATCGCGCCTGGGTCTGCGACTGGCACGGTCGCAATCAGAACCCGGCGCGCCTGGAGGCAATGCTTGAACGCTGGGCAGCGCACCCGGACGACGAGGCGTTCGTTGGCATCAATCCTTTCGTCGCCCATGAATATGGGCTTCCGCGGCAGATACGCAACGGAGTCACGCAAGCGTATTGCGAGCGCGTGCTGAAGGCCGCCGGAACACCTCTGGAGCCGCGGCGCGATTCGCTTGGCGCGGCGCGCACGCGCCTGCGCCTCGGTTATGTGTCGGCGGATTTTCACAGCCATCCGACGATGCATCTGATGCGCAGCTTTTTCGCGCTGCACGACCGCGCCCGATTCGAGGTGTTCGCATATTCCATAGGCCCCGACGACGGCAGCGAGTATCGCCGCGAGGCGGTCCGCTCGGTCGATCGCTTTATCGACATCCGTGCCGAACAGGCGCTCGCCAGCGCGGGGCGCATTCGTCGCGACGGCATCGACATCCTGATCGACCTGAAAGGCTTCACCCATGAAGCGCGTCCTGAAATATTCGCGCTGCGGCCGGCGCCGCTGCGGGTGGCGTGGCTCGGATACCCGGGCTCGACCGGCCGCGGCCTGAATGATTACGCCATCGTCGATCAGGTCGTCGCGCCGGCGGAACTGGCCGGCGACTACGGCGAGAAGCTGGTGTGGATGCCCAATAGTTATCAGGTCAACGACTATCGCCAGCCGATTGCGGAGGAATGCCCGGAGCGCGCGGCCCTCGGCCTTCCGCCAACGGGTTTCGTTTATGCCTGCTTCAATAAGGTGTACAAAATCGAGCCGCCCGTGTTCCGTGCCTGGATGCGCATTCTGGCGCGAGTGCCGGGCAGCGTGCTGTGGTTGTATGCGGGCAAGTCCGGTGCGCGCGCGAATCTCGTGCGCGCAGCCGCCGGGGCCGGCATGGATCCGGCGAGGCTGGTGTTCGGCGAGACACTGCCGAAGCCGCAGCACCTGGCGCGCCTCGCGCGGGCGGATCTGTTTCTCGACACTTTCACCGTCAACGCCCACACCAGCGCGGCCGATGCGCTCTGGGCCGGGGTGCCGGTGCTTACCTGCCCGGGCGACACATTTGCCGCGCGCGTCGGCGCAAGCCTGGTCGCGGCAGTCGGCCTGCCGCAACTGGCTTGCCCGAGCATGGAGGATTACGAGAATACCGCGGTGCGGCTGGCGCAGGATCCGGCCGAACTGCGCGAGATGCGCCAGACGCTGGCGGCGCGCGAACGGCTGCCGCTATTCGATACGCCGCGCTTCGTGCGCGACCTGGAGAGCGCATTCGACACGATGTGGCAGCGTTACCTCGCCGGCGAGCCACCCGCGGAATTTGCCGTCGGCGTCGAGCCGCCAACACAACCTCATGCTTAAACGGCTGATCAGGCGCTTGATCGGGTCGGCGGCGCCCGCGGGCAGCCTGGTGCCGGAGCCCGCGCCGGAGTCCTCCCTGCCGCAGGCGCTGGCGCTGATGCGTTCGCGCGATTACACCGCAGCCGTGCAGTTGTGCGAAGACCTCATCGCGCTTGACGCGGCTGCACCCGGGCCGTGGGAGCTGCTGGGCGCCATCGCGCTCGAGCGCGGCGAGAAAGAGCTCGCGCGCGAGCGCTTCGAGACGGCGCTCGGCCTCGCCGGAGACCGGCTGCAGGCGCTATGCAATGCCGCCGAGGCCAATCGCCAGGCCGGGCACTATGCGCGCGCGCTGGAGCTCAGCGTCCGGGCGCTCGCGCTCGATCCGGGGAACGGCCCGGCAATGCACATCCAGGCGCTGACGCTGCAGTCCTCCTGGCGCATGGACGAGGCGCTGGCCGTCTATCGCCGCCTGGTGCAGCAGCAGCCCGACGTCGCGCAAGCCTATGCCGGCTACCTGTTCCTGCTGCTGCTGCTGGGAGAGGATCCGCTCGCGCTGCGTGCGGCGCATTGCCGCTGGGCCGAGGTCAACGCCGAGCCTTTGCGCGAGCGCGGCGCGGGCTGCGCCAATGCGCCCGATCCGCGGCGACGCTTGCGCATCGGCTATGTATCGGCCGATTTCCGCGACCATGCCGCCAGCAGCTTCATCCAGCCCATACTCGCCGCGCACGATCCCGCCGGCTTCGACACCTACTGCTATTCCAGCACCGAAAAAATCGATGCCACCACGGCGCAGCTGCGCGCTCTCGCGACCTGCTGGCGCGACGTGCGCTGGCAAGACGACGAGGCCGTTGCGAACCTGGCCCGCGCCGACGCCATCGACATCCTGATCGATCTGTCCGGACATACGACCGGGAACCGGCTTGGAGTGTTCGCGCGCAAACCTGCGCCCGTGCAAATCGCCTATCTGGGCTATCCGGCAACCACGGGCATGAGTGCCATGGACTATCGCATCACCGACGCCATGGTTGACCCTCCCGGCGCGTCCGATGGCTATTACACCGAGAGGCTGTTGCGATTGCCCCACAGCCTGTGGTGTTTCCAACCGCCTGCTTCCATGCCCGAACCCGGGCCGCTGCCGGCGTTGCGCTCGGGGCGGGTCACTTTCGGCTCGCTCAACTCGATGCTGAAGCTTACGCCGCAGATGATCTCCCTGTGGTCGCGGCTGCTGTTGTCGGTGCCGGATTCGCGCCTGCTGATCGCCGCGGTTCCGCAAGGAGACGCACGCGGGCGCATCGCGGCCGAATTCGCGCGCCATGGCGTGCAGGCCGCAACGCTGCAAATGCATGACCCGATGGAACTCGCGCGCTTCTGGGATCTGCACGCGCAAGTCGACATCGGCCTCGACACCTATCCCTATAACGGGGCCGCGACCACCTGCGACGCGCTCTGGCTGGGCGTGCCGGTGGTGAGCTTGACCGGCGACTTGTTATGGTCGGGTTGCGGGCTGAGCCTGCTCTCGACCGTCGGCCTGTCCGAGCTCGTGGCGCACGGGCACGAACAGTACCTGCGCATTGCCGGCGAACTGGCGTCGGAGCGCGAGCGGCTGTCGCAATTGCGCCTGGGAATGCGCGAACGAATGCGCGCCTCCCCGCTGATGGATGCCAAGCGCTTCACCCGTGACCTTGAGGCGCTGTACCGCGGGGTCTGGCGGAATTGGTGCGAGCGGGGCCGGCATGCTTAGACGGTTGCTGCGGCAGTTGCTGAGAGCGCGCGCGCCAAGCAGCGCCGAACTCGTCGCTCGTGGCCGCGCCGAGCGCGAGCGCGGTGAATTCGCCGCCTCGTGCGCGAGCCTGGAAGCTGCGCTCGAGTTCGATGCAGGGGATGCCGCAACCCTTGCCGAACTTGGATTTAGTTATCGCGCGCTCGGCCGCCGCGAACAGGCGCGCTCCGCTTTCGAGCGTGCCGTTGCCAGCGATGCGGGCTCGGCGCTCGCGCTCATGTATCTGGGCAACCTCGATCACGAGGCCGGACGCCTCGACGACGCAGCCAAGGCGTACCGGGCGGCACTCGCTATCGATGCGAAAAACGCGGCGGTGCATTACAACCTCGCCCTGACCCTGATGGCGCTGGGCGAAGCGTCGGCTGCGGTGGAGTCGTTTCGCCTGTGTCTCGCCCAGGCGCCGGATTACGCGGATGCGCGCAGCAGCATGCTGTTCGCGCTCAACCTGTCCGATCGCGCCAGCGTCGAGGAAATCGCCGCCGAGCATTTCGAGTGGGGCAGGCGCATCGCCGATCCCTTGTGGCGCGAACGCGGGTTCTCCAATCCGCCGGAGGGGCAGCGCCGTTTGCGCATCGGCTATGTGTCGGCCGATTTTTTCGGGCATGTGGCAGCGGACTTCATCCATTCTTTCCTGCCGCGCCACGATCGCGGGCTATGCCAAATCACCTGCTACTGCAACGCGGCCATACCCGAGGACAGCCGCGACCTCTACGGCCACACCTGGCGCGACATCAGCGGGCTCGGCGATGTGCAAGCGGCAAGCCTGATCGAGCAGGATGCGATCGACATCCTGGTGGATCTGTCCGGCCACAGCCGCGGCAACCGCCTGCTCGTGTTTGCGCGCAAGCCGGCGCCGTTGCAGATGACCTTTCTCGGCTATCCGAATACCACCGGCATGCGCGCGATGGATTACCGCTTGACCGATGCTTATGCCGATCCGCCGGGGGCAAGCGAGCGGCGTTACCGGGAACGGCTGCTGCGGCTGCCGCACGGTCTGTGGTGCTATCGCCCGCCCGAGGACGGCGTGTCCGAGGCGGGCCCCCTGCCCGCTTGGCGCAATGGCCATGTGACCTTCGCCTCGATGAACAACGTGGCCAAGCTCAATCCCGGGCTGATTGGCCTGTGGGGCGATCTGCTGCGCCGGGTGGCAGACGCCCGCCTGATTCTCGCAACCGTCGCGCCTGGCAGCGCGCGCGAGCGCATCCTGCGAACCTTCACCGGCAAAGGAGTCGATGCGCGGCGAATAGAATTCAGGGAGCGCCTGCCGCGGAACCAGTTTCTGGCCCTGCACAACGAGGTCGATATCGCGCTGGATTCGTATCCTTGCAACGGCGGCGCGACGACTTGCGCGACGCTGTGGCAGGGCGTGCCGGTGATCAGCCTGGCGGGAGAGGCATTCCAGTCGCGCGCGGGCCTGAGTTTGTTGAGCAGCGCCGGGCTGCCGCAATTGGTGGCGCATAGCGCCGCGGATTATCTCGACATTGCTTCGTCACTGGCGCAGGATAGCGAGCGCCTGGGGCAGTTGCGCGCCGGCCTGCGCGAGGCCCTGCGCGCTTCGCCGCTGATCGACGCGGCCGCGTTTACACGCGCTCTGGAAGCGCAGTATCGCGGCGCGTGGCGCGAGTGGTGCGCCGGGTGCGGATGACGCGGACAATTATCGGATACGATCGAGGAAGGGGAAGAGTCAGTCGAAACTAGCGAGTATTACGTAACGCCATGACAGATTCGCGAACGATCGCCCCTCACGCTGGCCCACACAGAAACTAACTATCTCAAGCCGGCTCGGCATGCAGACGCACACCAAGCGCGCGCGCCACTTTGAAAATGGTTGCGAAGCTCGGGTTGCCGTTTTCGCCGAGTGCCTTGTACAAACTCTCTCTACTTAACCCGGCGTCCCGGGCAACTTGGGACATTCCTTTGGCGCGAGCAATATCACCCAGGGCACGGGCAATGCCTGCCGCGTCATCAGGAGCCTCAGTCAGCCAGGCGTCGAGATAAGCCGCCATCTCTTCCGCAGTACGGAGTTGTTCCGCCACGTCGTAGGCAATGGTCTTGGTTTTGGCGGATGCTTTCGTCACGGTCTTTGGCATGTTGAACTACTCCTACAGGTTCTTGGCAAGCGCAATCGCTGCCTTGATGTCTTGCTGCTGGGTGGATTTGTCGCCGCCGGCCGGAAGCACGATAAGTTCAGCGCCGATCTGGGTGTAGTAGACGCGGTAGCCGGGGCCTACATCTATCTTCAACTCCGACACACCATCCGTGAGATTGCGATGCTGCCCCGGGTTGCCATGCACAAGCCGATCAACTCGCATCTGAATACGAGCCCGAACTGTGCGCTTGTTGAGATCGTTGATCCAGTCCCGATAGATCTCGGTTATCGTTATGCGCATCGTCACAGTGTATCCCATGGGATACGGATGTCAAGGACTAAACGAACATGACCGGAGCCAAACGATCGAGCTAATGCCCTGCGGAGGCCGCGCTTTGGAAAATGTGGAAAATGGGGTCAGAAAATGGGGTCGGGTTCACTTTTCCGCGAGCATCGCTGAAACGTGTGGCGCGGTAACCCAAGCGATGAAGACGTACAAGAGACCCGGACGGCCTGAATTAGTGGGAATGTGAACCCGACCCCATTTTTTCATATGGCGCGAGATCCGCATGCTGGACGACGAGCAACTGGCGGCGCGGATCGCGCAGGACGCGATCGATGTGCTGGTGGATCTGTCCGGGCACACCTACGGTACGCGCTTGCTTGCGTTCGCGCGCAAACCCGCCCCGGTGCAGGTGACTTTCCTCGGCCAGCAGTCATTCACGCACCCTGCCATCGTATATGGACCGGATTAGGAAGCTTTCGATTTCGCCTTAACCGTCTGTGCCAGCCAATACACCGTACCGCGGAAGTCTCCCATCGCGGTGGCTCCAAAAAATCAATTCCCGCACGCCGGCGCCATCGGCCTGCGCTCGGCTCTGCTCGTCCACCTGGACGCGCGTCAAGCTAGCGCCCAAACAATCCTTTGAGCTTATTCTGCACTTGATCCTGCGCCTTCGCCTTGATTTCTTCCTTCTTGTTTTCAACCACTGCTTTCGCAGCACCCGCCGCTATGCCGCTGAAATCGATTTTGTACTGTGGGGCCGTGAATGGTCCTGACAACTTGACCGGCACGGTTACGCCTTTTAACTCGGCGAGCTCCTTACCGCCCTGACCGGCCACTGCCGCCACCACCGTCGCCTTGATCAGGTAATTTAGACTTTCGTTGCCGATGTCGATGTCACCTTCTCCGCCCAAGCGCAAGAGCGGCGATTTGCCTGCGAGATCGTTGTTATGCGCGACACCGTTCTTGATATTGAAAGTCGCACTAAGCTCAGAAAAGTCCGTCTTCTCGGTCTGGCTCGCTGCCTGAGCCTTGTCGCCTTTCAACGCGCCAAGCTTGGCCTTAGCGTCTCGGATTGAACCGGCGATGTTGACGCCCTTGATCGCGCCATCCGTGAGCCTGATCGCCGCATTTCCGTTCAACGCCTTCTTTATTGACGACATGGTCTGCCCCTGCCCACTGACGTCGAGCGTGAGATTGCCTTTGCCTTCGAGCGAATCAAAATTGGCGGCGTCCTTCAACAGCGTCCCGACGTTGACGCCAGTCAGGTTCTGCTTGACGGTGATCACCGGTATCGCCGCGGCCTGCACCGACAGCGCGCCAGCGAGCGAGCCTTGGTACAGGATAGCCGCGATCGGGCTCACGTCGAGGCGTCCAGCGGCGGCTTTGACATCGATGCGC
>JAZDIA010000112.1:0-9770 GCA_043805375.1 Pseudomonadota bacterium
CGCGCCGCTCAGGAATCCGGGAATCCTTGCCAAAACCTAGAATTTCCACCCGCCGCGCCACAGTAACGGCCCCAGCACCATCAGGATATAGAGGCCGCCGAAGATCATCAATACACCCGCCGTCTTCCTGTGGCGCAGGAGTTGCTGGTCGAAAGAATAGTGCATGCCGTCGAAAAACTTCACCATGGCGTCGGTCGTAATCCAGCGATTGCTCGATTGCTCGATCTCGCGCAGCAGGCTCGGCCTTGTCAGCACGATGACGCCGACCAGCGCCGCCAGCACGCTGCCGATCAGCAGCATCCCGACCAGCGCGTCCCCCAGCCCCCAACTGCCGGATGTCATGACGGCGGAAATTCTCCGCATGTTGCGGTTGAACAGCAAAGCGTACAGAACAAAAATCGCCCCGATCAACAGCAGAGCCCCTACCAGGCGGTGATGCCGGTAGAAATAGCGTTCGATCCAGCGCGGACGATCGAGTTGCTCAGTGATCTCGTCGGCGCTCACCCATCGGGAAAAATAGTGATTCCAGAACGCGATCCGCTCCGGCTTGAGCAGCATCCCGGCGCCCAGCAGAACGCCGGCAATGCTCCCGACGCAGAAGAGGATCAGAAAGAAACGCAGCAAGATGTCTTGGATGATGCTCATTTTCAAATCCCTTCGATCGGCCCTCGAGTTGCGCAAGCTTTGGATACAGGGCGCTTCCGGATCTTTCGCGGCAGGACTAAAGAATAGCATGGGGACCTCTAACAATTGTCATTGAAAGGCCGCGGACCGAAGAATCTGCTCCGTGCTCCATACTGAAAAGCAGATTCCTCGCTTCGCTCGGACAATTTTTTAGAGGTCCCTATCGGCCTAACCTGGCCTAATTTTCACTTGCCAGAATTCCCCTTAAAGGGGATAATTCGCTCCGTGGAAAAGCATATGTCCCACTACCCGCTGGCTGAAATTCAGGCGCAGATGGCGACAGTGCGGGAAATGAACCTTACTGTCTCCGCCAGGGCGGGCATCCGGGCGGTGGGGATGGCCCAGGCCGATGCCTTGGCCGTGGTGCAGGCGCTGACCCGCAAGGACTTTTACAAGAGCATGACCACCCACGCCGATCATCGCATCTGGCAAGACGTGTATCACGGGCAGTGGAACGGTGCCGCGCTCTACATCAAGTTCCAGCGGGCAGGTGAATACTTCGTGGTCTCGTTCAAGGAGTTGTGACATGGCAAGCAAATGGAATGGGCGGCCCTGCCACCTGTGCGGGGCGGGGACGCTGCGCGATGGCGTCAAGACCATTACGCAGGCATACAAGGGGCACAGTTTTAGCTCGGAAACCCATGGGTCGTTTTGTGACCACTGCGCGGATGGCTTTGTGGAATTCGACGCGGCGGAAGAAGCCGCCTGGCTGGCCTTTCGCGACCAGGTGGATGCCGCAGAAGCCGCCGATTTGGCGCGCATTCGCAAGAAACTGAAGCTCACCCAGATGGGAGCGGCGCAACTGGCCGGAGGCGGCAAGAACGCCTTTTCCCGTTATGAACGCGGGCAAGCCAAGCCGGTGGCCGCCGTGGTTAACCTCTTCCGCCTGCTCGATCGTCACCCGGAATTGCTGGACGACTTGAAAACCGGCTGAACTCGCTACGGCGAAGAATAGAATTTTTGCGTCGCCTCGTCATCACGGATGCGGAACCGCTGATTGCGTTGTCCCGCATCGACGCGCTTGTTGAAAAAAGTCGGAGAGTAGCCTGCCGTGGCGGCCACGCCACTCTTGATTCTTGGCACACTGACGGCGCACTTGCGTATAATCTGTGCCAATCATCGGTGGTTTTTTAGGTGGAAAAGGAGTTTTCGATGAAGATTTCGATGAAGTCACCTCTGGATGGACGGCTGCGCTGCCGAGCGGCCGGATTCACGCTGATCGAACTCGTCATCGTCATTACCATCGTCGGCATTCTCGCCGCCGTCGCGCTGCCTCGCTTTGTCAACTTGCAGCGCGACGCGAGGATCGCGAAAGCGCAATCCATTTTCGGGACCATCCGTTCGGCGGCGGCGCTGGCCAAGGCGCGCTGCGAGGCGGATCTCGCCACCGGGGTCACCACTGGCTGCACATCGTCGGCGGGGTCTGTGAACATGGACGGAGCGATGGTTCTGATGGCGAACCGTTATCCGGCGGCGACGGCGGACGGTATCGACCTCGCCGGGCAGGTGTCGGCCACGGACGGCCTCACGATCACCGGGGGAGGCACCGGCGCCAGAACCTACGATATCGTCGGAGCCGCGACACCGGGCCAATGCCGGCTGTCCTACACGGCGGCGGTGGCCAACGCGGCACCGGTGATGACGATTGAATGGTCTGGGTGTTGAGTCGAAACGGCGTTGACAGGTCGCCACGGGCGATCCCGAGCGTTGACGTGTACGAGTGACTCCAGCGCCCAATTCTTCTGTCCCTGTCGAGCGACAGATTTCGACGCCGCCTAACAGGCAAAGTGTTTCACAGAATATTTCAGAAAATTCATTGACAACAATGGGTTAATAGCTTATCTTAACACTTCACTGTGTTTTTGGACGCTAGCGCTTGATATTTACTCGATCTTCTTCGGCAGCACGCTGGACGGTACTCGCCGCGGATGCGAAGCAACTGCGCTACGTGCAGGGCAGCGCAACGGGTAAGCCCTGCGTGTTTGCGTTCGGTGAGGCGGAACTCACCGGGGACGGGCAGGGGCTGGCGCGGGCGGTGAGGGAATTGCGAATTTCCCGCGCGGCGCATTGCGCAACGCTGCTCGGCGCGAGCGACTATCAGATTCATTTGGTCGAAGCGCCGGACGTTGCCGCACAGGAACTCAAATCGGCAATGAAATGGCGACTCAAGGACGTCATCGATTTTCCCGTGGAGGAAGCGGGCTACGACATTCTCGATCTTCCGGTGGACCGGCACGGGCCCGCGCATAACCACTCGGTCTATGCCGTTGCGGCGAAGAAGAACGTGCTCAAGGCGTGTGTGGACCGTTTCGACAAGGCGGGCATGCCGATCAGCGTAATCGACATTCCGGAAACGGCGCAGCGCAATGTCGCGGCGCTGTACGAGAGCGACGGCCGCGGCGTCGGCTGGCTGTATTTCGATGAGTCGGGCGGCTTGCTCACGGTGACCTACGGCGGCGAGCTGTATCTGGCGCGCCGGCTCGACATCACCTTGACGCAATTGCGCGAGTCGCAGGCCGAGGCGCGCAAAGACCTGTTTGACCGGGTGCTGCTGGAGTTGCAACGCACGCTGGACAATTTCGAACGCCAATTCAGTTTCATCGTGATTGGCAAAGTGATGGTTGGCCCCGAACCCGAAGAAACGGGCTTGGTGGCCCACCTGATTGCGAATCTGGAGACCAAGGTCGAAGCGGTGGATCTGCGTGCGGTCATCGACGTGCCCCGGGGCCAGGGGCTGGACCCCGACGCGCAGTGGCGCATGTTCCACTTGATCGGTTGCTCGTTCAGAACCGGGACTCCGACCCAGTGAGCCAGGTCCAATGAGCCAGCAGATCAATCTTTTCGACCCGGGGTTACGGTCGCGCCGTTCGCCGCTCACGGCGGGCACGATGGCCGTGGCCATTGCGGTGCTGATGGCGGGGATGCTCGGCGTCCACCAGGTTGCGAAGAGGGATCTCGCCCGGGCCGAGGCACTGCGCAACAACGCCGATTCCAGGGTGATAGAGCTTCGGGCGCAATTAGCCAGCGCCGGATCGCAGTCCCGGCGCGACGCGGACAAGGCGCTGCTGGATGAAATCGCGCGCGTGGAGACGCGCGTGAAAGGCTGGCAGGAGCTGCTCGAACGCTTGCGCGGCGCCGGCATCGGCAACACCGAGGGCCACGCGGGCTTCCTGGAGGCGCTTGCGCGCGAGCATGCCGATGGGGTGTGGCTGACCGGCGTCGCCATCGGCGGCGCTGCCGGAGGCTTTAGCATTCAGGGCCGGGTGCTTCGCCCCGAACTGCTGCCCGGCTATATCCAGTTGCTCAGCGGCGAAGAGGCGCTGCGGGGGAGGCGGATCGGCGACATGAAAATAATTCAACCGCGGCAGGACCCGTCCAAGACCGGCCCGGCAAGCGTCGGTGCCGCGCCGAAACCGGGTTCGGAGCCCTCGCCACCCGAGCTTCGGCGGCAGGACTACGTCGAATTTTCCATCGGCACCGACGCCACGGCCGATGCGGGCGGATAGCGAATGATCCAGTACTGGAACCGGCTCTCCGGGCGCGTCGACAAACTGAATCTGCGGGAACGCGCGATGATTCTCGCAGCGGCGCTGCTGCTTGGGTATACGCTGATGGATACGCTGCTCATTGCGCCGGTCCAGGCAAGGCGCAAGGCGGCGATGGACGGATACGCCCAGAGGCAGAACGAGATCAAGACCGTATCCGCGACGCTGCAAACCCTGGCGCGCAGCCGCAGCGAAGGCCCGGACGCGGCCGTGATACGCCTGAAAGAATCGCACAGCAAGCTCGCGGCGTTGGAGAGCGATGCCCGGGAACTGTCCTCGCGGCTGATGTCGCCCCAGCGCATGCGCGACGTGCTGCAGCAGATTCTTGCCGGCAGGCCGAGGCTGGAGTTGATCCAGATGAAGACGTTGCCGCAATCCGTGGTCGGGCTCCCCGGCGATGCGCAAAGAACGGCCCAGCCGGCCAAGCCGGCGGATCCGAGCGGCGAGGGAGCGCTGGCGAGTTCCATTTACAAGCACGGCATCCAGTTGACGGTGCGCGGGAGTTATCTCGATCTGCTCGCTTACCTGAAGGAGATCGAATCGCTGCCGGTCAGAATTTACTGGGACAAGCTGGATCTCTCGGTGGTCGATTATCCGACTGCGATGCTGCGGGTCACCATGTACACGGTCAGCTTGGACAGAACATGGATGCAGGTATGAGCGGCGTGAAATCCGGCTTCATGCTGCTGTTCGTTGCGGCCTTGGCCGCAACGACGGCGTTCGGTCAGACGCTGCGCGATCCGACCCGGCCGCCGTCGTTCTTCGAGCCGGTACGCGAGGGCGAACCCGGCGCGTCCCAGGGACCGGTATTGCGGTCGGTGATCGTTTCGCCAGGAAGAAAACGCGCGCTGATCGACGGCAGGACCTACGCTGTCGGCGACAAGGTCGGCGAGGCGAAACTTATCGCCATCTCCGCATCCGAGGTCACCTTGCGCGAATCCGGCGGCAACAAAGTACTCAGACTCACTCCTGATGCACAGAAAACCACCGTGGTGACCAAAGAGGGTTCGCCCCGGACTTCTCGTACCAAAGGGCAAAAAAAATGAGACAACTAGCGCTGCTATTGCTTGCCGCGGTCCTTGCCGGATGCGCCGCGCCGTCTCCCCGTCAGGCAAAAATAGACCCCCGCATCGCGGCCGAACTGAACAAGGCGGCGGATGATCCCAGGCCGGGGCCGGTCGAGAGCGACATCCGCGATGCGCTGTTGCCGCCGCTCAAGCTGGAGATGCCCGGCGCGGCGGCTAAGCCGATCGAGCCCCGCTTCGACCTGTCCGTGAACGAGGCCCCGGCCGCGCAGGTTTTCATGTCCATCGTGTCGGGCACGCGCTATTCGATGCTGGTGCATTCGGACGTGAAGGGCACCGTGACCGTCAATCTGAAAGACGTCACGGTGAGGGAAGCGCTCGATGCACTGCGCGACCTGTACGGCTACGAGTACCACTTCGACGGTACCCGCATCCTGATCCAGGCGACAGGCATCCGCACGCGCGTGTTTCGGGTCAATTACCTGATCGGGCAGCGGCTCGGGCGCAGCGACATCCGCGTGACCTCCGGGTCGGTCGCCGACGCCCCGACCGGTTCCACCGGGGCGGGGATTCCCGGCGTGCCGGGGACCACCGGCTTGCCCACCGCGCCGACGCAGACCGGCGGCGCGTCCGCGATGTCCTCGGGGATGAGCGACAGCAGCCGGGTTCAGACATCGGTGCAGAACGATTTCTGGGAGGACCTGCGCCAGACACTGACGCAGATTATCGGCCGGGAGGGCGGGCGCAACGTCGTGGTCAACCCGCAAGCAGGACTCGTCGTGGTGCGCGCCATGCCAGAAGAGCTGCGGCAGATCGACGCTTATCTGCGCGCGATCCGGCTCTCGGTCGAGCGGCAGGTGATGCTGGAAGCCAAGATCGTGGAAGTGACGCTTTCGGACGAGTACCAGACGGGGGTCAACTGGGCGCTGTTCTCCAGTTCGGGACGCAGTTCGCTTGGACTCATAACGCCCGACACCACGCTCGCGACCACCGGCGCGAACACCAGCGGCAATCTGAGCGTCAGTCCGCAACCGGGTTCGGCGGCGCTCCAGGCAGGTGCGGCGGCGGCGGCGCTGATCCCGGGCCTTCCCGGCGGTTCGCTTTTCGGCTTGGCGTTTCAGACGGCGAACTTTTCCGCACTGCTGAGTTTTCTGGAATCGCAGGGATCGGTGCAGGTGCTGTCCAGTCCGCGCGTCGCCACCATCAACAATCAGATGGCGGTACTGAAAGTGGGGACGGACCAGTTTTTCATCACCAACATCGCCGGCGGCACCGGTACCACCGGCACCACCGTGGGCAACACCACGAGTTTTCCGACGTTGACGATGCGGCCGTTCTTTTCCGGCGTCGCGCTCGACATCACGCCCCAGATCGATGAAGACTCCAGCGTCGTGTTGCACATTCATCCGTCGGTGAGTAATGTCCAGCAGGACGACAAGGTGGTCAATCTGGGCGCCGTTTTCGGCGGCCAGATCACCTTGCCGCTGGCGCGCAGCACCGTGAGCGAAACCGACAGCATCGTCCGGGTACGCAACAGCAATATCGTCGCCATCGGCGGCCTGATGAAGCTCGACACCGCCGACGGGCGTTCCGGGCTGCCCGGGCTGCAGGACGCCCCGAGGGTCGGAGGTCTGTTCGGCAGTGGTCGGCGCGCCGCAGTCAAGAAGGAACTGATCATCCTGATCAAGCCGACCGTCATTCAAAGCGAAGGCGACTGGGATGCGGACATCCGCGAATCGCGCGATCGGATTCTGAACATGGGCGGAGGTTCCTCGGACGAATCGGGCGTCGCGGCGCCGAGGAGATAGGGGATGATTTACCTGTCGCACTTCGGCCTGCGTGAGCCGCCGTTCGGGATTACCCCGGACACGAGTTTCTTCTATGCGTGCCGGAGCACGCAGGAGACGCTCAATGTGCTGCTCGTGGGGGTCGCAAACGGCGAGGGTTTTATCAAGATTACCGGCGAAGTCGGCACCGGCAAGACGCTTCTGTGCCGCAAATTCCTGACCGCGCTCGGCGAAAACTGCATCAGCGCCTATATCCCGAATCCGAACCTCGAGCCGCGCACGCTGCTGCTCGCGCTCGCCGATGAACTGGGCGTTCACATCGAAGACGGGCTCGATCAGCACCACCTGATCAAGACGCTGAATCTAGTACTGCTCGATTTTGCACGGGACAAGAAGCGCGTCATTCTTTGCCTCGACGAGACACAGGCGATGCCGCTCGATACGCTGGAAACGCTGAGACTCCTTACCAACCTCGAGACCGAGAAGCGAAAGCTGCTGCAGGTGATCATGTTCGGCCAGCCCGAACTCGACCGCAAGCTCGAGCACGATTCCGTACGCCAGATACGCCAGCGCATCACGTTCCAGCAGCAGCTGGGTTCGCTTACGCGGGAGGAAACGGAGCATTATCTTTCACACCGCCTTGCGGTCGCGGGATATCGGGGAGACCGCGTGTTTACCGGAGTCGCGGCAGGGGTCATTCATCGCGCCAGCCGCGGCGTGCCCCGCCTGATCAACATTCTGGCCAATAAGGCGATGATGCTCGCGTATGGCCGGGGCAACCGCAGGGTTGGCTGGAGCGAGGCGCGCGCGGCAGTGAGCGACACGCCGGCGGCCTCTTCGCGGGTCCCGAGGTGGGTTTGGTTCGCGCTCGCCTGCTTTGCGGGTTCGGGCATCGGCTGGTTGCTGCTGCGATGAGCCTGATCAACAAGATGCTGCAGGAACTCGACCGGCGTCATGCTCTCCAGCCGGCCGGTGTCACGCCCGGTCTGGTGTTGAACCAGAGCCCGCAACCGGTTCGCGGCGCGACCCGCATGGTCGGCTCGGAATGGTTCTGGCGCGTGGTTGCCGTCCTGATCCTCATAACCATCGGCTGGATTGCCTGGGTGGCGTGGCAGCTGACGCCGCGGGCCAGCGTGACGGAACTTGCGTTTCAGCCTGCGAACCGGGCCGCGCCGGCGCCGGCATCAGTGCCGGTAGCGGCGGCGCCACCTGCCGCATCCGCGGCGGCGCCTGCGGCCTTACCCCCGTCCCCGATGCCGGTACTCCAGGCTGACGTTGCCAAACCCGAGCCGGATCGTCCTGACATGCTAAAGCTGGCGCGGGAAATCCTCACGCCGCTCAGGGAACGCGATGCCGGCGCCCCCGCGGACACGCAGGCCGCGCTGGGCCCGGCGCCAAAACGCAGCGCCAGTCCTGCGCCCGCCCAGACCGCGGAACCGCCGGCCAAGCGCGCGATAAAACCGGAATCGACGCCTGCGCCATCACGGCCGGGCGCTCGGGCATCGGGACAGATCGACAAGCGCGACAGCGCCACGCCGCGCGATCGCGCGGCGGCGGAGTTCCGGCGCGCTGTGAGTTTCGTCAATCAAGGCCGCATTGCCGAAGGCATGGAAACGTTTCGGGCCGCGCTCACATTCGATCCCACCTACGAAGTTGCGCGGCAAACGCAGGTTTCGCTGCTGCTCGAGGCCAAGCGCATGGACGAGGCGGCGAGCCTGTTGCAGGAAGGAATCTCGCTCGATCCGGCGAACGCCGCTTTTGTGATGCTCCTTGCGCGGATCCTGGTCGAGCGCAACGACGTCGGCGGGGCGCTTGCGCTGCTGCAGCAGCACGCCGCGGCTGCCTCCGACAATGCCGACTATCATGCATTTGCCGCGGCCCTGTACCAGCGCCTCGGCCGGCACGGCGAAGCGGTGAACGAGTACGGCGCGGCGCTGCGCGTCGCCCCGGCTTCCGGCCTGTGGTGGGTGGGGCTGGGTATTTCCCAGGAAGCGCAGCAGCGCGCCGCCGAAGCTGCCGATTCTTTTCGCCGCGCGAAGGAAACCGGAACGCTGAGCACCGAACTCGCGGGCTTTGTCGATCGCAGGCTGAAGGCGCTGCACTAGGCTGCCGGTCCTTCTGTTCCGCGGGCGCAGCGCAGCAAGCACTCCCGGGGTGCGCCGGCTTACGCGGCCGAGTTCCTTGCCGATAGGGAATGCATGATGGAACATGAAAACAACACCGCTCTGCCCGCATTCGGCGCCCGGATATTGCTCGAACGCGAGCGTGAAAAGGTCATGCTCGCCGCGGCGCGTCACCTCGCCTCGAACATTCGCGTTTTTGGGTCGGTTGCTCGCGGCGACGATGGTCCGGACAGCGATATCGACCTGCTGGTGGATTTCGAGCCGCACGCATCGCTGCTCGATTTGATCGCCTTGAAGCAGGAACTTGAACAACTGCTGAATCGGCGTACCGATGTGGTGACGACGGACAGCGTGAGCCCATTCATGCGCCAGCGGATTCTCGATGAGGCGCGCCCGCTGTGACTCATTCATCCGAGGCCTTGTTGCGTCACATCCTTTTGTGCGTTGAGCGGATAGCCGCATATACCGCCGACGGTCAGGCGTACTTTTTCGTCGATGCGAAGACCCAGGATGCGGTCATCCGCAATCTCGAAATCATCGGCCAGGCCGTCAGGGACGCCGGAATAGAGCAACTCGCCCAAAACGATGCGTCGATTCCCTGGCGCC
>JAZDIA010000113.1:0-19545 GCA_043805375.1 Pseudomonadota bacterium
ACGACACGCCATTCGCCGATTCGGATGCGCCACAGATCGGTTGCCCCCTCGAGCTTTCTTGCACCAGCGGGGCGGGGACTGCTCACGAGCGCTTCGATGCTCTTGAGAACGCGCAAAGCAACCGGAGGGTCAAGGGACTGAAGCTCTTTGCGCGCCGGGCGTGCAAAGACGACAGTGAATTCAACCACGCGCTTTGCGCTTGGCTTTGGTTTCGATTAGTTTTTTCACCGCCGCCAACGATTCGCGCGGTTCGTTGCGGCGGCGATGCGCGACGTAGGCGTCGTAGAGGTCCTCCCATAGCTGCTTGTGCTTCTTCAGGTCTATGAGAACCGCCTTCTTCCGGCCCATGCGGTCGATCAAAAACTCGATTCCGGGCATGTTCATGATTACCCCCGATACGTACATTGCTGTGGAGTATACATCTCCGTCGGTGCTTCGGACACGGTCGCTCTAGCCGCGACCATATGGCCGCGTCGTAGTCATGCGAACGGCGCAGTCTATCTGCGGAACCCTGCGGGCCAGTTCCCCTATCCTTTCATATAGCCGAACCCCAACCTTTCATTTGGCCGGTGTGGTGCTGTACGACGGTGAAGCGGCGGCACGTTTCGGCGATGGTTTGTACGCGGTCCCGATCCGCCGGCGATGGCATCGCGTCGCAACCAACTTTCATTTGCCTGGACCAGGGGTTACAATCAATTGGCATAAGCATCCACCTTGTTTCCCCGCGGCACGCGCGGCGACGCCTTGGGGACGCAAGGGCTCAGGAAGGTATCAAAAGGAATTCGCGATGGCCATCAATGACCGCATCGAAATCAATCCCCGCATCATGCTCGGCAAGCCGGTGGTGCGCGGCACACGCATCACGGTGGAGCTGATTCTCAGGAAGATCGCCGAAGGCGCGACCGAAGATGTCCTGCTCGATGCGTACCCGACGCTGAAAAAAAAGGACATCAAGGCGGCCATTGTCTACGCAGCGGATACGCTGGCGCACGAAGAAACGCTGCTCGCGGGCGGCAGGAAGTAGCATCCCGGCCGGAGAATGCGTTTTCTCGCCGACGAAAGCTGCGATTTTACGTTTGTGCGTGTCCTGCGCGCGGCCGGCCATGACGTGATGGCGGTGGCGGAAGCGGCCCCCGGCGCCCCCGACGACAAGGTTATCGCGCTCGCGCACAAGCAGCGGCGCATTCTGATCACCGAAGACAAGGACTTCGGGCAACTCGTCTTCGCCGCCGCGGCTTCGACATCCGGCGTCATTTATGTTCGATACCCGATGCGCTACCGTTCCACGCTGGGTGTGGATTTGCTGCGCCTCGTGGACGAGCGCGGCGAGGCGCTGACTGGCGCCTTCGCGGTGGTCGAGCCTGGGCGAATCCGAATCGGGCGCACGCCGTAGGCGCTCGAGCAGGTGCCGGCGCCTCCAACAGAAAAATGTGGCCTTGCTGAAGGGGAAACCGCGCGGCTCCTTTGGCCTGCACTTCGGCTTAGTACTGAACCTCCTTGAGGAACTCGGCCTCTGCCTCCTCAAGAAAGCGGGCTCGGCTCACGAGCCGGTAATCAGTCGTGCCTTGGTGAAGACGTCTTCGGCGGGAACGAGTTTGGCGTCACCCCGCTCGTAGGCTGCCACACGACGCTCGATCTCGACCACCCAAGCCGCCTCGACTTCGGCAAGTTTTACTTCGCGAAGAGAGTCCGGCAAAGCGTCAACAAGCTGCGCCCTCTCGTCTGCAGAAAGCAGGCGCGCTTCGCGTTCCAATTCGGTGTACGTATGTGCCATACGGTAGCTCCGAGCGACGGTCCGAAAAATTATACTGCCTTGGCGTCAATATACGTTTCTACGTTGGGTGATCGCGGCAAATATGTTCACGAATCTCCCGGATCCAACGTCAGCCAGCGAGACACCATAGACCTCTTTGATTCGCTTCCATGTTTCGGTGATGTCGGATGGCCCCTCACCCCGGTCCTCTGCCCGCACACGGGGAGAGGGGGTTGCTCAGGCCGCTTCGAGTTCAGACAAGGCTTTCAATCGGTTTCCGATTGCGCGCTCGGCCAGCTTCAAGTCGTAGGCCCCTTGCAGATTGAGCCAGTACTGCGGCGACTGGCCGAAAGCACGCCCAAACAGCAAAGCCAACTCCGCCGTAACGGGCCGCGTACCCTTGACGACATGGGAGATGCGCATGGGCGCTACACCTATGACGCGCGCGAAATGGGCTTGGGAAAGGCGACGTTCTTCGAGGATTTCGCGAAGGAACTCACCGGCGTGAATGGGCGGCAAACCGTTCTTGATCATGAAAGTCTCCATTCAATGGTAATCGACGATCTCGACATCGAAAGCGTCGCCCTTCGAAAAGCGAAAGCACACGCGCCACTGCTCATTGATTCGGATGCTCCACTGACCTTTGCGATCACCCTTAAGAGCCTCCAAACGATTCAACGGCGGGGACTCGAGATCTTCAATCTGAGTCGCCGCGTTGAGCTGCGTAAGCCGCATCGCGGCTCGAGCGCGAATCTCCGTGGGCAGGCGTTTCGAGCGGCCTGTCGCATAGAACCGCTCGGCCTCGGAATCAGTGAAGCACTGAATCATTCAACCAAGCATAAACATTTCGTTTATAGCTGCCAAGCGCTCCCGTTTAGGCGGCGAGCCGCTTTGCGAGCGGAGCCGTTCGCCCGGTCATTGCCCGTCTCCGGGCCGCCAGCGGACGGGCGAGCGGCCCGCGGAAGCCGATCGCCGGTTGCCACGCCACGTCGTCGGCCGCGTGGCGCGGGGTCATCTGCACCGGGAATTCGAAGCGCAGGATCTCCTCGGCCGCGAGCGCGCGTTGCGCCGCTCGACTTCTGCCGCCCAGGCATCTTCGATTTCCTGGTCTTTGAAGAGGCCGGCGACCAACCGATCCGCGAGCTGCGCCCTCTCGTCGGCAGAAAGCAGGCGCGCTTCCCGTTCCAATTCGGTGTATGTGTGTGCCATACGGTACCTCCAAGCGACGGTCCGTAAAATCATACTATCTCGGTCAAAGCAGTGAATTCAGCCACGCGCTTTGCGCTTGGCTTTGGTTTCGATCCGCTTTTTCACCGCCGCCAATGATGCGCGAGGTTCATTGCGGCGGCGATGCGCAACGTAGGCGTCGTAGAGGTCCTCATCGAATCAGGACGGGTCGGGCACGAAGCCGCCGTTGGGGAACGGCTGCGGCAGCTTCGCCTGGCGCGGGATGATGCCTAGCGCGATGAGGTTCTGGCGGCTGTCGTAATAGATCGTGATGGCTTCGCCCGGCGCGCTGCTCGCGCGCCGGAACTCGGTGCTGTAGGTCGGTGCGTGAATGCGCTCGCCGTGACCGGTGCCGAGCTTTTCTTCGGCCATCTTGTTGCGCTGGGCGGACATCTCGGGCGGCGCGGGCGCCGCTGCTGCGGGTGTGGTCGCCGCGCCGGCTGCATCGCCGGCGGACAAGCGGCCGGCGGCCTCGGCCTTCGCCGGGGCGGGTGCTTCCAGCAGCGCGCGCGGCCGCTCGACGTATTCTGTGTAGATGGCCACGCCGATCACGCCGACGTTGTCGGGGCGCCCGGTGCGGGCGGCGTAGGAGTCGGCAAGCGCGGTGAAGTAGAAGGCGGCGACATCGCTCATATCCTTGCGCCAGCCGGCGATCTCGGCGCGGCCCCATGAGTCGAGGACGTAGCCCGACTGGCTCGCGGCGGCGGTCTGGCCGGTGACGGCATTGACGCCGTCCACGGACAGCACGGTCAGGATGCGGCCGCCGGTGCAGTTGCGCAGCTCGACGGCGTAGCGCTCGCCCGCCCTGCCCTCGACGTACATGCGAGCGCCGTGGCGATACACCTGCAGGCGCTCGCCCGTAGTGCGGTTGATGACGGCGACGTCGGCAAGCGAGCCGGCGCCGGCAATGGAGGCGCAGCCTGAGAGCAGCGTTGCGGCGAGGACGGAAAGAAGTTTGCGCATGTCGATCTCCTGGTGGTTGAGGGGGTGGTGCCCTCTTAAACGCCGGAGATCGTGAAACGGGGTTAAGCGCTCATTTCGTTTCGAGCTGTCAGGCGTGGACGCTCTCGCCGAGCCGATACGGCCGCGCCGCAGTCATGCGCACCGCGACAGCGGCGTTCGCGGCGGCACCGGTCACGCGGCCAAGAATGACGATTATTGGAGGTCCCGTAGACTCTCCGGCACCGCGTACGCCGGATAGGCCTTGCGGAACTCCGCCAACTGTTCCGCCGCCTCCTTCTCGCGGCCTTCGCGCTTGAGGCGGCTGATTTCGTCGAGCCACGCTTCCGGGGAACGCTGCATCGCCTGTTGTCGCAGCGGCGCAAGCTTGCCGGCGGCAGCAGGAGCGGCCGGCGCGGCAGATCCGAGCCCGCCGATCGCGGAATCGCCGGCGACATTCGACTCTGTCGCCGCCTTCGGCGCGGCCGCACTGGGCGCGGCCGCCTTGGCGCGGCTCTCGGCCGGGAATACTTCCGCTGCGGACGCTGCCGGCGCAGCGGGCTGCGGCACAGGCACCGCCTCGGCCGGCCGCGACACAGGCGCCTGCGCGGGCAAGGTGGCCGCCGGTGCCTGCGCTGGCGCGGGGGCTGCCGGCGCCTCCTTCTTGGCGGCGGCCTCGGGTGCTGCGCTGCCGGCGGCCTTCGCCTTCGCTGATTCTGTTGCGCTGGCGGGAGGCGGGCTCTGCGGCTGCGGCGGAATCTGGCGGATGGCCGTGTCGTCTATGGTCACGGACTGTTCGCTCTCGATCAGGAACGCAATCGATACCGCGACCACGAGGGTCGCAAGGGCGCTGGCCGGCGCCATCCAGCGCGACCACGACGAACGCTCTCGGCGCTGGGGCTTCGCGACCTGCTTCCGCGCTGCGGCGAGGACGGCCGCGTCGAGGGCTGCCGGCGGGCCTTCGGTCGAAGCCTCGCGGTAGAGGCGGGAAAGTTTCGGATCGATTTCGGTCACCGCCAGGACTCCAGTTTGTTGCGCAGCTTGCCCGTCGCGTAGCGCAGCCGGCTCTTGATGGTTTCGCGGCCAACGCCGGAAATGGACGCGATCTCTTCCAGCGTCAGCCCGCCTTCTTCGGCCAGCAGGAAGGCTTCGCGCTGAACCTCGGGCAGCTCGTTCAACGCAGCCATCAACGCCTCCCGCAATTCCCTCTGCTCGGCCTGGCGGTCAGGCGCAGCGCCTTCCGGCGCCGGCGGATCGGGCGCGCAATCATCGCCGTCCTCGCTCGACGCAAGCGGATCGACGGGCTCGCGCCCCGTCTTGCGCCAATGGTCGATGAGGCGGTTGTGGGCGATGCGGAACAGCCAGGTCGAAAACCTGGCGGTCGGTTCATAGTTGGCGGCAGCGCCGATCACGCGCATGAATACGTCCTGAAAAAGCTCGTCCGCTTGCCCTGCGTGGCCGCACTGGCGCAGGAAATAACGGTACAGCGGCCCGCGCCAGCGTCCGTAGAGCGCCTCGAACGCCGCGCCGTCGCCGTCCCGGTAGGCGAGCATCAGGGCTTCGTCGGTGCGGAGGTCGGTCTCCAATTTTACGGTCTAACGATCAGGAGGGGGAAGCGGGGTTAGATTCCCGGGCGTAGAAGACGGAACTATCGGATAGCTCCCGGTCGGCTTCCGGGCTGTCACCCTCGCGCTACATCAAGGAAATCCTCTGGGGAGACTTCGGCTTGACGCAAAATCCCAGCGAGAGTCCCGACTTTGACCTCGCGATGCATCGGCACCACGCAGCCCTTTGCCCCGCGCCGCATGACGACGTGGCTACCGGATTGGCGAATGTTTACGAAACCCAGACGCTCAAGTGCTTTGACGATCGCCGCCCCGGAGGTCCGAGACAACTTAGGCATTCGCCGGAAGGCTGAACATGGTTACAACTGGATGTCCCGGGGCGGGCAACGGGAACTCGGACAAATAGAGTGCCGTCGCCTCTTTCAGGTTGGCGACGGCTTCTTCTACCGTTTCACCTTGTGTAGTGGTGCCGGTTTCGGGGTTCAACGCAATGTACCCGCCCTCTTCCGCGGGTGTAAGAACAGCGGTGAATTCCATATCTATGCTTCGCGAAAGAAATGCCTCAATTGTCGCGCATTCTCGCCGGAAGAAAGCAAGCGCGCTTCCCGTTCCAATTCCGCGTATGTGTGTGCCATACGGCACCTCCAGGCGACGGTCCGTACAATTGTACTCCTCGGGTACGGTGCCCGCAGCGCGCGCTGGACGCCGCCTGCCACGAGCACATCAATGCGCTTGAGAACGCGCATGGTTTGCTCAGGCGGTTGCGCGACGAGCGCATCGCGCCGTGACCAGCGCAAAAAAAAAGCGGAGGATGGTATTTCCAATCGCTTTTCTTGGACAAATTTCGGGCCAACCGGTACTATGGCCCGGGTCGCACTCGCCCTCATCGATGGCGGGATCGTCGCGGCGCTGACGCACCTTTTCCCCGCCTCGACGAAGTCGCAGGAGCCCTCAGGAATGCCTTTGGCCGGTAAAGGAATGCTGATCACATCGATGGATGTCGACGCCGCTGACGAGCAGGAGTTCAACCTCTGGTACGACCGCGAGCATCTCGCGGAGCGCGTTGCGATCGACGGGTTCCTCGAGGCCCGGCGCTGGATCGCCGACAAGGCGAGCCCGAAGTATTTCTGCACTTACTCGACCGGCGCCTTCGAGGATCTGAGCAGCCCCGCCTACAAGCAGGCGCTGGCTAACCAGACCGACTGGTCGAAGAAGAACATCTCCCGCTTCAGGAACATGGTCCGGGTGGTCGGGCGCATCACCGAAAGCCGCGGCCGGGGCCGCGGCGGGGCGCTCGGCGTGTTTCGTCTCCGCCCCCGGGCCGAGAGCAAGGACGCGCTGCGTGCCAGAATCCGCGAACTGCTCGATCCGGGCACCCTCCCCGGGATCATTTCGATGCACCTGATCGAGAGCGACTCGGAGCTGTCGAAGCCGATTACCGAGCCCGACAAGCCGAACCCGGGCGCCGGCGACTGGTACGTGCTTATCGACGGCACGGATGTTTCCGCTATCCGTGCGCTGATCGACAAGCGCTTCGACCACCCCGGCGCCGAGGTCGTCTCGACGGGCAGCTACCGGCTGATGTGGGACCTCGCCAAAAGCGATCTCTAACCGATCTCCCTTCGCCGAGCGGCAACCACGGTCCGCAACGACTGCCCCAACGGAGAAACAGCATGCAGCCAACCCTGAAATCGATCCTGGCCGGCGGCGGCCTCGCAGCCGCACTGCTGGCGAGTTCCGCGGCGTTTGCCGACAAGTGGAACATGCCGGTGCGCTCGAACGAGCGCAACTACTTCACCCGGAACGTCATGCAGTTCGCCGCGGACGTGAAAAAGGCGACCGACGGCAAGGTCGACATCGTCGTCCATCCCGAGGATTCGCTGAAGAAGCAACCCGAGGTAAAGCGCGCGGTCCAGACCGGCCAGGTGCAGATCGGCGAGTTCCTGATGTCCTTGCACTCGAACGAAGCCGCCCTGTTCGGCGTCGACTCGGTGCCCTTCCTGGCCACCAACAACAAGGAGTACGCGAAACTCCTGAAAGTCGTGCGCCCGATTCTCGAGGAGCGCCTCGGGAAGCAGGGCATGCGCCTCCTGTTCGCGGTGCCGTGGCCTCCGAACTCGTTCTATTCGGGCAAGGAAATCAAGTCGACGTCCGACTTCAAGGGCGTGAAGTTCCGCGCGTTCAATCCGGTGACCGGCCGCCTGGCCGAGCTCATGGGTGCGGTGCCGGTAACGGTGCAGCAGTCCGAGGTGCCGCAGGCGTTCTCGACCGGCGTGATCCAGGCGATGATCACCTCGCCGACGACGGGCGTGGACACCCAGGCCTGGGATTTTGTGAAGTACTTCTACGACGTCAAGGCGATGGCGCCCTGGAATATCACCGTCGTCAACGAACGCATCTTCGGCCGCCTCGAGCAGAAGACGCAGGAAGCGCTCCTCGCCGCCGCCAAAACCGCCGAGGAGCGCGGCTGGAAGCTCCAGGCCGAGCAGACCGGCAAGCTCATCGACACGCTGAAGTCGAAGGGCATGCAGGTGCGCCAGCCGAGCGCCGAGCTGATGGCCGAGTTGAAGAAGATCGGTGACCAACTCATCGCCGAGTGGTCGAAGGCGGCCGGCGAGGACGGACCGAAGATTCTCGAGCAGTTCCGCAAAGCGAACTGAGCCGGCGCATGCGCTTTCTCGAAAAGCTATACGCGGCGGGAGCCGTCCTCGCCGCGGTGTTCATGGTGCTGATCGCAGCGCTCACCCTGTCGCAGGTGGCGGGGCGGACGATCGGCGTCGCCGTTCCCGATGCCGGCGACCTTGCCGGCTACGCCATGGCCGGCGCCATCTTCCTCGCGCTGGCGCATACGTTCCGCAGCGGCGGCCACATCCGCGTCAACCTGCTCCTGATCCACGTCCACCCGGGCCTGCGCCGCGCGCTCGAATGCTGGTGCCTGGCATTCCTCGCGGCCGTCGGCGCGCTGTTCGCCGTGTTCTCGGTCAAACTCGTGATGGACTCCTACGCGTTCGGCGACGTCTCGACCGGCATGATGGTGGTGCCGCTCTGGATCCCGCAGGTGTCGATGGCGCTCGGCGCCCTTTTGCTCGAGATCGCCGTGATCGAGGAGTTCGTCCGCGTCGTCCGCGGCCACGGTCCCCGCTACGTGCGCGCCGAAAACGCCGAAGGCGCCGCGGCCCTCACCGAATAGCACCGGCCGTGGACCCCCTTCTCTACAGTCCGATCCTCGCGCTGGCGCTGCTCCTCCTGCTCGCCTCCGGCGTGTGGGTCGCGGTCTCGCTCATCGGCGTCGCGCTGCTTGGCATGCTGCTCTTCGCCGACGCGCCGATCGCGCTCGTCATGCCCTCGAGCATGTGGGGCACGGTCAGCAGCTGGACCCTGACGGCGCTGCCCCTCTTCGTGTGGATGGGCGAGATCCTGTTCCGCACCAGGCTCGCCGACGACCTGTTCAACGGCCTCGCGCCCTGGACGACGGGTCTGCCCGGCCGCCTCATCCATGTGAACGTGATCGGTTGCGGCATTTTCGCCGCGGTCAGCGGCTCCTCCGCCGCCACCGCCGCCACGGTCGGGCAGATGTCCCTGCCGGAGCTGAAGCGCCGCGGCTATGACGAGCCGGCGAGCATCGGCTCGCTCGCGGCCTCCGGCACGCTCGGGCTCCTCATTCCGCCTTCGATCATCATGATCGTCTACGGCGTGTCGGCGAACGTCTCCATCGCGCGCCTGTTCCTGGCCGGCGTCTTGCCGGGCATAATGATGATGGCGCTGTTCATGGCCTACATCATGATCTGGGCAATGCTGAACAAGGACAAGATGCCCCCGCCCGAGCCGTCGCTGCCTTTCGCGGAGAAGTTCAGGCGCCTGCACCTCCTCCTGCCGACGGTGCTGCTGATCATGGCCGTCATCGGATCGATCTACACCGGGGTCGCGACCGCGACCGAAGCGGCGACGCTCGGGGTCGTGGGATCGCTCCTCGTCGCCTTCTTCTCCGGCAGCCTGACCCGGGCGAATTTCAAGGAGAGCCTCTACGGCGCGACGCGCACATCCTGCATGATCGGCTTCATCATTGCGTCGGCGGCGTTCCTGTCGGTGGTGATGGGCTATGCCGGCATCCCGCGCGCGCTCGCGAGCTGGATCGGCACCTTCAACCTCTCCGCCTACGGGCTGATCTTCGCGCTGACGATCCTGTTTCTGATGCTCGGCTGCTTCCTCGACGGGATCTCCATGGTCGTGCTCACCACGGCGGTGATCATGCCGATGGTCGAGGCCGCCCGCATCGATCTGATCTGGTTCGGCATCTTCATCGTGCTCGTGGTCGAGATCGCGCAAATCACACCGCCCGTCGGGTTCAACCTGTTCGTGGTGCAGGGGCTCACCGGCCACAACATCCTGTACGTGGCGAAGTCGGTGTTCCCGTTCTTCGTGGTGCTCTGCCTCGGTGTCCTGATCATCACGATCTTCCCCGAGATCGCGACCTGGCTGCCGCGGACCATGTTCAGCGCCCGCTGACGGCGATCGCCCCTCTTCCCAAACTGCAACCGGGAGTTAATCTCATGTCACAGCCCGACATCACGCTGTTACCCGTCCATCAACTCTCGCAGGAGATCATGGCGCGGCGCCTGTCTCCCGTCGACCTGACAGAGACCTATCTCGAGCGCATCCAGGCGAGGGAGCCGAAGCTGCAGGCCTTCGTCGAGGTCTACGCGGTCGAGACTCGTCTCGCGGCGCACGGCGCCGACCAGGCGATCCGCTCGGGCCACGCGGTCGGGCCCCTGCACGGCATCCCGATTGCGCTGAAGGATCTGATCGAGATCGAAGGCAAGACAGTTACCGGCGGCTGCGAGGTGTGGCGCGAGCGCAAGGCACAGCGCACGGCGACTCTGGCGCTGCGCATCGGCTGGGCCTACCAGGACGCCACGGACTGGCACCTGCGCCGCCCGCTCGAATAGGCTTGACCCCTTTAAGATGATTTGACGCCGCCGAATTCGCGCATCCTCTCCTGTCGGGCACGGCGACCGGCGCGACGCGCTCGCCTGCTCTTGATCAATGTAGCCGCGGCTTTTTCAGAAAATCGTTGCGATCGGCCGAACGCAGGTTGAGACGCAGCACATCCCCGTCGCGCGCCAGCATCAACGGAACCTCGACGCCCGGGCCGCCCAAACGCCATACCTTGCGCAGGAAATCGGCGAGGCTCACCGTGCGCTCGCCCGCGACCCCGAGCACCAGATCGCCTGCCTTCACCCCGGCGCGCTCCGCCGGGCTGCCCGGCGCCAGGCCACCCACGATCAGGCGGCCCTCCGCCTGCTGCGTGTACATGCCGAGCCAGGGACGCGGCGAGCGCGCCGCGCGCCCGTGTGCGATCAGGTCATCGAGTATGGGTTCGACAAGATCGATGGGAACGAACATATTGCCCTGGTCCGGCTTCGCGCCCGCGCTCTCCTCCAGCAGCAGCGAGCCTATGCCCACCAGCCGCCCGCCTGCGTCCACCAGCGCCGTGCCGCCCCATTGCGGATGCGCCGGCACGGTGAACAAGGCATTTTCGATCAGGTATTCCCAATAACCGGCAAACTCGCGCTTGGCAATCACCTTGGCCTTGAGCGCATGCGCGCGTCCGCCGTGGCCGATGACGAACACCTCGTCGCCCGGGGCCACCGCGGCGGCGGAGCCGCGTTCGAGCAGCGGCGTGCGCAGCTCGCCCAGCGGCTGCACCAGCCCGAAGCCGGTCGCCTGGTCGTAGGCGAGCGCATGGCCGGCGACGACGGCGCCGGCGTTGGTCGTGAGCCAGATGTTCTCGGCCTCGGTGATCAGGTAGCCGATGGTGAGCACCAGCCCGTTCTCGCGAATCACCGCGCCATAGCCGACGCGTTCGGTGCCAAGGATGTCGCTGGTGAATGCATCCTCGGGAACCTCGGCGCGCAGCAGCACGACCGCATCCAGCACCCGATCGAGATCGAAGCCGACCTCCTCGGCGCGCGGCTGCAGCGATTCGTCGAAAGCCCATGATTTGGTATCGGACATGGCTCGGATTCTGCCACGTTGCTGGGTTTTTGGCTGGCGCCCCAGTCAGCCGTCTAGCCCGGATGCTTGAGCTTGAACACCTCCGCGGAAGGAACGCGCGGTATCACGATCTTCAGAAAGTGGGTGGCATTGCGCTGCAGCCAGCGATCCGCCTCGTCCTGCGAGTGCACGACGAACTCGCCTTTTCCGCCGGAGGCATCGGCAAAGTATTTCACCTTGTCCCCAGGGAAGGTCGCGCTGACGCTCAAGCGCAGTTCCTTCGGCTGGCCGGCGGGAATCTGCTGGTAGAACAGCTCGAACATGCGTTGCCGGTCGATGTAAATCGTGCGCACGGAAGCGTCCTGGCCGTTCTTGTGGACGTCCTTGATGACCTTGTCGTGAAACATCCCCGTGAGGTCGGTGTTCTGCGCGTAATCGGGCGCGAGAAACTCGATCATGTAGTCGGTGACGGGTTTCTCGTACTCGTCCACCACACGCACGTTGATCTGCAGGTGCATGTGGTGGTCCTCATCGGCGGAGCCCGGATCCTGGACCGCGTCCGAAATCGTTCTCCACGCCTGCTGCAGGCCCTGGTATCGCGCATACGAAGCGCATCCCAGCGCCTCCAGCAGGCAATTCCGGAACTGCGCCTGTTGGCCGGCGGTCTCGTTGTCGCCGAGGGTGGTCGGATCGGTGATGCCGGCGTGGTCCCGGTGCGCCATCACCGCCAGAGGAAACTCCATGGCTTCGTCGTACCTGCGTGTCCACGGGATCAACGCGCCCTGCGCCGCGGCTACGCTCGCCGCCCCGGTCATGCGCATGACGGTCGGTGCATTGTCGCGGGTGAAATCCAGCGTGGCGCCATAGGCGTTCAGGTTGGCGGCCGCGACGCGCACGGTGCCGTCGGAGCCGTTCTCGTTCACCATCTGCCGCAATCCGTGCTGGTAGGGCATCGAGCCGACGATGACGAAGGGCCAGACGAGATCGACGCCGTAGATCGGTACGACGTCCTCGGCATCCGTGGCAAACAGATCACGCCACGCGAGATCCCATTGAAACGGCGACCCCAGCGCGAGGCCGTCCAGCATCAGCTTGCCGGTGTGGAAACCGTGATCCCAGCCTTTGACGACGCGGCCGAGGATGGTCTGGCCCACGTCGGCCAGTTTGGAACCGAAATTGGCCGGCGCGATCATCACCAGGCGCTGCACCGGCATTTGCCCGGGCTTCATGCCGGCGCAGTAGGCCGAGAGCCAGGTGCGCGCCACGAGACCGCCCGTCGAATGCACGATCAGATCGAACGGCGGCTTGAGTTCCCCGCCCGCGATCTTTCCATCGACCGCCGCCCGCATCGCCTTGGCCGCATCGTCAATGGACACACCGTCGTCCATCGAGAGGTAGTTGGCGAGAAACAGGTCCAGCGTCTGGAAGCCGGCGGCCTTCAGAAAATTCGCGAGCGGCGCGAACGAATCCCAGGTGTCCGACCAGCCGTGAAGAATGACCACCTGATTCTTTGCGCGATTCGGCATGACTGCGCTCCCTGTTCGCAGTATGGTAATCCAGAATAGGGCGCGGAATATCCGTGCCCGTTCGGTTCATTCCAGACGAATTCCCGTGCCGCGGCGTACACTGCCCCCTCCCGTCGATGGCCGTCGCACATCAAAATGAGGAGGGGGACCGTGGGATGGTGGATCGTTCTTGGACTTATCGTCGCGGCGATCGTATATGCGGTCATGCCCTATAACGGCCTGGTCACGGTCAAGAACAACGTGTCACTCGCCCGGGCGAACATCGACGTGCTGCTCAAGCAGCGCCGCTCCGGCTCCGTGTACGGCAGCGAGCGCTAGCACATCAGTGGTAATCCTCTTCCCTCTGGTGCCGAACGGCCAGGAGCGTGACGGTCTCCCGGTTCTCGATCTCAAACAGCGCGACATAGCCCGACCCGCCGAAGGGAATGATGAGTTCGCGCAGGAACGGGTTGCCGTCGCCGCCCAAGGCTTTGCGGCACGAAAACGGAAACACCTCGAGCAGTTCGATCGCCTTGGCGATCGCCTCGCGGGCTTGTTCGGCTGCGGCGACGTCCTGTTCTAGAAGGAAATCGAACAGGCGCAGCAGGTCCGCTTCCGCTTCAGGGGTGAAGCGGACCTTGAATCGGTTCATGCCGCCGCTTTGGCGCCTGTCCGGCCGGTGCGGCCCTTACGCGCCTTGCCCAGCCGCCGCGCGAGCTTGCCGAGCACCGCGGCCGCCGAGACGTATTTGCCCGATTTTCTGGCGGCTTCGCCCGAGGCCAGTCCGCGCTCGATGAACGCCTTCTGGGCATAGCGGAACTCGACATTGCGCCGGACGGCGTCCTCGACGAATCCGGACAGGGTCTCGCCGGACTGGAGGACCTCCTCTGCGGCTTGACGCAGTTCAGGTGAGACGCGGACCGCGGGAATGGCAGCAGTTTTCATGGGCACCTCTTGCATTGCATTTGTAATGCAATCATGAACCAAACCGAGCCAAGTGGCAAGACAACCCTCTTTTTCGGCGCCGCTGCGGCACACACGCGAGCGCGTCGCCGCGCAGGCTGCAGCTGCCGCTGATCGAATCGCCGCGCGGCGAGGCGAAGCGGCATGGAGACCAGGAAGCGAGTCCCGCGCAGGCAGCCAGCGCTTCGTCGGGCGGCTGCCGCGTGGTCGGTCAGTAGGTCTTGTACGGCAGGAACTTACCCGACATGACGATATTTACGCGGTCACCGGCGGCGTTCGGCTCACGCTTCAAATCCATCTTGAAATCGATCGCCGACATGATGCCGTCGCCGAATTCCTCGTGGACAGCCGACGGTTTCAGTGCACAAACCGGCGCGAGCGCTAATAGCCACGCCCTTTCGCGGTGGCAGCAGTCCTTTTCATATTTGGTCCTGCGCCACTCGCCAGCCGCGTCACAGTCTGCCCACAAGTCACGCTTTGCCCGGCGCCGGTAGCATGTTACAGAACACAAATCACGAGTTAACCGGACAGTAGTGTTGCAGAATAATGAAAGATTTCCGGGGAGTCATTCGATTTCCTTCACGGCCTCGAGATACGCCGCTGCAAGCTTCCGATCAAAGGTCACAAGAGGCGCCTGGTGCGCCAGGGCAAGCCAGAGATAGGCCGCATCGTAGCAGGACAGGCCATGCCGTCCAGCCAACTCCGGCAACTCATCCAAACCTACGGGTTCCAGGTCCAGGCTCAGTTGAGCGAGAGCGGCGACAAACTGGTCCAGCAAAACGGCGCTCTGGGCAGGATGGCGCCGCATTTTTGTCCAACACACCTGCGCGAGTTCGAATGGCAGCAATGCAGGGGCTATCAGCCGGCGTCCCTTCAGTTGCGGCACGACTTCGGCGCCCCAGTCTTCTTCGAAGACGACTGCGGCGAGCGCGGAGCAATCAACGACTGTGGCGTTCATCGCGAAGCTTGCGGACGATGCGCGCGGACTCGTTGGGGCCGGAAAGGCCGAGGCGCTTGCCGCGCTCCCAGATTTCTTCGATCGTAAGTTTTTTCCCGACCGTGCCATCGGCAGGCTGGGGCACTGCCCCGGGCAATTCTGTCTTCGCCGCGCTTTCGGTCACGGATGCCCGATAAGGCACTACCGGTTGCTCCGCCGTGTTGGCGACCGAGGCGTGTTCCAGTATCGCCATCACTTCGCCCTGCAGAGAGCGATGATTGCGTTCAGCGCGAGTCTTCAGCTTGCGCGCGAGCGAGTCGGACACGTTGCGTATGGTCAAGGTCTGGGACATGGCATCACCTCTCGACAGAAGGCATAATGCATGCATTATAGCGGCATTGTGCAAACCGGCGATGACCTCGCGTGGGTTGACCATTGGCATGCTCAGTCCGGCAGTGCGTCAAGCCGCTTTCGTGGCTGTCATCCTGTTTTCAACACCGCGCGGCCTTCAGGCAAGCGGTTTCAGCAGTTTCCTGAGCGAGGCGGCAACTGCCTTCCTGTCCGCGGCCGCGAGCGATCCGGCCTTGCGCAATATCAATCGATCATCGAGCGTGAACAATTTCATCCGCACGACCGAAGCCGAAGTCAGCCCTGCGGCATGCAAATCCGAGAGGGCCACGTCCAGCGGCCAGTCCGAATGGGACGCGCTGGTAATCATGGCGAGCACGACATGGCCGATGCTGGCGTTGAATGCCGAGCGTTCGGACAGCACCAGCGCGGGACGCCGCTTGGTCGCAGTGCGGTCGGTGAAAGGGAACGGGGCAACCACCACGTCGAACGCCTCAAAGGTCACGATAAGCATCCTCATCCGCGGCGGATGACCATTCGACCAGCGTTGCCTCGAGCGCGCGCGCGAACTCGAGATCGACCGGCCGCGCCTTGCGCATCCGCACCTCCTGCCCCTGAATATCGAAGGCGATGGCATCGCCCGCTTCCACCTGCAGGATTTTGCGCACCGGCGCCGGAATGGTTGCCTGGTACTTGGTCGTCAACTTGCTGGTGCTGGTGGTCATGGGATTGGTCTCAAAAAAGAGAGGTAATGGGTAATACTAGCATTACCGCGGATCAGGCACAAGGCGATGCTTTAATTTCTAAAACGGCTGGTAAGCCAATAGGCACGCGCCTTTACGGATGGTGACCCTTTTTTCTCGCCGCACCGCCGGGGCAATGAAGGCAGCCCTTCGTTCGCGGTTTCACCATCTTGCCATCTGCTGCAAAAAAGGCGGCAATCGCTGCCAATTATGCAGCAGACGATTTCCTCTGTCCTTTTGCGAGCAAGCAATGCAGGGGCATCGCGCGTCTTCTATCGTCACGCCGCCAGTCGCGTTTTCGAGCCGCCCTTTGCCTCTTCTGCGATGATTTGCTCGCGATCCTGCGAGTCCACTTGATACCGCATATAGTATAATTATCGAATGACGAGGCGAGAGAAGCTGCTGGCCGCGATGCGGGCGAACCCCAAGGCGGTGCGCTTCGAGGACGCCTGCAAAGTCGCGGAGCGGCTGGGCTTCACCCACAGCGGTGGACAGGGCTCGCACCGCGCATTCGGCCGGCCGGATGAGCCCGATCTTCTCAACTTCCAGAATCGCGCCGGATATATTCCGCCCTACCAGGCGCGGCAACTAATCCGGATGATGGACAAGTATGGAGACCAAGATGACGAAGTATCCGATTGAGGTTTTCTGGAGCGACGAGGACGAGGGCTACATCGCCGTCGTGCCCGACCTTCCGGGCTGCAACGCCTGGGGCAAGACCGAGCCCGCGGCGATCCGCGAGGCGCATGACGCCATCGCCGCGTGGATCAGGGCCGCCAAAAGCATGAAGCGCGCGATTCCGTCGCCGTCAAAACCCGCAGACGAAATGGCCTACAGCGGCAAGTTCCTCATGCGGGTGCCGAAACGCCTGCACGCGGAAATGGCGAAGGCCGCGAAATCCCAGGGCGTGAGTCTGAACCAGTACGTGCTGTACCTGCTGACCGAGCGGCACGCGCAGGGCAAGAGGGCGGCGTAGCGCTTCAACGTATTCCGCCGGCCGAATCTTTGGCGAAAGCTCAGGGACAGCCACGGGTTTCAGCGCCGCTCCGGCACGCAAGCGGGCGCGAGATCGCGCGTCGCGCACCCCCCTATCGTCAGGCCGCCAGTCGCGTCATCGATAAGGCTGGATTGCGTTGCTGTCGCGCGTGAGCAGCGTCATCAGCTTCGGGTGGACGAAGAGCTTTTCCTTGCCAAAGGTCTGCTCGCGCAGCACGCCTATCGCTACGAGCGCCTTGAGATAGCGCGACGCCGCCTGGCGTCCGGCGATTCCGGCCTCGACCAGATTCGCGATGCGGCAATACGGCTGCTCGAAGATGACATCCACCAATTCGCGGCTGTAGATCTTCGGCAGCTTCGCGCGCACGTGCTCCGCAGTGCCGGCGGCGAGTTTGCGCACGGCGCCGATCTTGGTTGTGGTCCATCCCGCCGTGTCTTCGACTGCGCGCAACATGTAGAGCAGCCACGGCTCCCAGGCAGCTTCGCGCGTAACTGCCAGCAGCAGGCGGTAATAATCGGCCTTGTGCGCGATGATGTAGCGGCTGAGGTAGAGGATCGGCAGCGGCAGCAGACCCTGCTCGACCAGGAACAGGCTGTTCAACACGCGCCCGGTGCGTCCGTTACCGTCGGTGAACGGATGAATCGCTTCGAACTGGTAGTGCGCCGCCGCCATCCGCACCAGCGGGTCGAGCGTTTCTTCCTCGTGCAGGAAGCGCTCCCAGTTCGCGAGCAGATCGCGGATGCGCGCTTCGCCCTCGGGCGGCGTATACACCACCACGCCGGTGGCGTCGTTGGCGAGGGCGGTGCGGCTGCCAGCCGGCAAGGCGGGACATGTCGCCGCAATTCGCTTTTTGCGCCATGTCCGCAGCTTATGTCGCTGCCGGCGACACGTCAAGAGAACGTGTCGCGGATTTACGATTTCGGCGCCATGAATTCTGATCGACTAGCCTCGAGAAAATTCGACTCCGCCCCCTTAAGGACCCCTTAAGGTTCACGTCGTCTGTCCGATCGAGCGGCGACGACTACAATCAATGGTCTGTCAGCATATCGACTCAACCCGCTGTCCAAGGAAGCACCAGTGGTTCACGGCTCCGACCCGAATAACGCAGACCGGCCCGGAAAAAACGGCCCGGCGCGGTCACCGCTCGAGCGGCTCCTGCGGCTCGGGAGCCTCGTCGGGCGCGTCGGGGCGTCGGTGGCCGTCGAGCAGCTGATTTCGCTGGTGCGCTCCGGACCGTCGCGTCAGTTGCACCAGGTCGCAAACCTCGTCCTCAACGCCGAGCGCATTGTTCACGACTTAGGCGAGCTGAAGGGGGCGGCGATGAAGGTCGGCCAGATGCTGAGCCTTCAGGACTCGCTGCTCCCGCCCGAGGTGACCGGCGTCCTGCGCGCGCTGCAGCAACAGGCGCCGCCGATCCCGTTCGACGCCGTGCAGCGCCAGCTCGACGCGGAGCTCCCCGACTGGCGCAAGACGATAGCGCGGCTCGAGCCTGCGGCCATCGCCGCTGCCTCGATCGGGCAGGTGCACCGGGGGGTGCTGCGCGACGGACGGCCCGTCGCGGTGAAAATCCAGTACCCGGGGATAGCCGAGATCATCGAGGCCGACCTCGTCAACCTCCGGCGTCTGTTGCAGTCGCTGTTCGCGCTCTTCACCGACGCCGACTTCGCGCCGATCTGGGGCGAGGTGCGCGACCGCCTGCGCGAGGAGCTGGACTACGTGAACGAAGCGGAGAACATTCGGCGGATGGCGGAGCTCTGGGCCGGAAGCGACCAAGTGGTGATTCCCGGCGTCATCGACGAAGCGTCGAGCCGCCGCGTCCTGACGATGGAGTACGTGGCCGGCTATACGCCGGACGAGGCGTGCGACGAGGCACGGCCGCAGGCGCTGCGCGATCGCTGGGGAGCCGTGCTGTTCGACTTCCTGCTGCGCGGCCTGTTCGAGCACCGGATGATCCACGCGGACCCGAACCTCGCGAACTTCTCGTTCCTCGCCGACGGCCGCGTCGTCGTCTACGACTTCGGCTGCGTCAAGTCTGTGCCGCCGACTATCGTGAAGGGCTACCGCGAGCTCTCCCGCGCCGCCCTCGACGGCCGGCGCGGCGAGGTGCCGGCGCTGCTCGCGGCGATGGGTGTCAGCACGGCCTCGGGCGGGCCGGTGTCGGCGGAACTGGTCGCGCCCGCCCTCGACCTCGCCATCAAGATGCTCGATGACGAACGCCCCTACCGCTTCGGCTACGATGATCAGCTCTTGCGCCAACTCATCGACATGCACGTGAGCCGGTTCGACGAGATGAAAGACATCCGCTTCCCCCACCACATCGTCTTCATCAACCGGACCGCGGTGGGCCACTTCGGCAACCTCTCCCGGCTCCGCGCTGCGGCACCGTGGCGCCGGATGCTGGAGGCGCGGCTCTCGTAGGAGCGTGGATTATGCGTAGATTGTGGCATGATACCTATTTGAGGCACCAAGCTCTGTGAACCAGCTTGCCTCGGCCTTCAATGCAGACGTTTTTCCCAATAGAAATATATCGAGTCCGGATTCGCTTTGGCTAAAAAACAGATTTTGAACCCCAGC
>JAZDIA010000114.1:0-2561 GCA_043805375.1 Pseudomonadota bacterium
TCTAGTTTTGATTTTTAGTTTCTAATTCTGGATAGTCCTTAAAGTGGAACTTCTGAAAGCTGAAAGCTCACTGCTCACCGCTCACTGCTCACCGCTCACTGCTCACTGCTCACTGCTCACCGCTCACCGCTCACTGCTCACCGCTCACCGCTCACCGCTCACCGCTTACTGCTTACCGCTCCTCCGCATATTGTTAACGCAACGCAAGCCGCTCGACCCAGATCAGTTCGCACGCGCCGGCGCCGGTATCCTCCCGCGTGAGTGAACTCCGCCAGCGCCAGCCGTCACCGGCGCGGGCCTCGACCAGATAACCGCTTAGTTGCACGACGTTGCCGACGCGCACGCGTTTGAGCCGGCGTTCGATTTCAGCGGTGGCCGGGATCAAATGCATGTTGGCGCTATTGATTTCGATTTCACGGCGCGCAATCGGAAACTCGGCGACGCGCCAGTTATAAAAGCGTGCACCCTGGCTGATGCTGATCCTGGACAGCACGCCCGAATCCGACATCGGCCCCCAGCCGAACGCAATATCGACCGGCGCCAGGTCCGATTCGCGGTCGAAGGAATAGCGCTCGACGCCGAGCGCGCGTGCCGTCAGGTCAAAGCGCGCGAGCGCCGTCAGGGTGTAGCCCTTCTTCTGGAACTGTTGCGGGTTGGCGGCGATTTCGCGCTGCTCCGGGGCGGCCGCGGCGATCACCCCCGGCGGATGCACGATGCTGCGGTTGTCCCACCATTGCCAGGCGCCGAACGCGATCAGCGCGATCAGGAGCCAGCGCGTCATAGCTGCGCGAGGATGCGCCGCACCGGCGCCGGGATCGCGGCACCAATCGCGTCCGCGACCGGCAGCCACACTTGCCCCGGTGCTGCAGCGCGCGCCGCGCACGCGATGACGCGGTAACGCCGCGGGCGGATGCCGAGCTTGAAATGCGTGAAACCGTGCGCGATCGTAGGCAGTTCGTCGAGCGCTTCGACCGTCGCGCCATAGCGCTGCACACATACGGCGCCGATATCCGCGCCGGGCACGATCTCCGGCAGGCTCCACATCCCGCCCCAGATCCCGCTCGGCGCGCGTTTCTCGAGCAGCACCTCGCCGTTGTGCAACAGCACCAGCATCTCGGTCTCGCGTTGCGGCCGCCGCTTGCTCAAGCGCGGCGCCGGCAGGCGGTGGACGCGGCCGCTGTGGTGGGCCACGCATTCCATTTGCAGCGGGCAATCGTCGCAGCTCGGTTTGCCGCGCATGCATAGCGTGGCGCCCAGATCTAGCAGGCCCTGGGTATAGGCCTCGACGTCGCGTTGCGGCACCAACTGCCCCGCCTTGCGCCACAGCTTCGCCTCGACCTGCGGGTTGCCGGGATAACCGGCGACGCCGCAGCAGCGCGCCAGCAAGCGCTTCACGTTGCCATCGAGAATCACCCGCCGGTCGCCATAGGCAAATACGCAGATCGCCGCCGCAGTCGAGCGGCCGATGCCGGGCAGGTTCAGCACCGCTTCGAAGTCGCGTGGGAAACATCCGCCACGTTGCGCAACGATTTCGGCGGCGCTGCGGTGCACGTTGCGCGCGCGCGAGTAGTAGCCCAGCCCACTCCACTGCTGCAGCACGTCATCGAGCGACGCCTGCGCGAGCGATGCCATGTCGGGAAAGCGCTTGAGGAAGCGCTGGTAATACGGGATCACCGTCGCCACCTGCGTTTGCTGCAGCATGATTTCCGACAGCCAGATGCGGTAGGCGTCACGCGTGTTCTGCCACGGCAGGTCGTGGCGGCCGTGCTGTTTCTGCCAGTGGATGACCCTGGTCGCGAAATCAGGCACGCACTATCTCCGGAACAGCCCCTTGAGCTGGTCCTGCAACCGCTCCTGTACCCTGGCCTTGATTTCCTCCTTCTTTTCCTCGACCTTGGCCTTGGCAAGTTCAGATGCCATGCCGCTGAAATCGATCTTGTATTGCGGCGCGCCGAAGGAACCGGTCAACCGTACCGGTACCGTGACGCCCTTCAGGTCGGCGAGTTCCTTGCCGCCCTGCCCGGCGGCAGTCGCGACCACCGTCGCCTTGAGCAGGTAGTTGAGGTTCTCGTTGCCGATGTCGATGTCGCCTTCGCCGCCCAGCCGCAGCAGCGGTGACTTGCCGGACAAGTCGCTGTTGCGCGCGACACCATTTCTGATGTTGAAGGTGGCGCTCAACTCGGAGAAATCGGTTTTTTCGGCCGCATTCGCGGCCTGCGTCTTTTCGCCCTTCAACGCGCCGAGCTTCGACTTCACGTCGCGGATGGTGGCGGCGATGTTGATTCCCTTGACCGCACCATCAGTCAGCTTGATCGCCGCATTGCCGCCGAGCGCCTTTTTGATCGCGGATACCGTGTTGCCCTGGCCGTTGACGTCGACTGTCACGTTGCCCCTGCCTTCGAGCACGTCAAGGTTGGCCGCGTCCTTGAGCAGCGGGCCAACGTTAACGCCGGTCAGTGTCTGCTTGACGGCGATCGCGGGAGTCGCCGCGGCCTGCATGGACAGGGCGCCGGCGAGCGATCCCTGGTAGAGATTCGCGGCGATCGGGCTGACGTCGAGAC
>JAZDIA010000115.1:0-35191 GCA_043805375.1 Pseudomonadota bacterium
TCCGCATTGATGGAAACGTAGTCGTGCGACAGATCGCAGGTCCACACGGTGGTCCGCGCCGAGCCGCGGGCAAGTTCCACCCGCACCGTGATTTCGCTCTGCTTCATTATTCGCTGGCCGTCCTCTTCGCGATAGACCGGATCGCGGCTCCCGTCTTTGGCCACGAGCACGTCGCCAAGATACAGTTGCACCCGGCCGACGTCGAGGTCGGGAACACCGGCGTTACCGATCGCGCAAAGCAGCCGCCCGAGGTTGGGGTCGGAGGCAAAGAACGCGGTCTTGACCAGGGGAGAATGCGCGATCGCAAAGGCGATCTTGTTGCATTCCTCCTCGCTCTTGCCGCTTTCCACCTGCACCGTGATGAACTTGGTCGCGCCCTCGCCGTCACGGATAATGGCTTGCGCGAGCCAGACCGCGACTTCAGTCACGGCCGCGGCGAGCACCGCGTAATCCGGTTGGTCCGGAGCGGCGATGGCCTGCGTGCCGGCGGCGCCGGTCGCAATCAGCATGAACGAATCGTTGGTCGAGGTGTCGCCGTCCACGCTGATGCAATTGAACGAGCGCGCAGCTGCCCGCGTCACCATCCGCTGCAGCGCTGACCGGCTTACCGCCGCATCGGTCGCCACGAAGCCAAGCATGGTCGCCATGCCCGGATGGATCATGCCCGCCCCCTTGGCCATGCCGGTCACGGTCACCGACTTGCCGCCGAGGCTGAGCCGGCGCGAGCAGGCCTTGGGCACGGTATCGGTGGTCATGATCGCCTCGGCCGCGCTTGCCCAATTGTCCTCGCCGCAATCGGCGAGCGCTCGCGGCAGTGCTGCAACGATGCGCTCCAGCGGCAAAGGCTCCATGATCACGCCGGTCGAAAAAGGCAGGATCTGCGAGCCGTCGCAACCGAGGAGCACGGCCAGTTCGGCGCAGGTTCTGCGCGCGCGCGCCAGGCCGTCGCCGCCGGTGCCCGCATTGGCATTACCGGTATTCACCACCAGAGCGCGCACCGGGCGGGCGAGCGCCAGATGTTCCCTGCATAGGATCACGGGCGCGGCACAGAAGCGGTTCCGTGTGAACACGCCGGCGACGCTCGCGCCTTCGGCCAGCCGCATGACCAACAGATCCTTGCGTTCCGCCTTGCGCACGCCGGCCTCGGCGACGCCTAGCATCACGCCTTTCACCGGCAGCAAATCTTCGGGTTTCGGCGGAGCTAGATTTACCGGCATGGCGACCCCCGGATCAAGTCAGTTTCCCGTGGCAGTGCTTGTATTTCTTGCCCGAGCCGCATGGACAAGGATCGTTGCGGCCGATCTTGCCCATTTCACGCACGAACGGCCGCTCCTTGGCTTTTTCCTCGACCGCATCGGCAGTCAGCGCCTCGTCGTAGCCGGCGTGTTGGTATTTGACGTTTTCAACCGGCGCCGCTTCAACGACGGCTTCGGCCAACTCGGACTGCGAACCCACCTGCACCGCGGTCAGAGTCTTCGTCACGTCCAGCTTGACGCTTTCCAGCATGCTCAGAAACAGCTCGAACGCCTCGCGCTTGTACTCCTGTTTTGGGTTCTTCTGCGCGTAACCACGCAGATGTATGCCCTGGCGCAGGTGATCCAACGCCGCCAGATGCTCGCGCCAATGCAGGTCGAGGCTGGTGAGCATGACCCAGCGCTCGTACTGATGCAAGGCATCGCTCGGGGCAAGGGAAAATTTCTCCCGGTACAAGCGGTCGGCTTCGGCAACCGCTTTTTCGAACAGCGCCTGATCGTCGAGATCGGCGTCGGCGTCGAGCCAGGAATGTATCGGAATCGAGAACTGCAGCTCGGCCACCAACGCCTGTTCCAGGCCGGGCACATCCCATTGCTCCTCCACGCTCTCCGGCGGAATATGGGCGCGGAAAATATCGCTCACCACGCCCTGGCGCAACGAGGTGATGGTTTCGCTTACGTCGGTGCTTTCGAGCAATTCGTTCCTCTGCTCGTAGATGACCTTGCGCTGGTCGTTGGCGACGTCGTCGGACTCCAGCAGCTGCTTCCTGATATCGAAGTTGTGCGCCTCGACCTTGCGCTGCGCCGACTCGATCGAGCGCGACACCCATGAGCTTTCGATCGCCTCGCCTTCTGGCATTTTCAGCCGCTGCATGATCGACTTGACGCGGTCGCCGGCGAAAATGCGCAGCAACGGATCCTCCAGCGACAGATAGAAGCGCGACGAGCCGGGATCGCCCTGGCGGCCGGCGCGGCCGCGCAGCTGGTTGTCGATGCGGCGCGACTCGTGGCGCTCGGTGCCGATGATGTGCAGCCCGCCGGCGGCGATGACCTTGGCGTGCAGTTGCTGCCATTCTTCCCGCAGCGCCAGTATGCGGCGCTCTTTTTCCGCCTCGTCCACACCCTCGGTGGCGCGCAGCGTGTCGATGCTTCTCTCGACATTGCCGCCGAGCACGATGTCGGTGCCGCGTCCCGCCATGTTGGTGGCGATGGTGACCATCTTCGGCTGGCCCGCCTGTACCACGATTTCGGCCTCGCGCGCATGCTGCTTGGCGTTCAGCACCTGGTGCGGCAGCTTGTCCTTTTCCAGCATGCCCGATAGCAGCTCGGAATTTTCGATCGAAGTGGTGCCGACCAGCACCGGCTGATCATGCTCATGGCAGTGCTTGATCGCGGCGACGATGGCTTCGTTCTTTTCCTTGAGCGTCTGGTATACGAGGTCCTCGCGGTCGTCTCGGATCATCGGCTGGTGCGTCGGCACCACCAGCGTTTCCAGGCCGTAGATCTCCTGGAACTCGTAGGCCTCGGTATCGGCCGTGCCGGTCATGCCGGCGAGCTTGCCGTACATGCGGAAATAGTTCTGGAAGGTGATGGTGGCGAGCGTCTGGTTTTCGTTCTGGATCGAGACGTTCTCTTTTGCCTCGACCGCCTGGTGCAGGCCGTCGGACCAGCGCCGCCCCGACATCAAGCGCCCGGTGAATTCGTCGACGATGATGACCTCGCCCTCCTGCACCACGTAGTGCGTATCGCGCAGGAACAGGTGGTGCGCCCGCAACGCCGCGTACAGGTGGTGTATCAGGTTGATGAATACGGGCTCGTACAGGCTGTGCCCCTCGGGCAGAAGGCCGACGCGCGCGAGCAGCTGCTCCGCATGCTCGTGGCCAGCTTCCGTCAGCAGCACCTGGCGCGATTTCTCGTCCACGGAGAAGTCGCCCGGCCCTGCCTCCTCCACCTGGCGCACCATCAGCGGCGCCACTTCGTTCATGCGGTAGTACAGATCGGTGTGATCTTCGGCCTGGCCGGAGATGATGAGCGGCGTGCGCGCCTCGTCGATCAGGATCGAGTCGACCTCATCGACGATGGCGAAGTTGAGGCCGCGCTGGTAACGGTCCGCCACCCGCATCGCCATGTTGTCGCGCAGGTAGTCGAAGCCGAACTCGTTGTTGGTGCCGTAAGTGATGTCGGCGGCGTAGGCCTGCTGCTTCACATCGGCAGCGCTCTGGGCTAGGTTCACCCCGACGGAGAGCCCGAGGAAACGGTAGACCCGACCCATCCATTCAGCATCGCGGCTTGCCAGATAATCATTCACCGTGACGATATGCACGCTCAAGCCCGATAATGCATTCAGATAGGCCGGCAGCGTCGCCACCAGGGTCTTGCCCTCGCCGGTGCGCATTTCGGCAATCTTGCCGGCGTGCAGGATCATGCCGCCGACCAACTGCACGTCGAAATGGCGCATGTTGAGCACGCGTTTGGCCGCTTCGCGCACCACGGCAAAGGCCTCAGGCAGCAGCTCGTCCAGCGCCTCTCCCCCGGCTAAGCGCTTTTTGAACTCCACGGTCTTGGCGCGCACGGCCTCGTCCGCCAATGCGGCAACGGCGGGCTCCAACGCGTTGATGCGCTGCACGGACTTGTTATAACGCTTGATCAGCCGCTCGTTGCGGCTGCCGAAAATGCGAGTGAGGACGCGGGTGAACATCAAAAGGCGGGGAGGTCGAGGAAAGAATGCGAATCTTACCATGCCCACCTGCCCCTAAACGGCGGGACAGGCTTACAGGTGGTCAAGAACCGCTTCCCGAACGCGAAGCGAGGGCCGCGTGACGAGGTATATCAGATGGAAGCGCTTTGCAGCAGCCTCTGATTTCGGAGAAGCGGACTCAAACAGCGGGCGCGACGCAGCGGAATCGTGGCCTGCCCCTCGTTACTCACGCCGCGCTCATCTTGCCTTGGCAACGGCGGCAGGAACCTGCAGAAAGCGATTGGGATTCTGCGCCGCCCCTTTGTAGCGCACTTCAAAATGCACATGCGGCCCGGTCGAGCGGCCGGTGGATCCGGACTCGGCGATAATCGACTGGCGCCGCACCAGATCGCCTGCCTTGACCCGCAGTTTGGAATTGTGAGCGTAGCGCGTGCTAAAGTCGTTGCCGTGGTCGATATCGACCACGTAGCCATATTGGGGATGAAATTCGGCGGCAACAACCATGCCGTCCGCCGCGGCGTGGACGGGGGTACCGGTGTCGACCAGAAAATCAACACCCTCGTGCATGGCTTTCTGTCCGCTGATGGGATCGATGCGCCAACCGAAGCTGGAGGCGTTCCAGTCCACGTCCACCGGTTTGACCGTCGGCATGAGCTTTTTCTTCACCTTGGCGTCGAACAGCCGGTTTTCGAGTATTCCCATGTAGTCGTAGCGGTTTTCCATATGCCTGGCAAGCGCGTCGAGTTGCCAGGCAAACTCGCTCATCGATAGGTCTTGCGTCGGGATGCTGGTGGACAGCGCGCCGCCGCGGCCAGGCGGCTCGCGCATGCGAAACTCATGCGGCTTGATGCCCGCGAGAGTCGCCAGGCGCTCGCCCAAAGCGTCCAGACGGATCAGTTGCGCCTGCATCTGACCCAGCCTGACCGCCATTGCGTTCAGGTTCTCGCGCATGAATTCCTTGGCCTTCTGGGATTGTTGTTCCTGCGCCGATAGCAGCAGCGTCTGCACCAGCGGCAGCTTGATCTCGGCCGCATGCCGGAACACCAGATAGAACATGGAACTGGACAGCGCCACGACGGTTGCAGCCAACAACGCCACCCCTAGCAGCAGGTGACGGGCGTCCAGGCAAATCGATTTGGCCGTTGCCAGCCGGTTCGATACGAGAATAATATGCATGATCCCCTCCGAGAGATAACGCCATGCATTCCAAGAATCTTCGCGCCTATCTGGACTCGGCCACGGGTATCGCGGCCTTATTGCCCCAGGCAGAACGGCTCATCGAATTGCGGCGCATTTACAAGGAAATCATGCCGCAGCAGTTGTTGCGATCTTCATCGATTGTCAATTACAAGCACGAAAATGTCGTTATTTTCGCCGAAAACAATGCAATCGCAGCGAAACTGAAATTGCTAAGTCCGCGATTGGTCAACGATTTTTCGAAACGCGGGCTGCAGGTTACCGGAATTCGCATTGAAGTGCAACCCCGGCAAGATCAGCGAAAGCAACTGATTCCAAAGCAGGCCAAGCTTAGCCGAGCGGGCGCCGAAAGCCTGCGGACCCTTGCCAAACGCTTGCCTAATTCCAGACTCAAACAAGCGCTTGCAGCAATGATCGAGCGAAAAAGAGACTAGAGCGCGCCCGAAATCAGGCAGGTTGGGCGAGAAATCGGGCGAGTCCGGCCGGTGCGTCCTCGACGTGATCGAAGCTCACATACTCCCAGGCATCGGCCTCGGCCAGCGTGGCACGTAGCAGGGCATTGTTCAGGCCGTGGCCCGACTTATGCGCCGAAAATGCGCCGATCACGGGATGGCCAAGCAGGTACAGGTCGCCGATTGCGTCCAGTATCTTGTGCTTCACGAATTCGTCGGTGTAACGCAGTCCGTCGGAGTTCAGCACCCGGTATTCGTCCATCACTACGGCGTTGTCCAGGCTGCCGCCCATGGCCAGGCCGCTGGCGCGCAGGCTTTCCACATCCTGCATGAAGCCGAAGGTGCGCGCCCGCGCCACCTCCTTGACATAGGAAGTATCGGCGAAATCGACCACCACGTCCTGACTGGATTTGTCGAACACCGGATGGTTGAAAACGATGGAAAAAGACAGCTTGAAGCCGGGGTAGGGCTCGAAGCGGGCCCATTTATCGTCTTCTTTCACTTCCACCGTTTTTCTGATGCGGACGAAGCGCTTGGCGGCCGATTGCTCCACGATACCAGCCGACTGCAGCAAAAACACGAACGGCGAGGCGCTGCCGTCCATGATCGGCACCTCCGACCCGGTGAGGTCAACATAGGCATTGTCCACGCCCAGCCCGGCGAAGGCCGACATCAGGTGCTCCACCGTCGCCACCTTCACTTCGCCGTCTTCCAGCGTGCTGCACAGGCGCGTGTCCCCCACCTTGTAGGCGTCGGCGCGTACGTCCGCCGGCTGCGGCAGATCCAGGCGCCTGAACACGATGCCCGTGTTTGGCTGCGCCGGACGCAGCGTCAATTCCACCTTCTCGCCCGAATGCAGCCCGACACCGGTGGCGCGAATGACGGATTTGAGGGTGCGCTGCTTTAACATGAGTGCCTTAGCCGTTTCAGAATTACCGAAACGGCTCCTAATTTAGGGGAGCATGAGGGAATGCGCCCCGAAGGTCTCGATCCCCCTTCCTCGGTTCCGCTTGACGGGAGAGGGGAAAGTCCCCACCTCTTAGGGTGGTCCCGACCTTCGGTCTCCCACCTCGGGGGATATCCCCTCATTTTGTAGTGAGCTCGTTGTCGCTTGATCATAACTCGTAAATTTTAACATAAGCGGGAGGCTGGCCGCGCGACCCGGAGCGCGGCCAGCCGGCCGATGACCGGACTCAGTCAGCCTGCCTGCGCAGGAAAGCCGGGATGTCATACTTGTCCACCCCGCTTTGCTGCAGCGCTTCGATGGTCGAGGCGCGGTTCTTGCGGATCACCGCCGGCATGGAGTCCAGCGCCGCGTAGTCGACGCCAGTCACCGCTAGGTTGTCGGTGCCGTTCTTCACCACCAGTTGCGGTTTGGTCTGGCGTATCGACGCGGGCTGACCGAGCCCGGTCGCGACCACCGTCACCCGCAGTTCCTCGCCCATGCTCTCGTCGTAGACCGCGCCCAGGATAACGGTGGCGTCGGCGGCGGCGAAGCTGCGTATCGTCTCCATTACCTCCTTGGTTTCGCGCAGCTTGAGGCCGGATTTGGCGGCGGTGATGTTGACCAGCACGCCGCGCGCCCCGGAAAGGTTGACGCCCTCGAGCAACGGGCAGGCCACGGCCTGCTCGGCAGCGATGCGCGCACGGTCCATGCCCGAGGACGAGGCCGAACCCATCATCGCCATGCCCTGCTCATGCATCACGGTTTTGACGTCCTGGAAGTCGACGTTGATCAGGCCGCGGATATTGATGATCTCGGAAATCCCCGCGACCGCGTTCTTCAGCACGTTGTCGGCTGCGGCGAATGCCTCTTCCATCGACACGTCCACGCCCAGCACTTCTTCCAGTTTCTCGTTGAGGATCACGATCACCGAGTCGACGTTCTGCGCCAGTTCGTCGATGCCGCCCTCGGCCACCTGCATACGCTTGCCGCCCTCGAACGAGAACGGTTTCGTGACCACCGCCACCGTCAGGATGCCCAACTTCTTCGCCACCTCGGCCACCAGCGGCGCGGCGCCGGTGCCGGTGCCGCCGCCCATGCCGGCGGTGATGAACACCATGTGCGCCCCCTGCAGCGCCTCCTCGATATACTCGCGCGCCTCCACCGCGGCCGCGCGCCCGGCCTCGGGCTCGGCCCCCGCGCCGAGCCCGGATAAGCCGAGCTGAATCTGGTTCTTCGCCTGTCCGTACGCAAGCGCCTGGGCGTCGGTGTTCATGGCGATGAACTCCACCCCTTGCACCGCGTTGCGGATCATGTGATCGACGGCGTTGCCACCGGCGCCGCCGACGCCAACCACCTTGATCACGGTACCGTTGTTTTGTGCATCCACGATTTCAAACATAGTGCCTCCTTCCGGGTCTTAGTTAAGAAACAAACTGCGCGTTCACCGCCAATTCCGACCAGGGAGCGGAAACCCGGAACTGAACAAAACACCGACTGCGGCGCTCGCTCCCGGCTTCCAAACCAAGCCCCTAAAAATTGCGCTGGAACCATTCCTTCATCCTCGCCATGACTTGCCTGAAAGACGCGCCCTGCAGCGCCTGGATTCCGCGCTGGGTCTGCGACTGCCCCTCGAGCAGCAGCCCGATCGCCGTCGCATAGCGCGGGTGTTTCACCACATCCGCCAGCCCGCCTGAGTAGCGCGGCGTACCCAGACGCACCGGCATGTGGAAGATCTCCTCGCCCAGCTCGATCATGCCCCGCATCACGCTCGAGCCGCCGGTGAGCACCAGGCCCGAAGACAGCAGTTCCTCGTAGCCCGAATCGCGCAGCACTTTCTGGATCAGGGAGTACAGCTCTTCCACGCGCGGTTCGATCACTTCGGCCAGGGTCTGGCGCGAAAGCTGGCGCGAGCCGCGATCGCCGATGCCGGGCACTTCCACCAGTTCGTCGGGATCGGCGAGCTGGCGTAGCGCGCAGCCGCTTCCGATCTTGATTTCCTCGGCCTCTGCCGTGGGCGTCCGCAGCGCCATGGCGATGTCGTTGGTAATCTGATCGCCCGCTATGGGGATCACCGCGGTGTGCCGGATCGCGCCCTCGCGGAAAATGGCGATATCGGTGGTGCCGCCGCCGATGTCCACCAGACACACGCCCAGTTCCTTTTCATCCTCGGTGAGCACCGCGATCGACGAGGCCAGCGGCTGCAGGATCAGATCGTTCACTTCCAGGCCGCAGCGACGCACGCACTTGACGATATTCTGCGCCGCCGACACCGCGCCGGTGACGATGTGTACTTCCACCTCCAGCCGCACCCCGCTCATGCCCAGCGGCTCGCGCACGCCGTCCTGACCGTCTACGATGAACTGCTGGGTGAGGATGTGCAGGATCTGCTGGTCGGTGGGGATCGGCAGGGCGCGCGCGGTCTCGATCACGCGCTGGACGTCGAGCGAGGACACTTCCTTGTCCTTGATCGCCACCATACCGCGGGAATTGAAGCTCTTGATGTGGCTGCCGGCGATGCCGGTAAAGACGCGTGCGATCTTGCAATCGGCCATCAGTTCGGCTTCCTCCAGCGCGCGCTGGATGGCATTGACGGTGGCTTCAATATTGACCACCACGCCCTTTTTCAGGCCCCTGGACTCGTGCACGCCCATGCCGATGACGTTCAACCGGTTGTCCGGCAACAGCTCAGCGACAATCGCCACCACCTTGGAGGTGCCGATATCCAGACCGACGACGAGGTTCTTGTATTCCTTGCTCATGCCTTCTCCCCGCTGCCGCGCCGGCGTCCCACGCTCTTTGGTTCCGTGACTGAATGCATGATCTCCGGCACGCGCAGCGCAAATCCGTTGGGGTAGCGCAGGTCGACGTAGTCGAGCCTGCGATCGATGTGCCCCACTGTCTGCACGTAGAACGCGACAAAGCGCGACAGCCGCGCGAGTACCGGCTGTTTCAACTGATCCCGCCCCAACTCCAGCGTGAGGCCGTTCGACAGCCGCATCTGCCACGCATAGCGTGGCGAAAGCAGCACCTGGCGCGGCTCGAGATCGAGCGGCGCGAGCGCCTGGCGAAACGCGCCATAACGGCGTGTCACCTCCTCGGCGCTGCCGCCCGGGCCGGCGAACTGCGGCAGGCGGATGGCATCGGGTAATTCGCCCTCGAACACTTCGCCGTAGCTGTTGACCAGACGTTTTGTCTGCGCATCGCTTCCCCAGCGCGCCAGCGCCACGTGCTCTTCAATCGCGACCTGGATGCGGCCGGGCCACAGCCGACGCACCTCGACCTTGCGCACCCAGGGCAGGGCCTCAAATGCGCGCCGCACCGCGTCCAGATCGACGCTGAAAAAAGTGCCTACCGCGCCTGCGCGCGCGGCGCCCTCTGCCTGTTCGCGCGTAACATGCTCGAGCTCGCCTTGCAGCGCCAAATGGCGCACGGGCAATAGCGGCGAATGGATCGCTGCTTGCACACCGGCGTAAATCAGGACGGCAGCAGCAAGCGCGTAGAGCGCGCTGGCGCAGCCGTTCAGCAGACCGGCGTTATCCCACATGCGCGAGCTCCAGGATGCGCACAACCAGGTCCTCGAACGACAGGCCGGCATGGCGCGCCGCCATCGGCACCAGCGAGTGATCGGTCATGCCGGGCAAAGTATTGACTTCGATGAAATGAGGCCTGCCAGCGGCGTCCAACATCAGGTCGACCCGCCCCCAGCCGCAGCATCCGAGCGCGCCGAATGCGGCCAGCGCCTGCTGCCGCAGCGCCGCTTCTTCGGCCGCCGCGAGGCCGCAGGGAACGATGTAGCGCGTGTCGTTGGCGACGTACTTCGCCTCGTAGTCGTAGAACTCGCGCGGCGTCTCAAGCCGGATCAACGGCAGCGCCTCGCCACCCAGCACTGCGGCGGTGAGTTCGATGCCTTCGATGAATTGCTCGGCAATCACCACGCTGTCGTAATTGGCCGCGAGCGCATAGGCCTCTTCCAGCCCGGAGCCGGCGCGCACCTTGCTCATGCCGATGCTGGAACCCTCATTGGCGGGCTTGACCATGATCGGGAGCGAGAGGCGTGCAACAACGGCCTTGAGGTCGGTTGCCGGAGTAAGCAGTTCGTAGCGCGGCGTTGGAATGCCGGCCGCCTGCCACACAAGCTTGGTGCGCCATTTGTCCATGGCGAGTGCGCTAGCGAGTACGCCCGAACCGGTGTAGGGGATGCCTAGCAGTTCCAGCGCGCCCTGGATGGTGCCGTCCTCGCCGTAGCGCCCATGCAGCGAGATGAACACGCGATCGAATTTCTCCGCGATCAGCGCCGCGAGGTCCCTTTTCTGCGGATCGAAAGGGTGCGCGTCGACACCCCTCGCGCGCAAAGCGCTCAACACCATGGCGCCGCTCTTGAGCGACACTTCGCGCTCGGCCGAGCGGCCGCCGAGGAGCACTGCGACTTTACCGAAGGCCTTGACATTCATGCGGGCACCGCCTCGCCGACAATACGCACTTCGGCGATGAGCTCGACGCCGTGTTTCGCCAGCACGGTATTTCTCACATGCTCGATCAGGTTTTCGATATCGGCGGCACTTCCCCGGCCGTGCGCATTGACGATGAAGTTGGCATGTTTTTCCGACACGCGCGCACCGCCGATGGCGTAACCTTTCAGACCGCAGGCCTCGATCAGGCGCGCGGCGTGATCACCGGGCGGATTGCGGTACACCGAGCCGGCGTTGGGCAAGCCTAGCGGCTGGGCACCGATGCGCCGTTGCAGCAGTTGCTTGATGCGGCGACGCGCCGCTTCGCCGTCGCCGGATTCGAAACGAAACCAGGCGGCGCCAAACCATTCATCCCGGCCGAGTTCGCCGCCTTTCAAGGCTACGCGGCGGTAAGCGATATCGAAATCCGCGGGCTTGCGCGCGCGCAGCTCGCCGCTGCGCGCGAGCATGAGCACGCGTTCCACCGTGTCCCAAGTTTCGCTGCCGTAACAGCCTGCATTCATTGCGAGCGCGCCGCCCACGGTTCCAGGGATGCCGGCGAGAAACTCGGCGCCGGCGTGCCCGCGGGTCGCGGCGTAACGCGCCACCTTGGGGCTGGCCGCGCGCGCTTCGGCATAAATGAGCGCCCCATCCATACGAATGAGCGCACGGCTCGAGTGCATCAGCATGACCGTGCCGCGAATGCCTCCGTCGCGCACCAGCACATTGCTGCCCAAACCGATGAAATAGATGGGCTCGCCTGCGGGGAGGGTGCGCAGGAATTGGGCCGCATCGTCCAGATCGGCCGGAACGTAGGCGCGATCCGCGGCGCCGCCGGTGCGCCAGGTGACGTGCTTGCGCATCGGCTCGCCGAAGGAAAGCCTGCCGCGCAACGCCGGGTTGGAGAGATGTCTTAGTTCAGCCATGTGCATCTCTCACTCCGCAGGCTTGGCGAGCGCAGCCGGCACGCCGCCGATCGAGCCCGCGCCCATGGTGAGCACCACGTCACCGTCCTTTGCCACCGCGCGAATCGCGGCGGGCATGTCGGCAATGTTCTCGACGAACACCGGCTCGACGCGGCCGGCGACGCGCACGGCGCGCGCCAGCGTCCTGCCGTCTGCCGCGACGATGGGCGCCTCGCCCGCGGCATAGATTTCGGCCAGGAGCAGCGCGTCGGCGCCCGAGAGCACCCTGACGAAGTCTTCGAACAGGTCGCGCGTGCGCGTGTAGCGGTGCGGCTGAAAGGCGAGCACGATGCGCCGCCCGGGAAAAGCGCCGCGCGCCCCCTCGAGCGTCGCCTGCACCTCGGCCGGATGATGGCCATAATCGTCGACCAGGGTGAAGCTGCCGCCGCTGTTGGCGGTGATCGCGCCGTAGCTCTGAAAGCGCCGGGCGACGCCGCGGAACTCCGACAGCGCCCGAATGATCGCGGCGTCCTCCAGGCCCAGTTCAGTGGCAACGGCGATCGCAGCGAGCGCGTTCTGCACGTTGTGCCGGCCGGACAGGTTAAGCGTCACCTCGAGCGCTTTGGGCCTGCCTTCGCGCACCGCGTGGAAGCGCATCTTGCCGCCGCAATGGCTGACGTTTTCGGCGCGCACCATGGCGTCGGCGCCGAAACCGTAACTTAAAACCGGCTTGGAAACAAACGGCTGTATCTCGCGCACGTGCTGGTCGTCGGTGCACAGCACCGCCGTGCCGTAGAACGGCAGGTTCTGCAGGAAAGCGATGAACGCCTGCTTCAGCCGCGCAAAATCGTGCTGGTAGGTCTGCATATGGTCGGCGTCGATGTTGGTGACCACGGCGATCACCGGCTGCAGGTGCAGAAACGAAGCGTCCGACTCGTCGGCCTCGACCACGATAAACTCGCCCGCGCCCAGGCGCGCGTTCGAAGCCGCGCTGGTGAGCCGGCCGCCGATGACGAAGGTGGGATCGAGCCCGGCCTCGGCGAGCACGCTGGCAACCAGGCTCGTGGTGGTGGTCTTGCCGTGGGTGCCGGCAATCGCGACGCCCTGCTTCAGGCGCATCACCTCGGCCAGCATCAGCGCGCGCGGCACTACCGGGATGCGCCTCGCGCGCGCCGCTATCACTTCCGGATTATTGTTGTCCACTGCGGTGGACACGACCACGACGTCGGCGTCGGCCACGTGCTCGGCCGTGTGTCCGACATGCACCGTTGCGCCCAGGCCGGCGAGGCGCCGGGTTGCCGCGTTGGCGCCCAGATCGGAACCAGTAATCTGATAGCCGAGGTTGAACAGCACTTCGGCGATGCCGCTCATGCCACTACCGCCGATCCCGACGAAATGAATACGCTTGACTTTGTGCTTCATTGCGCCAACTCCATGCAGGCACGAGCGACGGCCTCGGTTGCGTCCGGCTTGCCCAGCGCCCTTGCCTTCTCGGCCATTTCGAGCAGGCGCTCGCGCGTGAGCCCGCGCAGCAGATCGGCAAGCCGCTGCGCGGACAATTCGGCCTGCGGCAGCAGGATGGCCGCGCCGCGCGCCGACAGGAATTTCGCATTCGCGGTCTGGTGATCGTCCACCGCATGCGGAAACGGCACGAGAATGCCGGCCACGCCGGCGCAGGCGAGCTCGGCAACGGTGAGCGCGCCGGCACGGCAAATGACGACATCGGCTTCAGCATAACGCCGGGCCATGTCATCGATGAAGGCAAGCGCTTCGGCGCGCACGCCGGCAGCGGCGTAGCCTTCACGCACTGCCTGGATATGCTTTGCTCCCGCCTGGTGCGTGACCTCGGGCCGCGCCTCTTGCGGCAGGAGCGAGAGCGCCTGCGGCACGATCTGGTTGAGCACCTGCGCCCCGAGGCTGCCGCCGAGCACCAGCAGCCTGAGGCGGCCGGAGCGCGCGGCCCAGCGCTCGCGCGGCGCAGCCAGCGCGGCGATTTCCTTGCGCACCGGGTTGCCGCTTAATTGCGCGCCGGGCAGTACATCAGGAAATGCTTGCAGCACCCGGTCGGCCAGGCGCGAGAGCACTTTGTTGGCCAGGCCCGCGACCGAATTCTGCTCGTGAATCGCCAGCGGACGCTTGAACAGGGAAGCCATCATGCCGCCGGGGAAGCTGATATAGCCGCCCATGCCGAGCACCACGTCGGGGCGCTCGGCGAGGATCGCGCGCGCGCTCTGCCAGAAAGCGACGAGCAGGTTCAGCGGCAGCGCGAGCGCGCGCGCCGGGCCCTTGCCGCGCAGCCCGGAAAAGCGCACCCAGGCCATTTCATAGCCGTGCTTCGGCACCAAAGTCGCTTCCATTCCCGTCTTCGCTCCCAGCCACACCACCCGCCACCCCGAGCGTGTCAGATATTCCGCCACTGCCAGGGCCGGAAACACGTGCCCCCCGGTGCCGCCCGCCATGATCATGATCGTGCGTGCCATGCTTCTGTCGTCGCATTCATGCGGGTTGCCCTCGCATCAGTGCCCTATTCTCGTAATCGATGCGCAGCAGGATCGCCAGCACCAGACAGTTGGCCAGGATGCCGCTGCCGCCGAAGCTCATCAGCGGCAGGGTCAGGCCCTTGGTCGGCAGCACCCCCATGTTTACGCCCATGTTGATTAGCGTCTGCACCCCGAGCCAGACGGCGATACCCTGCGCCACCAGCGCCGCGTAGTAGCGCTCCGACGCAGCCGCCTGGCGGCCGATCGCAAATGCGCGCAGCACGATCCAGGTGAACAGCGCGATCACGGTCACCACGCCGGCGAGACCCAGTTCCTCGGCGATCACGGCGAGCAGGAAATCGGTGTGCGCCTCGGGCAAGTAGAAAAGCTTCTCCACGCTTGCGCCCAAGCCGACGCCCAGCCATTCGCCGCGGCCGAAGGCGATCAGGGCGTGCGACAACTGGTAGCCCCTGCCGTAGGGGTCGGCCCACGGGTCCATGAAACCGAAGATGCGCTGCGCGCGGTAAGGCGAACTGAGGATAAGGACGAGGAAGCCAGCAAGCGAGAGCACGAACAGGCCCGCGAACCATTTGCCGTTCATGCCGCCGAGGAACAGAATCGCCATGGCCACCGACGCGATTACCACGAAGGCGCCGAAGTCGGGCTCGCGCAGCAGCAGCCACCCGACCACCAGCATCACCGCAAGCATCGGCAGCAGGCCTTTCCTGAAGCTGTGCATCAGCGCCGACTTGCGCGCCGTGTAGTCGGCGGCATAAAGCACGGCGGCGACTTTCATGAATTCAGAAGGTTGCAGATTGGCCGGACCGAGGGAGAGCCAGCGTCTGGCGCCGTTCACCTCGCGCCCCACGCCCGGGATCAGCAGCAGCGCGAGCGACAGGATGCCGAGTATGAATAGCCATGGCGACAGGCTTTGCCAGGCTTGCATCGGCACCTGGAACGCCAGCAGCGCGACCACCAGGCTCACCCCGAGGAACAGCGCGTGCCGCACCAGGAAGTAGGTCGGCTGGTTGCCGGTAAAGCGGCTCGCCTCGGCGGTGGCGATCGAGGCCGAGTACACCATCATCATCCCCAGCAACAGCAGGATGAGCGCAGTCCATGCCAGTGCCTGATCGAATTCCGCCGGCGGCGCGCGCTTGGCCTTGATGTAGTTAAGCATGCGCAATGTTCCTTACACATCCGGCGAATACCTCGCCGCGATGCGGGTAATTGCGGAACATGTCGAAACTGGCGCAGGCCGGTGACAACAGCACCACGTCCCCCGGCTGTGCGTGAGTGCGCGCCTGCGCGACCGCCTGTTGCATGCTGCCGGCGCGCAACAGGGCAACGCCGCAGTCGCCGATGGCGCGCTCGATGTGCGCGGCGTCGCGTCCGATCAGAACCACGCAGCGGGCATGGCGCGAAACCGGCCCGGCGAGCGGCGCGAAATCCTGCCCCTTGCCCTCGCCGCCGGCGATCAGGACCACGCGCGCGCCGCCCGCGGTGAGCTCGGCGAAGCCGTCGAGCGCCGCGACCGTGGCCCCGACATTGGTGCCCTTGGAGTCGTCATAGAAGGCGATGCCATCGACTTCGGCCACCTTCTCCAGCCGATGCGGCAAGCCCTTGAAATCGCGCAGCGCTGCCAGAAGCGGCGCATACGACGCACCAAGTGAGCGCGCCAGCGCCAGCGCGGCGAGCGCATTGGCGGCGTTATGCAGCCCGGCCAGCGGCAATTCCTTCAGCGCCACGAGCGGTGTTGCGCCTTGCGCCAGCCACAATTCGCCGACAACGCGCAGCAGGCCAAAATCCTCGGCCCGGCCAGGCGCATCCAGGCCAAAGCTCACCTGCTCGCGGCCGGCCGCCGCCATACTCATGCTGCGGGGGTCGTCGCGATTGAGCACCTGCAGGCCCTCGCCCCTGAAAATTCGCGCCTTGGCCCGCGCGTAAGCTTCGATGCCGTCGTAGCGGTCGAGATGGTCTTCGCTGAGATTCAACACCGTGGCCGCCAACGGATTGAGCGTGCGCGTCGTCTCGAGCTGGAAACTGGAGAGCTCGAGCACCCACACTTCGGGCGTGCGCCGCGCATCTTCACATTGCATCAGCGCGTCCAGCGCCGCCGGGCTGATATTGCCCGCCACCTCGGTCGCCAGAGCGCCGCGCCTGCACATGGCTCCGGTGAGCGCGGTTACGGTGGTCTTGCCGTTGGTGCCGGTAACGGCCAGTACCTGGGGCTGCGTGCCTCGCGCCGACGTCCCGGCAGCGCCCGCTCCGGTGCGCAGCGCCTGCGCGAACAGTTCGATATCGCCCACCACCGGCACACCGCGCGCGGCAGCCGCGCGCACCTGCGGCGTCGCCAGAGGCACGCCGGGGCTGATGGCGATGAGATCGACGCCTGAGAACGATTCGTCGCGATAGGCGCCGAGGGCAAGCTCCGCCTGCGGCACTTTTTCGCCGAGCGGCGCCAGCCCGGGTGGATCGTCGCGGGTGTCCGCAACGCGCACCCGCGCGCCGCGGCGAGCGAGAAAGCGCGCCATCGACAGGCCCGTTTCGCCCAGTCCCAGCACCAGCGCCTTTTTGCCCGCCAGATTCATCTTAGCTTCAATGTCGATAACCCGAACAGCACCAGCATCATGGTAATGATCCAAAAGCGCACCACGACTTGCGACTCTTTCCAACCCGACAGCTCGTAGTGGTGATGCAGCGGTGCCATGCGAAAAATGCGCTTGCCGCCGCTCCATTTGAAATAAAGCACCTGCAGCATCACGGACAGCGTCTCGGCGACGAACACGCCACCCATGATCAACAGCACGATTTCCTGGCGCACGATCACGGCAACGGTGCCCAAGGCCGCGCCGATCGCCAACGCACCCACGTCGCCCATGAACACTTCGGCCGGGTAGGCGTTGAACCAGAGAAAACCCAGGCCGGCGCCGGCAAGCGCGCCGCAGAACACGGTCAACTCGCCCGCGCCCGGGATATGGGGCAGGAGCAGGTATTTCGAGTACACCGCGTTGCCGGCAACGTAGGCAAATATGCCGAGCGCTCCGGCGATCATCACCGCCGGCATGATCGCGAGGCCATCGAGGCCGTCGGTAAGGTTGACCGCGTTGCTGGTGCCGACGATGACGATGTAGGTGAGCACGATGAATCCCGACACGCCCAGCGGATATGCGATGTTCTTGAAGAAAGGCAGGATCAGGTCGGCCTCGGGCGGCAAGGTCATGGACAGGCCGCTGCCGACCCACGCCGTGAACAGATCGAAGATCTTGGCGTTGCTTGACGCCGATACGGCGAACGCGAGGTACACGGCGGCAAGCAGGCCGATCACCGACTGCCAGGCGAACTTGGTCCTGACCGAAAGCCCCTTGGAATTGTGCTGCACCACCTTGCGGTAGTCGTCGACCCAGCCGATCACGCCGAAGCCCAGCGTCACTACCAGCACCGCCCAGAGAAAGCGGTTGGATAAGTCGCCCCACAGGAGCATGGTGATGCCGATCGCCACCAGGATCAGCGCTCCGCCCATGGTGGGCGTACCGGCTTTGGTGAGATGCGAGCGCGGGCCGTCGTCGCGCACCGACTGGCCGATCTTGTAGGCGGTCAGCTTACGGATCACCAGCGGCCCGGCGATGAACGAAATCGCCAGCGCCGTGAGGCAGGCAAGCACTGCGCGCAGCGTGATGTAGCCGAATACGTTGAAGGCGCGGATGTCCTTGGCGAGGTACTGAGCGAGATCGAGCAGCATTCAGTGCCCTCTTGCCGGCCCGTCGGCGAGCGCCTGCACTACCCGTTCCATGCGCATGAAGCGCGAACCCTTGATGAGCACGGTCACGCCGGCGCCCAGGCAGGGCTCGAGCGCGGCCAGGAGGGCACCAATATCGCCGTAGTGCTGCGCGCCCTCGCCGAACGCGGCCGCCGCATGCGTGCAGAGTTCTCCGAGAACGAACAAACCGTCAATGCCGGAGGCGCGCGCATGACGGCCGATCTCGGCATGGAAAGCCACGCCGTGCGTACCGACTTCGCCCATGTCACCCAACACCAGGAATTTATTGCCTGGCGCGCGCGCGAGCACCGCGATCGCCGCGATGACCGAATCCGGATTGGCGTTGTAGGTATCATCGAGAACGACTGCGCCGCGCGTACCGGTCTTTTTCTGCAGGCGGCCCTGCAGCGGATGAAACAGGGCGAGCCCGCGCGCGATCGCGGCCAGGCCGACACCGGCGGCCGCGGCCGCCGCCGCGGCCGCCAGGGCGTTGCGCGCGTTGTGCACCCCGGCCGCGTGCAGACTGACCGGCACCGACCCCTCAGGCATGCGCAGCACGATTTCGCTGCCGAAATCGCGCAGTTCGCAGCGGCCGCCGACGGCTGCCGGCCGGTCCAGGCCGAAGTCCAACACCCGTCTCGGCGCGCACGCGCCGCGCCAATAGTCGGCATAGGTGTCGTCGGCGTTGATCACTGCCACCCCGTCCGCGGGTAAAGCCGAGAACACCGTGCCGTGCTCGCGCGCTACGTCCTCTACGCTTTGCATGAATTCCTGGTGCTCGCGCTGGGCGTTGTTCACCAGCGCCACGGTCGGCTGCGCGATTGCTGCAAGGTAAGCGATTTCGCCTGGATGGTTCATTCCCAATTCCACTACCGCGCAACTGTGCTCGGCGCGCAGGCCGAGCAGGGTCAGCGGCAAGCCAATGTCGTTGTTGAGGTTGCCCGGCGTGGCGCAGGAGCGCCCTGCCCCTGCATGCTCGGCGAGGATGGAGGCGATCATCTCCTTCACCGTGGTCTTGCCGTTCGAACCGGCCACGGCGATCAGCGGCAGTTTGAACTTCCGGCGCCAGTAGGCGGCGAGTCTTCCCAGGCCGAGCCGTGTATCGTCGACGACCAGGAGCGGCAAGGGCGAATCGGCGCTTACAGTCGGCGCACGCCGGTCGACCATAGCGGCCACCGCACCGTGTGCGCGCGCCGCGGCAATGTACTCGTGGCCGTCGAAGCGCTCGCCGCGCAGCGCCACAAACAGCGCTCCGTCCTTAATCGTGCGCGTGTCGCTCGACACCGCGGCAAAGCGCGCGTTGGCCCCGCGCGCCTCGCCGCCTGAGCCATGTGCCGCTTCACGCAAGTCCATCATCGCGTCCATGCCGCCAGCGCCTCGGCTGCTACGGCGGCATCCAGCAAAGGAATGCGCCGGCCGGCGCTTTCCTGGTAATCCTCATGGCCCTTGCCGGCGATGAGCACGACGTCGCCGGGTGCGGCAGCCGCGATTGCCGCGGCAATCGCTTGGCGCCGGTCGGCGATTACCAGCGGGGCCAGTCCCGGTCGCTTACCCTCGCCCAGCACACCTTCCAGAATATCGGTAATGATTTCCAGCGGGTCTTCGCTGCGCGGGTTGTCGCTGGTCAGGACCACCTGGTCGGCATTGCGCGCCGCGATCGCGCCCATCAAAGCGCGCTTGCCCCGATCGCGGTCGCCACCGCAGCCGAAGACGCAGATCAGCCGGCCTCCGTCGGGGTTTCTGAGCGGTAGCAGACCGATCAGCACCGCCTCCAGCGCGTCCGGGTTGTGGGCATAGTCCACCACCGCGAGCGGCTTGCCCGCGCCTCCCAGCCGCTGCATGCGCCCGGGCGGAGGGGGGAGCGCCGCAAGCGCCGCCACTGCCGGCTCCAGCGCCACCCCGGCGCCGAGCAGCACGCCCAGAACCCCGAGCAGGTTGGCCACATTGAAGCGCCCGAGCAAGCTGCTGTGCACCTGGGCACGGCCCCAGGAACTCACCAGGCCGAAAGCGAGGCCTTCCCGGGTCAGGCGGATGTTCTCGGCCTCGAGAAAGAATTCCAGTCCGGCGGCGCTGGCGACCCCGGCATGGGCGCTGTAGCCGGCGCACGCCACGTTGCTGCCGGCGAGCTTCTGCGCGATGCGTACGCCCAGCACGTCGTCCATATTGAGCACCGCGCCGGAGAGCCCCGGCAAATCGAAACATTGTGCCTTCGCTGCAGCGTAACGCTCCATGTCGCCGTGGTAATCCAGATGATCGCGCGAGAAATTGGTAAGCAGCGCCACATCGAACTGCGCTCCGTTGACCCGCCCCTGATCCAGGCCGATGGAGGAGACTTCCATGGCCACGCCCTGAGCGCCAGCCAGGAGAAACTCGGCCAACCGGCGATGCAGCTCGATCGCATCCGGTGTGGTATTCACGGACGGCACGAGTTCTGCCGCCGGTTCGTTCCCCGGCGCAGCCGGGAAGCCGCTGCCGATCGTTCCGATCACCGCGGTCTTGCGCCCGAGGGCGCTGAGCGCCTGCGCGATCCATAGGCTGCAGGAAGTTTTGCCGTTGGTGCCGCTGACACCGGCGAGCCACAGCTTCTCGGAAGGGCGGCCGTAGACTTCGTGCGCGATTTCACCGGCCACACCACGCAGGCCGTCCACGGCAACATTGGGCACGCGCCAGGCCTCGTCCCAGGAAAAGCCTTCGCATTCCCACAGCACCGCGGTCGCGCCGCGGGCGACGGCGTTGGCGATGTGGCGCCTGCCGTCGACAGTTGCCCCCGGATAGGCAACGAAGGCGTCGCCCGCGCGCAAGGTCCGGCTGTCGGCGCTGAGGCCGCCGATTTTCGCCCCTTGCTGCTGCAACTGGCTCAGTATGTCGATCGCTGGCTTAGTCACGACGCTGTTCGTGGTACGTGGGTCGTTGTTCGTTGGTCGTGGGTCGTGGCACGTGGATCATCAGTCGGCCGAACCACGAACAACGACCCACGAACCACGTCGTGCAGGGAATTCGCAATTCGCGTTGCTGGTCTCATTTCAAACACTTTCCTTGATCTCGGAACCCTTGGGCGGCAGTTCCAGCGGTTTGAGCGGCGCATCCGGCGGCACGCCCAACATGCGCAGCGCCCCGCCCATCACCGCGGAAAATACCGGCGCCGCGACTGCACCGCCGTAGTATTGGCCGGCTGAAGGCTCATCCAGCATTACCGCGATCACCAGCCTGGGATCGGAAACCGGCGCAAGCCCCACAAACGAGGACACGTACTTGTGCTCGGCGTAGCCCCCGTTTTCTTCCTTGTGCGCGGTGCCGGTCTTGCCGGCCACGCGATAGCCCATCACGCGCGCCCTGGGCGCGGTGCCGCCCGGCTCGACCGCCGATTCCAGCATCGCGCGCAGCTTGCGCGCGGTGTCGGGGGAGATCACCTGCTTGCCCGCGAGCGGGGCGTCGACCCGTAGGAGCGACAGCGGCATCAGTTCGCCGTCGCGGGCAAAAATGGTATAGGCGCGCGCCAGTTGCAGCAGCGACACCGAAATGCCGTGGCCGTAGGCCATGGTGGCCTGCTCGATCGGGCGCCAGCTCTTGTACGCTCGCAGCTTGCCTGCGCCCTCGCCGGGAAAGCCCAGGCGCGGCGCGCTGCCGAAACCGGCCTTGTCGAACATGCCCCACATCGCTTCCGCCGGCAGGCTGAGAGCGATCTTGGCCGCGCCAACGTTGCTCGAGCGCTGGATCACCTGCGCCGTGGTCATGTCGCCGAAACGGTGCGCATCACGGATGGTGGCTTTGCCGATGGCGAAGCTGCCGGCGGCCGTCGCTATCATCGACTCCGGGGTGATTTTTCCCAACTCGATCGCAAGAGCCACGGTAAAGGGCTTGAGCGTGGAGCCCGGCTCGAAGGTGTCGGTGATGACGCGGTTGCGTAATTGCGCGCCCGACAAGCGGCTGCGGTTGTTGGGGTTGTAGGTAGGCAGGTTGGCAAGCGCCAGCACCTCGCCGGTCTTGGCATCGAGCACCACGATGGCGCCTGCCTTGGCTTTGTTGCTCTCCACAGCGAGCTTCAACTGCGAGAAAGCGAGATTCTGCAGCTTCGCGTCCAGCGCCAGCGCCAGATCGCGGCCGTTCTGCGCTTCGCGGATCGATTCCATATCCTCGACGATCTGCCCCAGCCGGTCTTTGATCACGCGCCGGCTGCCGGACTTGCCGGCGAGCGTTGACTGGAACGCGAGTTCGATGCCTTCCTGGCCGGCATCGTCCGCGCCGGTGAAGCCGAGCACGTGCGCCATCACCTCGCCACCGGGGTAATAGCGGCGGTACTCGCGATTCTGGAATACGCCGGTGATGCGCAGTTCGTTCACGCGCTCGGCCACTTCCGGCGGGATCTGTCGCTTGAGGTAGACGAAGGCCGTCGATTCGTTCAGGCGCCTGTCGATTTCCTGCGGCTGCAGCTCCAGCAACGCGGCGAGCCTGGCGCGCTGCTGCGAGGAATATTGCACCTCCTCGGGAATCGCCCACACCGACTTCACCGGCGTGCTGATGGCGAGTGCCTCACCATGACGGTCGACAATCATGCCGCGGTTGGCGCTGATCTCGAGCACACGGCTATAGCGCGATTCGCCTTTATGCTGCAGAAAATCGTTGTTCAGGCCCTGCAGGTAGACGGCGCGGCAGGCCAACACCAGGAATCCGCCTGCGATGAGCACGAGCAGCAGGCGCGAGCGCCATAGCGGCAGCCGCAGCGCGAGAACCGGGCTGGCGGCATAATTCATCGACGCGACTCCGGCGCCGCCCCGGGCATCACCACCTGAGTGCGCTTCGCATCGGGTACGCTCATGCGCAGCCGATCGCGCGCGATCTTCTCGACGCGTGCATGCTTCGCCCAGGTGCTTTGCTCCAGTTGCAACTGCCCCCACTCGACATCGAGTTGCGTGGTGCGTTCCTGCTCCCGCTCAAGCTCGGCGAACAGCGCTCGCGCCTTGTGCTGCGAGGTCACCAATCCGAGCGCACAGGCGGTGAGCGCGAGCAGCAAGATGAGGTTGATCCGCGCCAACTCAGGCTCCGCTGCGTTCGGCGACGCGCAAGGTGGCGCTGCGCGCGCGCGGGTTGGCCGCAATTTCGTCCGCCGACGGACGCACCGGCTTGCCGATCAGACGCAGCCGCGGATGCGGCAGCTCGCGCTCGCGCAACGGCAGGCGTATCGGTACATCGGCGCGAGCGGCGGCGCGCATGAAGCGTTTCACGATGCGATCCTCGAGCGAGTGGAAACTGATCACCGCCAGGCGCCCACCCGGTGTCAGAGAATCGGTGATTTGCGGCAAGGCTAGCGACAAGTGCGCAAGCTCCTGATTGAGGTAAATCCGTACAGCCTGGAAGGTGCGCGTCGCCGGATCCTTGTTTTTTTCCCGCGTGCGGACGGACGCACCCACGATATCGGCAAGTTGCCCTGTGGTGAGGACGGGCTCCCTTCGCCGAGCAGCAACAATCGCCTTTGCAATCTGTTTAGCAAACCGTTCTTCACCATAATCGCGGATTACCTCCCTGATCTCGGCTTCATCGGCCGTCTCCAGCCACTGTGCGGCGGTTTGCCCCCGGCTCGTGTCCATGCGCATGTCGAGCGGGCCGTCGCGGCGAAAACTGAAGCCGCGCGCGGCATCGTCGAGCTGCGGCGAGGACACGCCCAGGTCGAGCAGCACCCCATCCACACCCTCCAGGCCGAGGCGCTCGAGCACTCCGGCCAGCTCGGCGAAACTCGTATGCACCATGCAAAAGCGAGCGTCGCTTATTCTTGTTGCGGCCGCGACCGCTTCCGGATCGCAGTCGAGCGCGACCAGGCGCCCGCGCGAACCCAGCCGATCGAGAATCAGGCGGCTGTGCCCGCCGCGGCCAAAGGTCGCATCTACGTAGGCGCCATCGGCGCGTATTGCCAAAGCATCGACCGCCTCTTCCAGCAGCACCGTCTTGTGCGAGTCTTGCGCCCCCGCGGCGCCCCCGTCCTCAGCCCCAAACGCGGTCACAGAGCAAAATCTTCCATCCCCGGCAGCAGTTGCGTCTGCGCCGTCAACTGCTGCAATTGTTTTTCCCAGGTGTCGTGATTCCAGATCTCGAAATGGCTGCCCTGACCGACCAGCATCACCGGTTTCTCCAGGTGAGCGAAGTTGCGCAACTCGGGCGAGATCAGCACGCGCCAGGCGGCGTCGATTTCGACTTCCTCGGCGAAGCCGACGAGCAAGCGCTTCCACACGGAGAAGCGCGCATCGAGAGCAGGGAAGCCCATCACCTGGGCGCGTATCGGTTCCCAGGCCTGCGCGGGGTAGAGCAACAGACAGCCGTCGGGGTGCGCCGTGAGTACGATAGTGGAAGCAGTCGGGGAAGATGTTCCCTGCAGTGCGTCACGATGGCGCGAGGGAACTGTAAGGCGTCCCTTGGCATCGAGGCTTAAGGCGGCCGCACCCTGAAACATCGTATCCCCTTTCGTAAGACGCTTAAGTGGAAAATCCCATAATTTCCCACTAAAAGCTACTATTTCCCACTTTAGAGGAGTTAATTCTTCAGGTCAAGGAATCTATTAAAGATTTTTTCAATCGCGACAAAGACTTAAAGATGGTTCTAGCAGTCATTTTCTAAATTATAAACTTATTAAGAAACAATTAGATAAAATATATACCGAAAGTGAAATATTAATATAACGGCGCTCGACCGCCCTAATTTCCCTATCCAGGCGGATGCGCCGCGTCCGCAGATGTCACTTACCGCGCGCGCCAACGGCCGCCGCAAATGCGTCTCCCGATTCGCGTACCCTGCTTCTTCGCCGCATTCACCTATAATCCTTCTCCTCTAGATCAACGGAAGACACTGATGACGAAACTCAGTCCCGCAGACATAGACCGGATTTTCCGCAAGGCGCGCAGCCCGCGGCTCCTATTCGATGAGGCGTGCAAATTGTTGTAACGCCAATGGAAACGCCAATAAGGTTCAAGTCCGTTGCCGCAATAGTCTTGGCAGTGCGCACGAAATGATCGTGATTTGATCAAACTCACAACCACCGCTGCGACATCCGGTAGATTGCGCATTCGGACTGTATCGAGCGCGAGGTAGTGCAGTGTTTGTTGACCGGATCGATGCGGCGCAACGCCTCGCCAGGGCATTGACGCAATACCGTGGGCAAAACCCGCTGGTGCTCGCCATACCGCGTGGCTCGGTGGCGATGGGAAAAATCATCGCTGCGGCGCTGGGCGGCGAACTCGACGTGGTGCTGGTGAAAAAGTTGCGCGCGCCCTTCAGCCCGGAGTTTGCAGTGGGCTCAATCGACGAAAGCGGCTGGGCCTATGTTGCCTCCCATGCGCGCGAGGCCGGCGCCGATGAAGCCTACCTCGCGCGCGAACAAGCGCAGCAGCTGGCGCTGTTGCGCCAGCGCCGCGCGCAATGCACTCCGGCGCGAGCCCCCATCGACGCGGCCGGGCGGGTGGCGATCGTCATCGACGACGGACTTGCAACCGGTGCGACCATGATCGCAGCCCTGCACTCGGTAAGAGCCAGGCAGCCGCGCCGCCTGGTGTGCGCCGTGCCGGTCGCCGCGCCGCAAAGCCTGGATGCCGTCGCGCCCTATGCGGACGAAGTTGTGTGCCTAACAGCGCCGATTGAGTTTCAAGCCGTGGGACAGTTCTATCTCTCCTTCCCCCAGGTCGACGACGAGTTTGTGATCGCTACTTTGGCCGAGAGCCAGGTCGCGGCCGCAAAGATCAAAGCACCATGAATCTTTCTCCCCCGACCAAATTGGTGATCATTGCCTCGGGCACGGCACGGCTCGCAGGCGTGCGCGCCATCTGCCCAGCGACCTCAGGCAGAATGCTTGCGTATTTCCAGCGTCAAATCGATGTTCGCGTGCGCGGCGTCGAGCGGCCACGACAGGGTCAGCGTGACCGATTGCATGATTTTCTCGAAACCGCCTTCGGATTGCGACACCGTGTAACACGGCCGGGCATGCAGCCCTAGCGGCAGGTTCGAGCGCAGCGTGAGGCTGGCGCCCATAAAATTGTCAACCAGCACCAATTCGGTCATGCCCTCCAAATCGAGCGGCTGGCCCAGGCCACCGACGACAACATCGCGGTGAAGATAGTGTGCGCCTGGGCCGTCGCAACTCGGCATGGCGAGATCGACGGTGCTCTCGAATCCGGAAATTTCAGCCCCGTCGAACGCGCCGCGGAAGCGATAGCCGATGCTGACGCAATTGTCGGAGAGCGCGATCTGCTTTTGCAGCGTGGCGGCGCCGCGTGCTGCTCCGAATGTCACGCTGGCGCCATCCACCTGCCGCAGAGCGTAGTCTGCGAGCGGGCGCGAGACCGCGTCCGCACCTCGCCAGGCGTCGCGAAACAAGGTGCGCGCGGCCGCGTCGATTTCCAGGTCGGCGCCGCTGATGTCGTGCTTCAGGTCGATCCGGTCGTGGGCGGAGGCGATGCCGCTGCCCCGATGCGTGGCGACTGCGCCCCCGAGGACGCGCCGGTGATAGTGCTCGGGATGGCGCCTTAGCGTATCGCCGAAGTTCTGCGACAAGGCATAGGCGTCGAGCTCGAGAATGGCGGCGCTGCCATCGAGCTTGATTGCCGCCTGCAGCTCGGCGTTGAGCAGAAACAGCTCGTCGATGCCGTCCAGATCGAGATCGACGCATTGACTCGCCGGCCGCGGGTCGATCTGATCGAGTATGCGCTCCAGCTCGAGCAGTGCCGCATATATCGCCCGGCGCAAGTGCGGCAGATATAGCCCCCCGAACAGCCCGTGCCAATAGGCGTCGTTCGCCTGCGCCGCATACAGCAGCGTATGCATCTCGCCGCTGCGTTGCGCCGATGGCAGGCGCGCCAGGCGCTCGGACAAAGCGAGCATGCGCTTGTGCATCCAGTTCGCCTCGGGATAGCGCGCTACGAAATTCTTCCACAGGCCGCCGCGGACGAACGCCTTGCTCACGCCATAGGCACCTGCGCGCTTCTCGCGTTCCACCAGATCGGCGTAGGCATTCGCCGCGCGCGCCGGCAGCGTCCACTCGTTCATTTCGATATAGGACGTGGTCGGCAGATAGACCACGCCGCGCGTAGGCACGCGATCGCGATATTCGCCGAACGTCTGGATGGCGATTTTCTCCGACCCGAGCACGCGTTCGATAAACTCGCGCAACCAGCCCTTTTCATACACCCAATCGTACGTTTCCGGCCAGATGCCGAACTTTTCGATGTCGTCGAAATAGATCGCCGCCGTCGGCCCTGGCTCGCGCGCCAGGCTTTCGAGATAGGCGACGCTCTCAGCGGCCAGGGCAAACGGAATGCGATAGCGCAGCGCCTCGGAGATGGGGAACAGGTCGAGCCTGCGCCCGTCCTCTTCGGTAGTGAAATACCCGTCGAGCTCCGCTGCCGACTTGCCGCACGCAAAAAAATGGTAATCGTCGACGGTGACGTAGCGGATGCCGCAGTCGGCCAGCGCGGGTACCACCGTCGCTTCCCACACCCGCTCGGTCAGCCATGCCCCCTGGGGCGCGCGGCCAAAGTGCGCGCAGAGCTTTTGGCTGAGCTTGGCGATCTGGCCCAGCCGGTCGCGATTCGGGATCGCGGCGAGCACGGGCTCGGCATCGCCTGCGCCGAACAGCTCGACCTGCCCGCGCTCCACCATGCGCGCGAGCAGCGCCATGTCCCCGGCATATTGCCGCAACAGGTAATCGAGCAGCGGGCCGCTGAAATGCAGCGCGAAACGGAATTGGGGATAGCGGTAGCAGGTTTCCAGGAACGGGTGGTAACAGCGCGCATGCGCCTCCTCCAGCACATGCGGGAAATTGCCCGCCGGCTGATGCGCATGCACGCCGAACAGCAGTGCCACCGATGCGCTCATGCCGCCTTGCCCGGCGCGCTTGCGCGGCGCATGCTGCCTCCACCTTCGGGGTCGCCGCGACCGCTGGAAATGGGTTCGGCGAGCGCGGCGGGCACCGCTAAATCGATCAGCCGGTACAGGTTGGCGAGTTTGGCGCGGTACAGCCGGTCGAAACTCGCCACCGACGCGCTCGGGTTGTAGTCGCCGAACCACCAGAACCAGTCCGAACCTTCGCAATCGGCCAGTTGTCGCTCGGCGGCGGCCAGGCCGTCGCCGCCGAGGCGCCCGCTTGCCTTGACCAAGTCGAAGCTCTGCTTGGCGGCGCATAACAGGTCCCAGGCGCGGTTCTTGTCGTTCGATCCGATCCAGGTGGCGAAATTGCCGTACACCCAGCTCCCGGCGATCAATCGATCGAGCTTGTGCATTGCCGCGGGCGGCGGGCCGGCAGCCGCGGCGCCGTTCGAGCATGCGAGCAGGAATGCGTCGAACGTCGTCGGACGAATCGATGGGTGCGATTCCAGCACCTTATACAGCTCGCTCAGAAAATAGTAAGCGTTGTAGGGGTAATGCTCCCAGGCATTTTCGCCGTCGAGGATCACGCTCACGAGCGGACGCTCGTCTTCTCCCGCCTCGGCCGCAATGCATTCCAGTTCACCGATGAAATTCGCCGCCGCGTCGCTGCTATGCCATTTTCGGTACTCGAACCCGATTCGGTCCGAGAGCTTGTCGTCGCGGAAAAACAGGGTCAGCTCCGGCGCGCTCGCCAGCCGGTACGGGCGGTACAGATAATGCGATCGCGGCGCCGAGCGGTGCGCGGCGCCGAGGCTGTTGGCGAGCACCCGCTCGCCGCTCGCCGCCCACGCAAGGCCGTTGCCGCTCAGCACCCCGAGCAAGCCCGAGGACACCGAGCCTTCCGCCGGCCACACGCCGCGCGGCGCCGCGCCGAAGCGGCGCGCGTGGCTGTCGAGTGCCGATTGAAGCTGGGCCACGACCCGCTCGCGGCCGCCGGGATAATTCGCCGCCTCGGGTAATTGCGCTTTCGGCTCGGCTTCGCGCGCAGAATGAAAATCAAGCAGCAGCGGCGCCAGCGGATGATAGTGCGGCGTGGTCGATAGTTCGATTTGCCCGGCCTCGGCGAGACGCGCGTAACGTCCGATCACCCCGCGCACCAGATCGCCGATGAGCCGAAACAGTTCCTGGCGGTGATGCGGCTCGAAATGCTGTCCGATCGCCATCAGCCTGGGCACCACCTCCGACTCGCGCCGCACCGTTTCCCCGGTCCAGGCGAGGTGATACCAGACGAGCAAGTCGTGGAAAAAATAATCCGACAGGTAGCGCAGTCGCTGTCCGCCTTGCGCCTCGAGCGTGCGGAACAAGTCGTACAGGTGCTTGTACGCCGGGTATGGCTCGATCATTTTCGAATGGTTTGCGTGAAGACAGTGCTCCTGCACCAGCGCGCGCTCATCCTCGGTCAGCGCAGTCCCAGGGTCGCGGGCGAGCAGCCGTAGAAAGGGGTCGCGAAGCGCCCCGCTAGCGAACTGGTCGGCGTAGTCCTCCAGTTGGTCGAGCAGCACCGGCACCCAGTTGATCACCGCGCGCATGCCTGGGTGGTGCTCCAGATGCCAGGCCATGTCGGTGTAATCCTTGATCGCGTGCAGGTAGACCCACGGCAGCATGAACTCACCGCTGACGTGGTCGCGGTAGTCCGGCTGGTGCATGTGCCATACCAGCACGAGATCGAGGGGGCGGGAGGGGGTCATTTGAGGTGGTGCACTCGTTGGCCTAGGCTCTCCGGGACGATCACGGTCACGCCCCGGTCGGTTACATGAAAACGTTTGCGGTCCGCCGCGGGATCGACGCCTGCCTTCAGCCCATCGGGCAGCCGGCAGCGCTTGTCCACAAGCACTCGCCGCAGCGTGACATTATTGCCTATTTCGACATTCGGCAGGATGACGCAATCCTCGATTTCACAGTAATTTTGCACGCGCACATTGGAAAACAGCACCGACCGGCGCACCGTCGAACCGCTGACGATGCAGCCGCCCGACACCAGCGAATCGACTGCCATGCCGCGCCGGCCGTCGTCGTCGAACACGAACTTCGCCGGCGGCAGTTGCTCCTGATAGGTCCAGATCGGCCACTCGTGATCATACAAATTGAGATCGGGCACGACGTGGGTCAAGTCCATGTTTGCTTCCCAGTAGGCGTCGAGCGTACCGACGTCCCGCCAGTACGGCACGCCCTTGCTCATGTTTACGCAGCTGTCGCGGAAGCTGTGCGCATGGACAGGCAACCCCGATCTGACCAACCGGGGAATGATGTCCTTGCCGAAATCATGGCTGGACCCGCGGTCTTCGGCATCGCGAATCAGCTGGTCATAGAGAAACGCCTCGTCGAATACATAGATGCCCATGCTGGCGAGCACCCGATCGTGGCAACCCGGCATGGGCGCGGGTCGTGCCGGCTTCTCCTCGAACGCGGTGATGCGCCAGTTCGCATCCACCGTGATCACGCCGAGCCCGCTTGCATCGGCGAGCGGCGCGTCGATGCAGGCGATGCTTATGACGGCCCCGCTGGCCACATGATCGGCCAGCATGCGTGCATAGTCCATTTTGTAAACATGATCTCCGGCGAGCACCAGAACGTACTTCCTTTCGTACCGTCGCAGAATGTCGATGTTCTGATACACCGCGTCGGCCGTGCCCAGGTACCAGTCCGCGGTAATGCGCTGCTGCGCCGGCAATAGCTCGACGAACTCGCCGAAGCGGCCGTCGAGAAAGCTCCAACCGCGCTGCACATGGCGAATCAGGCTCTGCGCCTTGTATTGCGTGCAGATGCCGATGCGGCGGATGCCGGAGTTGACGCAATTGGACAGGGTGAAATCGATAATACGGAATTTGCCGCCAAAAGGGACCGCCGGCTTGGCGCGCCAATCCGTAAGTTCGGCCAGCCGTGAGCCGCGGCCACCTGCAAGAATAATCGCAAGCACGTCATGCGCAAGGCTCCTTGCCTCGCGCCGCGGCTCGTTTTCAGTCCGACCGAAGGCCTGACCGCGATGGTCGAATCCGTTCATATGACTTCTGATCTCAACTTCGCCTATACTCACCGCCATGATCCTCCGCGACATTCGTCCCGACAATCCGCCGCTGGCGCAATCGGCGCCCGACGCCGTGCCTACCGCACTCACACTCGGCCCCGATCAGCAACTCGTGTTGCTCGCCGAGGCGCGCCTGCACGATCCCTACGCCTGTCTCGGCGTCCAGCGCCGCGACGACGGCTGGAGCGTGCGCGCCTTCAATCCGCATGCGCGCGCCGCCGCAGTGGCGACGGCCGGCGGCTGGATTGCGCTTTCCCGCGGCGCAGTCGCCGGGCTGTTCGAAACACGGCTCGGATCGTGCCCAGCCTCGCCCTGCCGGCTGCGCTTCGACGAAGGGAACCGAACGCGCGAGTGCTTCGACCCCTATTCGTTCCCGCTCACGCTTTCCGACGACGATCTTTATTTGTTCGGCGCCGGCCGCCTGCATCAGGCCTATCTTACCCTGGGCGCGCGGCCGATGGCGATCGAGGGCGTGCCCGGCGTGCGCTTCGCGGTGTGGGCGCCCAATGCCGAGCGCGTCAGCGTGGTCGGCGATTTCAACGGCTGGGACGGGCGCGTGCATCCGTTGCAGTCTCGCGGTGCCAGCGGCGTGTGGGAACTGTTCCTGCCGGAATTGCCCGCGGGCGCGCTGTACAAGTACGAAATCCGCAACCGTGCAACCGGCGCGGTGCTGGTGAAAGCGGATCCCTATGCCCAGAGTTTCGAGCTGCGCCCGGCAACGGCTGCGCGGGTTAGCCAGCCGGCGCAGCATCTGTGGGGCGACGGCGAGTGGCTCGAGCGGCGTGCGCGCATCGACTGGCTGCACGCGCCGTTGAATATCTATGAAGTGCACGCCGGCTCGTGGCGGCGCCATCCCGACGGCCGCCGCTACCATTACGGCGAGTTGGCCGACGCGCTGATCCCCTATGTCGCCGACATGGGCTACACCCATATCGAGCTGATGCCGATCTCCGAGCACCCGCTGGACGAATCCTGGGGTTACCAGACGACCGGCTATTTCGCCGCCACCAGCCGTTATGGCAGCGCCGATGAGCTGCGCGCCTTCATCGATCGCTGTCACGCCGCCGGGGTCGGCGTCATCCTTGACTGGGTGCCCGGACATTTTCCGCAGGACCAATTCGCGCTCGCGCGCTTCGACGGCACGGCGTTGTACGAGCACGAGGACCCGCGCCTCGGCCTGCATCCGGAATGGGGCACCCACACGTTCAACTACGGCCGCAACGAGGTGAGGAGTTTCCTGCTGTCGGGCGCACATTACTGGCTGTCGCAGTTCCATTTCGACGGGCTGCGCGTGGATGCCGTCGCCTCCATGCTCTATCTCGACTACGCGCGAGCGGCCGGCGAATGGCTGCCCAACCGCTATGGCGGCAACGAGAACCTGGAAGCCGTCGAGTTTCTGCGCGAACTCAACATCATGCTCCACGCCCAGTTCCCCGGAGCGCTCAGCATCGCCGAGGAATCGACCGCGTGGCCGATGGTGTCGCGACCGGTGTACCTCGGCGGCCTCGGCTTTACGCTGAAATGGAACATGGGCTGGATGCACGACACGCTGGACTACCTGCGGCTGGACCCGGTGCATCGGCGCTTTCACCACGATCGGCTCACCTTCGGCCAGTTGTACGCCTATACCGAGAACTTCGTCCTGCCGCTGTCGCATGACGAGGTGGTCCACGGCAAAGGCTCGCTGCTGGGGAAGATGCCGGGCGACGCCTGGCAGCGCTTTGCCAACCTGCGGCTTTTGCTCACCTACCAGATGACCTCCCCGGGCAAGAAACTCAATTTCATGGGCAGCGAAATCGGGCAGGAGCGCGAATGGGCTGCGCACACCGAACTCGACTGGGGGCTGCTCGTCGATGCCGCGCATGCGGGGATCGCGCGCCTTGCGCGCGACCTGAACCGGCTGTACCGCGATAGCCCGGCTCTGCACGAGCTCGACCATGCGGCCGAGGGATTTGCGTGGATCGATTGTCACGACGCCGAGCAGTCCATCGTCTGTTTCGAGCGGCGCGCCCGCAACGGCGCGGGGCTCATCGTCATCCTCAACTTCACCCCGGTTCCGCGCGCCGGCTACCGCATCGGACTGCCCTGGCCAGGGGCATATGACGAGATTTTCAACAGCGACTCGCATTATTACGGCGGCAGCGACGTCGGCAACTGCAGCCGCACCCAGGCCGAAGCACGCGCCTGGATGAATAGGCCTTACTCAGCCAGCGTGACCGTGCCCCCGCTGGGCGCGATCATTCTCGCGCCGGCGCAGCGCTAACCGCTGCCGATCAGCCGCAGCACTTCCGCCTCGGCCTCGACCCAGTCTTGTAGCTCGCAGCCCGGGGCAAACCCCCGCTTTTCGGCGCGGAAATACGCAGCCCGCGCAACCAGCTTCTCGCGCTCCTCGGCACTGATGCTCGGGCCGGCGTCCTTGCGAGTTTCAGGCGCGCTCTTAGTCTTGCTCTTCGCCGAGATCACGCCCCGGTCGCTTGGCTTCGACGTCGCCTTGCTTTTCTGCGTAGGTGTTTTTGTAGCTGCCATAGCCCGCCTCCTTTCACGGAAAGACATACACTATTAAAGGATAGCCGCTGACGGCGGGCCGGTATTGACAATTATCAACCGGCGACGTTTAACGTCGTGCGGCAATCAGCGTCGCACCGAGCAGCCCGAGGCGCTCGGTGGTGACAACCTGAACCGGCATCCTGCGGTTCATTTGCGCATGCGCGCCCTTGGCGTTGAACGCCGTTATGAAACCGCCGGCAGCAAGCCGGGTCAAAATCTTCGGCGCAATGCCGCCGGCAATGTAGACGCCGCCGCGCGCGCTTACGCTGAGGGCGTGATCGCCTGCGACCGCGCCGTAACAGGCAATGAACAGGTCGAGCGCGCGGCAGGCAAGCGGGTCGCCATGTTCGAGGGCATGGCGACTGATTGCGGCTGCGCCTTCGGCGCGCACGCTCCGGTCGAGGCCGGGCGGTTCGGGTAACGTGCCCCGCAAAAACTCGTAGATGCGCACCAGGCCCGGCCCGGAGACCACGTGCTCGACGCTGACGCGCCCAAACTGCTGCTGCAGCGCTTTCCACAGCCGCAGCTGCTCATCATCGGCCGGGGCGAAACCCGCGTGTCCGCCTTCTCCGGCAATCACCAGGTAGCGCTTCCCCTGCGGCAGCGCATAGGCCACCCCAAGTCCCGAACCCGCGCCGATTACCACACGCGCCGCCTGGGGCATCGGTTCGCCTTGCTGCAGCACGGCGCTGTCGCCCGGAGCCAGCGCCTCGATTCCGCTCGCCGCCGCCTCAAAATCGTTCACCAGCCGCACCCGCCCAATGCCGAACTCCGCGGCGATCGCGCCACCATCCAGGCACCAGGGCAGATTGGTCATCTGGATGCGGCTACCCGACACCGGCCCCGCGGCGCCGAAACAGGCACTGGTCAGGTGCGCCCTGCGAGCGCGTTGCTGCCGGAATTCATCGAGAAACCGAGCGAGCATTTCGGAAAAACCGGGAAAGGAAGCAACCGCGTAACGTTTCTCGAAAACCGGTTCCACCCTGCCCTGACGCGCCGGCGCGAGCAGCAGCATCGCTTTGGTACCGCCGATGTCGCCGGCGAGGATCATGGTTGCGCTCCCGGCGCAAAAACCGACTCTGCCATCCGAACCCCTGCTAACATTAGGTGGATTATCCACACATTCATGCCGTGCTGCACCCGAAACCCGTGACCGACCCTGTTTCCGACACCGCTGTGGCATCCAGCCGACTGCGCATCCTGTTTGCGACTTCTGAATGCGCCCCTCTGGTGAAAACCGGCGGCCTGGGCGACGTCAGCGCTGCTCTGCCTGCGGCGCTGAAGTCGCTCGGAACCGATGTGCGTATCCTTTTGCCTGGCTACCGGGCGGTGCTCGCGCAATTGCCCGACTGCCGTGAAATTGCGCGCTTTGCCGCAGCGGCGGATTTTCCCCAGGCGCGCCTGCTGCAGAGCTATGCCCCGTCGAAAGTGCCGCTCTACGCGCTCGACTGCCCGGAACTGTACGACCGCGACGGCGGGCCCTATCAGGACGAGGCCGGCAGCGATTGGCCCGACAACGCGCTGCGCTTCGGTCTGCTGTCGCGGGGGGGCGCGCGGGGGGGGAGCGCGGCCCCCCCGCG
>JAZDIA010000116.1:0-27846 GCA_043805375.1 Pseudomonadota bacterium
TGACGGACTATTTTTTCCAGCTCGTCATGTCGTCGACCTTGACATCGTACTTCGCCATCTTCGCGACGGCGTCCTTATGGGCGTCGACCTCGATGCTTTGAAACGCCTCGGCCAGTTTGTAGCAGAACTTGGCCAGGTCCACGGGGTTGGGCTTGGTCTGCTCGGTAGTGAGCATGACGCGGCCGACCAATTCGACATAAATGCGGGCCGCGAGTTCTCTTACCGATGTGGACTCGGAGCCGGGAGGGGCAGCGGGGGAAGCCATGGGGTTCGCCTTTGAAGTAGCCAAGAATTCGCATTATGCCGGATAAGCCGCCGCGCGCGCTGTCAATTACCGAACCCGGCGGGCTGCGGGCGTCGGTGACGCGATGGCGGAAGCGGGCTATTCGCCCGCGGCTGCGCTCGGCCGGCCGAACGGCGGCCGCGCCAGCCAGACCACCGGTATCAGGGCGATCAGCAGGCAGCCGGACAGCCAGAAAACGTCGTTGGCGGCGAGCATGTTGGCCTGTCCGGCAAGTATCCGCTCCAGCACCGCATGGACCTGATCTTGCGGCATGCCGGCGGCACCGAGACGCTCGGAAAACTCGGCGGTCTGCGGCGCATAAATGCTGATGTGCTCGGCAAGTTGCGCGCGATGCACCGATTCGCGCCGGGTCCACAACGCGATCGCGAGCGAGGTGCCGAAGCTGCCGCACATGGTGCGCATGAAGTTCTGCGTGCCGGTCGCGGAGGCCATGCGCTCCGGCGCGATGCCGCCTACATTGATGCTTACCAGCGGCGCGAAAAACATGGCGACGGCCACGCCCTGCAGCAACTGCGGCAGGGCGATGGTGGCAAAGTCCGCGCCGGTGGTGAACTGCGTGCGCCAGAAAAAGCACACGGCGAACACGATGAAGGCCGCGGTGGCGAAACGGCGCGGATCGGTGTGCCGCAGACCGCGGCCGATCAGCGGCGCCAGCAGCACGGCGAAGATCCCGACGGGGGCGAGCGTATAGCCTGCCCACTGCGCGGTATAGCCCATCTGCGTCTGCAGCCATAGCGACTGGATCACCATGGTGCCGAGAAACACGCCATAGGCGAGGCTCAGCGCAAGCACGCTCATGCCGAAGTTACGGTGCCGGAACAGTTCGAGATCCACAATCGGATGCGAATCGGTGAGTTCCCACACCAGGAACAGGCTGAAGCTCACCACCACGATCACCGCCAGCACCACGATGAAATTCGAATTCAGCCAATCGAGCTCGTTGCCCTTGTCCAGCAGTACCTGCAGGCAGCCGACCCAAATCACCAGCAGCGCCAGCCCGACGCGGTCGAGCGGGCGCCGGCGCAGCGGCGTCTCGCGCTCCTTGAGCAGCTGCCAGGTGCCGAATGCAGCGATCGCACCTACGGGCAGGTTGATGAAGAAAATCCACGACCAGTGCGCGTTGTCGGTGATCCAGCCGCCCAGCAGCGGACCGACGATCGGCGCCACGACGACGGTCATGCCCCAGATGGCGAGCGCCATGCCGTGTTTTTCCGGCGGGTAATTGCCGAGCAGCAGCGATTGCGACAGCGGCACCATGAAGCCTGCCATGGCTCCCTGCAGCACGCGCGCGCTGATCAGCATGGGCAGGGTCCAGGACAGCCCGCACAGCAGCGACGCCCCGGTGAATAGCGCGGTCGCGAGGGCGAACATTCGCGCCTGGCCGTAGCGGTCGGAGAGCCAGCCGGTGAGCGGCACGGTGATGGCGTTGGCGACCGCGTAGGAAGTGATGACCCAGGCGCCCTGGCTGGTTGCTGCGCCCAGATCTCCGGTGATCGCCGGCAAGGATACGTTGGCGATGGTCAGATCGAGCACCTGCATGAAAGTGGCCATCGCCAGCAGCAGCGTCAGCAGTGCCCGCGTTCGATGCTCGGCGGCAGGCGCGGTGCTCGGCATGGCGCGCGCGGTGGCCATGGGACTTTAGTGCGCGCCGGACTTAGGCTCGGCGACCTCGGTTGTTTCCTTCGCCGGCCGGCGCGCGGCGCGGACATCGCCGCCGTTCGCCTTGATCACTGCGGCCACGCGCTGATCGGCTAGTTCGGCGAGCGAAGCATAGGCCTTGGTCTGGTAGGCGGGCGCGGTGCGCGCGGATTTCGGTCTTAGCTCGCCCGAGCGCTCGTGCGTGTCGACTTCAACCTCCATCGACAGGCCAAGCTGCAGCGGGTGCCGCGCCAATTCGGCCGGATCGAACGCGATGCGCACCGGTACGCGCTGCACCACCTTGATCCAGTTGCCGGTCGCGTTCTGCGGCGGCAGCAGGGCGAAGGCGCTGCCGGTGCCGGCGCCGAATCCGGCCACCCGCCCGTGGAATTCGACTGCGCTGCCGTAGATGTCGGCGTGGAGCTTCACCGCCTGCCCGGGGCGCAGATTGAGAAGCTGCCTTTCCTTGAAATTCGCATCCACCCATACCTGGTCGAGCGGAATCACGGCCATCAGCGGCGTGCCCGGGGTGACGCGTTGTCCGACCTGCACGCTGCGCTTGGCGACGATACCGGAAACGGGGGCCGGAAGCGCGGTGCGCGCATAGGCCAGGTAGGCTTCGCGCAGCCGCGCCGCGGCGCTTTGCACGTCTGGATGAGTTTCCACGGTGGTGCGGTCAACGAGCGTCCTCTGCGCGGCGAGTTGCTGCCTGGCTGCCTCCAGTGCAGCCTGGTTGCTCGTCACCGCATCGCGCGCGTGCTGCAGCTCCTCGGCGGGCAGGGCGCCGCTGGCGGCCAGCGGCGCGCGCCGCGCGAGGTCGGCGCGGGTGCGCGCGAGCTCGGCTTCGCGCAGCGCCACGTTCGCCTCGATTTCGCCGGTCGTGGCCATGAGATTCCTTACCTGGCGCACGCTGCGCGCGAGCGCAGCCTCGGCCTGATCGAGGGCGACGCGGGAATCGGCCTGGTCGAGTTCGACCAGCGTCTGGCCCGCGTTGACGTAATCGGTATCGTCGGCGCCGATGGCGAGCACGGTGCCCGACACCTGCGGCGTGATCTGCACCAGGTTGCCGCCGACGTAGGCATCGTCCGTCGATTCGACGTAGCGGGCGACGAGGACCCAGTAGATGGCGTAGCCGATGCCCGCTGCAAGGAACAGGCCGACGAGGAGCGAAAGCAGCAGCGCGCGCCGGCTGTTCGGCGGCTTGGCGATGGCTTTATCGTTGTCGTTCATTCAGTGAACCTTCTTCTTGCCGAATCAGGACGCGCCCGCAGCGCTCGCGTCCTCAAAGCCGCCGCCGAGCGCGCGGATGAGATTGATGGAAAGTTCCAGTTCGTGCGCGCGCAGGTTCGCCCGCAGGCTCTTCTGCTCGAGCAGCGGCGCCTCGGCCGCAAGCACCTGCAGGTAATTGCCGATGCCGGCGCGGTAGCGCGCCAGCGCGAGCTGGTAGGCTTGCTCTGCAGTCGCGAGCGCTGCAACGAGCTGCACGCGCTGCGCATCGACCGAACGCAGGGACGCCAGTTGATCCACCACTTCGCGCAGGGCTTCGATAAGCGTCTGGTTGTACTGCTCGAGCGCAAGGTCGTAGTCGGCGTCCTTCGCCGCCAGATTGCCGCGCAGGCGCCCGCCGTCGAACAGGGGCAGCCGCAGCGCCGGGCCGAAAGTCGGAATGCCGCTGCCGCTCGCCAGGAGCTTGGAGAAGGTGATGCTTTGCACGCCGACGAGCGCGCTGAGATTGACGTTAGGGTAGAACTGCCCCTTGGCCACTTCGATGTCGCGGCGCGCGGCCTCGACGCGCCAGCGCTGCGCCACCACGTCCGGCCTCCGGCCCAGGAGGTCGGACGGCAGCGTTGAAGGCAGCGCGGGCAACTCACCTTGCATGCGCGGGCGCGCGATGGCGAGGCCGCGGTCGGGGCCCTGGCCGAGCAGCGCCGCGAGTAGGTTGCGCCCGAGCGCGATTTCCTCCTCCAGTTGGGCGAGGCGCAGTCGCGCGGCCGGAATCGATGTTTCGGCTTGCTTCAACTCGACCTGGGAGTCGAGTCCCGCGGCGAAACGCTGGCGGATGAGATCGAAAATAGCCTGGCGCTGTGCCAGGGTGGCCTGGGCGAGGTCGAGTTGCTCGAAGCTGCGCCCTAGCTGCGCGTAGGCGCGCGCGACGCTGGAGGCGAGCAGCAGGCGCACGGCGTAAGCGTCCACTTCGGCCGCCCGGACCTGCCCGAGCGCGGCATCGTAGGCTGCGCGGTTGCGGCCCCACAGGTCGAACTCGTAACCGAAACTAGCGCTAAGCTGGGTCTGCGTGCGCCACGAACCGGCCAGAGGCGGCGGGAAGATGCCGTTCGCCGAGTAGCGTTGGCGCGTGAGGTCGGCGCCGGCGCCAGCCTGGGGCGCGAGCGCCGCGCCCGAACCTGCCGCGAAGGCGACCGCCTTGTCGATCCGCGCCCGCGCGCTGCCCATGCCCGGGTTGCCCGCGAGCGCTTCCCCGATCAGCGCATCCAGTTGCGGATCGCCGAAGCGCTGCCACCATGCGGCGGTGGGCCAGTCGGCGGGCGAGAGCCTCGCGCCGGCGAGCGAGCGGCTCGCCGCCAAAGCGGCAGCGTCGGTGCCGACCGCCTTTGGCGCGAGCCCGTCGAAACTGGCGCAGCCTCCGGCGAGCAGGGCGCCGAGCAGTGCGCCGAGGGGAGCGCGAAGTCCGGATCGCACCATGTCTGTTCTGTTCCGGGTAAGCATCACGCGTTGGCGACCATGCGCTTGAGCAGATTTTCGAGTTGGCGCACTTCGCTCTTGGAAAATCCGCGCAGCAAGCGGTTGAACACCTCCACCAGCGCTTCGAGAATCCTGGGGTAAAGCCGCTTGCCTTCGGCTGTCAGCTCCAGGCGCACCGTCCTGCGATCGCCCTTGGCGCGCGCACGCCGCAGCACGCCCTTCTTCTCCAGCCGGTCAAGCAGGCGGGTCATCGCGCCGGGATCGTAGATCAGGATTTTGCACAACTCGGCGGCGGTGGAAGCGGCGCCGTCACCCAGCAGCATGACCACGATCCATTGCGCGTGGCTGATGTCCAGCGGGGCGAGCTTCTGGTCGATCGCCTCGACGATGGTCCTGCGGGCGCGGCCAATGAAGGCGCCGATTCCGTGGCTGGGGCGGAAGGTCTCGATGGCGTAGATTGGCTGCATCGCAGGGCGGCATCCGGAACGGGAAACCGATGCTAATTGCCTAGGCAAGTATTGTCAAGGCAATGGCAGCTGGGGCAAAGACCCGTACTTTTGTCATCCTGAGATTCCATGGTCATTGTCAAGTCGTGGTGGGTCGTGCGCTCACGCCGCCGCGCCGAGTATGGATTGGACTTCGCCCCGCGCCTTGCGCCATGGCGGCAGACGGCCGCGCCGCGCGGTTTCACCCAGCGCTCGATCAGGCCTACTCGACGATCTTGTTGAGCGGCAGTTCGATGATGCCGCGCGCGCCTGCGGCGTAGAGCCGGGGAATCAGTTCGCGCACCTTTTTTTCCTCGACCACGGTGGAGAGGTCGACCCAGTCCGGGTCGGCCAGCGTGGAAACCGTGGGCGTCGCCAGCGCCGGCAGAAGCTGCAGCACCGCATCCACTTTTTCCCGCGGCAGGTTCATCGACAGCAGCACGCGCGTTGCCGCGGCTATCGCACCTTTCAACAGCATCAGCAGGCACTCGATTTTCGTGCTTTTCCAGCCATCCTTCAACGAGTCGTGGCAGGCGATGAAGCGCGGCGTGCTCTCCAGCACCACATGCATGATCTTGAGGTTATTGGCCCGCAGCGAGGCGCCCGTTTCGGACACATCCACGATGGCGTCCGCCAGTATGGGAGGCTTGACCTCGGTCGCGCCCCAGGAGAACTCGACATTTGCGTGCACGCCGTGTTGCGCCAGGAAGCGCCTGGTCATGCCCACCGCCTCGGTGGCGATGCGGCGGCCTTCGAGATCCTTTACGTTGTGGAACGGGGAGTCGTCCTTGGATGCCATCACCCAACGCACCGGGCCGTAGTTCGGCCATGGTGCGCGCAGATCGGCGACGTCCGCCACGTCGGCGTCGGTTTCCAGGATCCAGTCGAGGCCGGTGATGGCGCAGTCGATGATCCCCTGGCCGACGTAACGCGCCATCTCCTGCGGCCGGATCAGGATGCACTCGATCTCCGGGTCGTCGATGTCGGGGTAGTAGGAGCGGTCGGAGATGCGCAGGTCGTAGCCGGCGCGAATGAAAAGCTTCTGTGTGGTTTCCTGCAGGCTGCCTTTGGGTATGCCGACACGCAGTCGGGGTGAATTCGTGCTCACGTTGCTTGGCCGGCGCAGAAAATGTCGCGGTAGGCGGTATAGACGGACGCGATCAGCACCGGGATCAGAACCAGGTATCCCAGGCCGAACGGGATCGCTGCGACTATGCCCAACACCAGCAACACTACGCCGTAGGCCAGGAAAGTCATCCAGTTCCTGAGGCAGGCGAAGAAGCTCGCCTTGAGCGCGGCCCCCGGGGCCAGGTCGTGTAAAACGATCAGAACCGGAGCGAACCAGGTCGCCATGTACAACGGCACCGACAGGCCAGCGACCAGTAGCGCTGCGATCAGCATTGAGGCGATGGACAGGCCAGCGCCTTCGATGCCGCCGCGCATCAGGCCCATGAACACGCCGCCGCCGATCACGGCCACGACTGCCAGGGCCATGACTACCCAGCCGATCAGATTGAACACCCCGATCATCACCAGATCGCCGGTTTTTCGCTTGAAGCCGGCGAACAGGTGTGCGATCTCCAGCGTGCCGCCCTGGTCGAGGTCTTTGCAGCCCAGCATCAGGCCGGCGCCGAAGATCGGAAACAGCAGCGCGCTGGCGAGAGAACCCAAAACCGGGATCATACCGATGGCGATGAACAGAATGCCCAGCACGACAACCGTCAGGATCCACATGCCCGGCTGCCGCCGGAACAAGGCGAAGGCCTCGACGATCCAGTCCCAACCACGGCCCGCATCGACCGTGCGCCCCCCGACATCGAAGTTCCCGGATTGCGGCACGCGCTCGCCTTCGGCGTGTGCCTTGGGTGCTGGATAGGAACTGGACTCCGTCATGTCGGTCTCCCTGGATGAATGCAGCCTGGCCGGAGCGCAAAGCGCGTTGCGGCAAGTTTATGCTGCTTGCCGGGGTTGCTCAAGGCAAGATTGCGTAGGCGGATTACGCCGGACGCGTTTTCTGCGATCATCAGCGGGCGCGGCGCTGCCGGCGTGCGCACCATCCAACACGGGTCCACAAGCGCAGGGGTTGAACCGTGATCTCGCGGCCCCCATGTAGAATGGGTCCATGCCGGAACTGTCCATCCTGCTGTTGCTTGCCGCGCTTGTTTGGCTGTGGTTTGACAGCATGCGCGCGCGTGAGCGCGCGCTGGCATTGGGCAAGCGCGCCTGCGAGCGCGACGGCCTTTTGTTTCTGGACGAGACAGTGGAATGCGTGTCGCTCCGCTTCGCGCGCGACGCCGACGGGCGCATGGCGTTGCGCCGCACCTATAATTTCGAATTCAGCGACACCGGAAACAACCGCCGCTCAGGCAGCATCGTCATGCTGGGCGGCGAGGTCGAGTCGCTTTACACCGAGCCCTACCTGATCCAATGAGCAAATGGGTCGAAGGAAAAGTGGTCGCGCAGAAGCACTGGGCCGGGCAATTGTATTCGCTGCAGGTCGAGGCGGAAATTGCCCCGTTCCAGGCCGGCCAGTTCGCCAAGCTGGCTCTCGCGCTCGATGGCGCGATGATGGGGCGTCCCTATTCCTTCGTCAACGCACCCGCGGTGCGGCCGCACGAGTTCTATTACGTCGTGTTGCCCGGCAGGTCCTTGACGCCGCATTTATGCAAGCTCGAGGCCGGCGACGCCGTTTACGTCTCGCCGCACGCCTCTGGTTTTCTCACCTTGGCGGAAGTGCCGCCGGGCGAGCATTTATGGCTGCTCGCCACCGGCACCGCGCTCGGCCCGTTTCTTTCCATCCTCAATACCGAGGCGCCGTGGCAGCGTTTTGAGCGCGTGGTGCTGGTGCACGCGGTGCGCCGCGCCGAGGAGCTGAGCTACCAGGACCAGATCCAGTCGCTGCTCGCGCGCCATACCGGGCAGTTCGTGTTCGTCCCAGTGGTCAGCCGCGAAGACACCGATTTCGCCCTCGGCGGTCGCATTCCTAAGGCGATCGAAGACGGGCGGCTGGAAACCCGGGCGGGCGTCAGACTGGCAGTCGAGTCGTCGCAGCTAATGGTCTGCGGCAATCCGGCAATGGTTGCCGACACCGTGCACGCGCTGCAGGCGCGCGGCCTGAAGAAGCACCGCCGGCGCGACCCCGGGCAGATCAGCGTGGAAGATTACTGGTAAGCATGCACGATGCAGCGCCCCGAACTGTTCAAGTGCATCATCCTGCTCGATGCGCCTATCCTCGGCTATTTCAAGGGCACGGCGTTCGGCATGTTCAAGCGCCTGGGCCTGGTCGATCGCATCACCCCTGCCAGCGCCGCCCGCGAGCGGCGGCCGAGGCGGTGCGCCAGCTTGTGGCCGAGCTGCTGGGCAAGCGCGGATCGGTGTAGCGCAACGCAGTTGGCGCAGGGCAGAAATCGGCGGCTTGAACGAGAAAGCGTGATCAGGAACGAGTCGGCGCGGCCTTTCCCGATCACCCGGAAACGACAAGGGCGGCTCGAGGCCGCCCTTGTCGTTTGCCGCTCGCAGTTACTTATTTCAGGTTATTGCTGACCAACTTGGTCATCTCGAACATCGACACCTGCTTTTTGCCGCCGAACACGTCTTTGAGTTTCTCGTCGGCATTGATCATGCGCCGGTTCTTGGTGTCTTGCAGCTTGTTCTTCTTGATGTAGATCCAGATTTTCTTGGTCACTTCGGTTCGGGGCATTGCGCTTGCGCCGATCACCGCGCCGAGCGCGGCGCTTGGGGTCATCGGTTTCATGAACGCCGCGTTCGGCTTGCGCTTGGCTTTAGCCTTGACGGTTTTTTTGCTTGCGGTTTTTTTGCTTGCGGTTTTCTTGCTTGCTGCCTTTTTCTTTATGGCCATGAGATTCCTCTCCTAGAGTAATTGACGGCGTTGGCGCCTGCACCAGTGCGGGATACGCAGCGCGAGAATGAATCAGAGCGTGGAATTTGTCAATCGGTATCGCGCAAATTTCCACGGGCGCCACCGCTGTTTGCCGTGGTGCGTTTGCGCCCCCTCTCCTATAATCCGACTTTGCCCTTAGCCGGCCATGCGCTCCACCCGGCATCGGCCCGCGGAACAACGGGCCCTCCATCCATGGAAAACGCCAAGAAAAGCGTTGCTCTCCTCGCCGGCTGCCAGGCGATGCCGTTCACCGGCAACGTCACCTTGATTTCGCTGGCGGCGCTGGCCGGTTTCTCGCTCGCCGACAACAAGGCGCTTGCCACACTGCCGGTCACCGCCTACGTGGCCGGCGCAGCGATCGCCTGGCTCGCGCTGCGCCGGAGGTCTGCCGTCGCGGCCTGAACTTCGTGCCGGAAAACGTTATTTTCGTGGAAAGGTAGCCATGCCAGTCGATCCGCAAATGCAGGGGGTGATCGAGCGCGCCGCCGAGTCCGCCTTGCCGCCGTTCTACACGGTGAGCGCAGACGAGGCGCGCCGGCTGTACAAAGAGACGCGCGCGGCCCTCTACCCGCCCGTCCCCGAGGTGGAAAGCGCACGCGACCTCGCCGCGAGCGGTCCGGCGGGGCCGATTCCCCTGCGCCTGTATCGCGGCCTGGGCACGGCGGCCGGCGCGCCGCTGCCGGTACTGGTCTATTTTCACGGTGGCGGCTGGACCATAGGCGATCTGGATACGCACGACATCGTCTGCCGCACGCTTGCCAACAACGCGCTTTGCGCGGTCATTGCGGTCGATTACCGCATGGGACCGGAGCACAAGTTTCCCGCGGCGGTGGAAGACTGCCTCGCCGCGACGCGCTGGGTCGCGGCGCAGGGGACCGCGCTCGGGATCGACGCCGCGCGCATTGCGCTGGGCGGGGACAGCGCCGGCGGCAATCTGGCCACGGTGGTAGCGATTATCCTGCGCGACGCGGGCGGGCCTCACCCCATGTTCCAGGCGCTCATCTATCCGGCGACCGACCAGCGCATGGATTCGGCTTCACACGCCAAGTTCGGGGACGGCTATCTGCTCACCCGCAACAATATGCTCTGGTTTCGCGACAACTACCTCTCGCCCGGGGACTACGACGATTGGCGCGCATCTCCGATACGCGCAGCCGATCTCGCGCGCCTGCCGCCGGCGCACATCGTCACCGCCGGCTACGATCCGCTGCTGGACGAGGGCCGTGCCTATTCCGACCGGCTGGTTGCCGCCGGAGTGCCGGTGCTGTACGAATGTTTCGAAGGCATGGCGCACGGCTTTATTACCATGGGGGGCGTGGTGGCAGCGGCCAACCACGCTTTGTATCGCCTGGGGCAGAGCCTCGCCCGGGCATTCTGGCCGGCGCGTGTGTAAAGCTGCATCGCTCGATGCCTGCGTGTTGATGTGATGTGCGCGTTCTATCGCGCTTTCGATTTTCTCGGGCAGCACGTTGTTGGTCGGTTTCAAGGATGATATAGTCGTTCGCGTCACGTCGAGCGGCAACGGCACCCGAGTGGACGTGCGCTCGCTGTCGCGAGTCGGCCGCAGTGGTTTCGGTGTCAATGCGAACCGCGTACGGAAATTTTTGCGGCAGCTCGCAGGAGCTTGATTCGGTATTCGCTTGAAAAGGGAAGATGCGATGGAAAACGGGCAACGCAGGGAATTTCTGAGGCGCGCCGGCGGAGTGATGCTTGCGGCAGGCATGGGCGCGAGTGCGGCGCGGGTGTTCGCACAATCCAAAATCAAGCTCGGACCGAAAGATGCGCTGATCGTGGTCGACGTGCAAAACTGTTTCATCCCCGGCGGCAGCCTCGCGGTGGCGAAGGGCGACGAGATCGTCCCGCTCATCAACACGCTGGCGAAGAGCTTCCAGAACGTGGTGTTGACGCAAGATTGGCACACACCCGGACACGTCTCCTTCGCCTCCTCGCATTCCGGCAAAAAACCGTTCGAATCGGTCAAGCTGGGCTATGGTAACCAAGTCCTTTGGCCAGACCACTGCGTGCAGGGGACCGATGGCGCCAAACTGGACAAGCACCTCGCGATCCCGACGGCGCAGCTCATCATCCGCAAGGGTTACCACAAGGATGTTGACAGCTATTCGGCGTTCATGGAGGCGGACGGCAAGACCAAGACCGGGCTCGATGGCTACCTCAAGAGTCGCGGCATCAACAGCGTTTACGTTTGCGGGCTGGCCACCGACTTTTGCGTCGCCTGGACCGCGCTCGATGCGCGCAAGCTCGGTTTTGCGGCCGCGGTGATCGAGGATGCCTCCCGCGGCATCGATACCCAGGGCTCGCTCGCTGCCGCCTGGGACAAGATGAAAAAGGCCGGCGTCAAGCGGATTCAGTCGGGTGCCATCGCTTAGGGACGTTCTGGTTCGAGCACACTCGTCGCACTATCCCGCGCAGGTATTCCCGGTTGCGTCGCGCGACCGACCGTCATCGATCCACGGCACTCAACGCGCCACGCCCGGGGGTGGAGGCGGCGGGTAACCGGGAGGCGGTGGTGGAGGCGCATAGGCGTTTGCGGGCGGCGGCGGATTGAGCGCCCGCGCAGGTGCGGGCATCATCTGGCCTGACACGGGAACGCGATCGCCTTTGGCATACATGCACTGAATGTAGGCATTGTCGTAGCGGCGCTGCGAAGCATACCCGGAAGCCTGGCCGGCCCCGGCGCCGGCGGCACTGCCTGCCAATAATCCCACTCCCGCGCCGACGCCAGCGCCCTGCTGTCCGCCCATCGCGGCGCCGGCCAGCGCGCCCACCGCAGCGCCTACTGCAGCGCTTTTCACGCCGCTTTCGACGGCGGTTTCGTTCGCTGTCGCGCCGCCGACCTGGCTAAGCGCGAACTGCCTGCAATCGGCATCGTCGCCGCGGAATTGATCGAAGCTCTTGCCGGTTCCCGGCATCGCCATGACGCTCGGTCCGGTCGGTATGGTCGTGCACGCGCCGAGCATCAGCAGCGCCACAAGCGGTGAAACACGCAATAACCTGGACATGACTGAATGCTCCTGGGATTAGCGTGAAGGCGGTTGCGCCGGCACGCGTTGCCAGCCGGCGGGACATTCGCCTACGTAAGGGTAATAGCTCTTGGACGCGGCGCAGTAATACCAGTCCCCCCGAGCCTGAGTCTGAGCCTGCGGGGGCGCCGCCTGGGCTGCGCCCTGCTCGACATATACCGGCGGTGAGGAAGATCCCATCACTGTCGCAGGATAGGGATAGATATACCCGGGCGCAGGATAGGCGTATGCCGGATAAGGGTAATAGTGCGCCGGGAAATAGCCGGGCGCGTAAATCGGAAAACCAAGAGAAATGCCAAAGCGCACGTTCCCGCCGTAACCATAGCCGCCGCCATAACCGCCGCCATGACCGCGGTGCTGCGCCATCGCAGAACCGCTCGCCAGCGTTCCGAACAAGATCAGGACGAAGGTCCCGATTGCCTTAAACGATGTTTTCATGATTTATCACTCCAGTCGCCGCACAGGAGTTCAGGCTAGCAAGTTCGCGCGACCAAAGTGGTAAGGAATTGTTTCAAGATGTAACGTGAGTCTGCTCGCGCAGCGGGTTAGACCGGCGCCACCCTGACCTCCCCGACCGGGTGTTATTGCGTCCCCCAAGGTGGGAGACCGAAGGTCGGGACCACCAGAAGAGGTGGGGACTTTCCCCTCTCCCGTCAAGCGGGACCGAGGAAGGGGGATCGAGACCTTCGGGGCGTCGCGCGTCAGCGGCTTGCAAGTTCCTTGCGCACGATGGCTGCGCCCGCGGCGAGCGCCTTGAGCTTGCCCCGCGCCACCTCGCGCGGCAAGGGTACCATGCCGCAGTTGGTGCACGGATAGAGCTTCTCCGGCGCGACGTACTTCAGCGCCGCGCGCAGCGTCTGCGCGACCTTTTCCGGCGTCTCGACTTCCTCGCTGGCGACATCGATCGCGCCGACCATGACATCCTTGCCCTTGAGCAATGCGATCAGTTCCAGCGGCACTTTGGAGTTAGCGCATTCGAGCGACACCTGGTCGATCTTGGATTCTGCCAGCAGCGGAAAAGTGGATTCATACTGGCGCCATTCCGAACCCAGGGTCTTCTTCCAGTCGACGTTGGCCTTTATGCCGTAGCCATAGCAGATGTGCACCGCGGTCTTGCACTTGAGTCCGGCCGCTGCGGCCTCCAGCGTTTCCATACCCCAGTCGCGCACCTCGTCCATGAACACATTGAACGCCGGTTCGTCGAACTGGATCACGTTCACGCCGAGGGCTTCGAGCTCGCGCGCTTCGGCGTTGAGAATCTTGGCAAACTCCCGCGCCAGCTTCTCCCGGCTCCTGTAATAGCCGTCGTAGAGCGTGTCCACCATGGTCATCGGGCCGGGGAGGGTGAACTTGACCGGCCTGTCGGTCTCGGCGCGCAGGAATCTGGCATGCTCGGCGAATATGGGCCTCGGGCGCGCCACCGGACCGACCACGATGGGCACGTCGGCGTCGTAGCGATTGCGGATGCGCACCGTCTTCTTGTTCTGGAAATCGACACCGTCCAGATTCTCGATCAAGGTGGTGACGAAATGCCGCCGCGTCTGCTCGCCGTCAGTAACGATATCGATGCCGGCCGACTCCTGCTCGCGCAGCGCCAGGCGCACCGCGTCCCGGAGGCCGTCGGCGAGGGCCTCTCCCTGGAGCAGCCAGGGCGCCCAGAGTCTTTTCGGTTCGGCCAGCCACGCCGGCTTGGGCAGGCTGCCGACGATGGTGGTTTGCAGCAGAGGTCGTTTCATCGCGCGCTCCGGAATTCGATCAAGAAATAGTATGCACCAACTCCGGTTGCCTGAGTTCGCTATTCCAGGCGGCGGCCGATTTTCGACTAAGATGGCGGAAATTGACAAGAAAGGAGAGGCTATGAGCAAGACCGTGGACTATTATTTTTCGCCGATTTCGCCCTGGACCTATCTGGGTCACGCGCGCTTCGCCGAGATGGCGAAGCGACACGGCGCCGTCGTCAACGTCAAGCCGGCCGATTTCGGCAAGATCTTTTCGGTTTCGGGCGGCTTGCCGCCGGCGAAGCGCGCGCCGCAGCGCCAGGCCTATCGCCTGGTGGAACTCAAGCGTTTCCGCGACCACCTCAAGCTGCCGCTCAACCTGGAGCCCAGGTTCTTCCCGGCGCCGGCCGACCTCGCCGCGCAATTCATCGTCGCCGCGAGTCGCAACGGCGGCCGCGGCGCGGCGATGCAGCTTGCCGGCGCCGTGCTGCGCGCCTGCTGGGTCGAGGAGCGCAACGTCGCCGATGCCGAAACCCTGAGCGCGATCTGTAAAGAACAGGGCATGAACGCCGGGCAACTGGCGGCCGCGGCGCAATCGGAGGCGGTGAAGGCCGAATACGAGAGTTATACGCAGGAGGCCGTGGCGCGCAACGTGTTCGGCGCGCCGAGCTACGTCATCGACGGAGAGATTTTCTGGGGCCAGGACCGGCTCGATTTCGTCGAGCGCGCGCTGGCGCAGTAGCCGCCGTCGTTTGCGCGCGCTTGAAATGAACCGCGCAGAACGCAGCACAGGCGAAATTTTGTTTTCGCGTTAGGGCCCGCTTCGGCGGCTTCGCGCCTGTTGCGCCGTGCCTTGCTGCTCGTCGAACCGCCCCCCGGTTCAGGCCGCTAGAAACGTCCGCCGAGCTGGTAATAGGCGATCTTGGCCAGTTCCAGCAGCACGTTGCGCGCGGCGCTCTGGTCTTTCCACCACGCCTGCGGAAAAGGATCGTAGCTGGTGGCGATCACGCGGATGTCGGCCGCGGGCAGGGCGTCGGAGAAAATCATCCTGCTGCGGCGCAGATGATAAGCGGAGGTCACGACGAGAAGGCGCGGCGCCCCCTTGGCGAAGAGCGCGCGCGCCGCCTGCGCCTCTGCCGCGGTGCTCACCGAAGCCGTGCCGAGGTACTCGATCGCGCTTGCGGGAACACCCTTCTTGAGCAGCACCTCGCGCACGACCTCTTCCTCGCGCGGAAACGCAATGCCGGCCTCGTCCAGCAGCCGGTGCTGGTCCTCGCGCGCCGGCACGCTGACGTAGATCCTGCGGGCGAGGCCCTGGCGGTAGAGCTCAGCCGCCTGGAACGGGCGCGAATAGCTGCCGCCCAGCACCAGGATGGCGTCGGCTTTCTGCGGCCGGTCGCCGGCGCTGAGCCAATCGGCCGCGTAGCTCAGACCGACCGCTGCGCCGATAGCGGCGGCGATAAACGCGATAAGCAGAAATAGGCCACATTTTTTGGCACAATGCATGATGATCAGCCGCTTCGAATTGAACAGTGCGCCAGTTTGCGGATGAGCCGGGAAAATGACAAGAACTAAAAGTGGGCTCGCCCTGGGCCGAGCCAGCGTCGAGGTGAGCGAGGAAAACGGCGTGCGCTCGCTGCACCTGGGCGGCGACGCGATCCAGAGCTCGATCCGGCTCGCGCGCCCGGACGAACTGGCGCTCGACTACACCCGCGCGATGATGGCTTTCCTCCTGTTCCAGCCGCTGCCGCGCGAGGTGCTCATGATCGGCCTGGGCGGCGGCTCGATTGCGCGCTACATTCACCAGCGCATGCCGGGGACGCGCACGACGGTGGTCGAGATCAATCGCAAGGTACTAGCGGCGGCGCGCAGCATGTTTCATTTCCCCGCGGACGATGCGCGCCTGAAAGTGGAAATCGCCTGCGGCGCCGATTACGTCGCAGACCGCGCCGAATCAGCCGACGTGCTGCTGGTGGACGGCTTCGACGACGGCAGGCAGCCGGCGGTGCTGTGCAGCCAGGCGTTCTATGACGCGGCTTGCGCCGCGCTGCGGCCCGGCGGGGTGATGGCAGTCAATTTCATGGCGGCGGAAAAGACGCTCGATGCTTTCTTGCAGCGCATAGAGAAGAGCTTCGACGGGCACGTGGCCTGCCTCAACGCGGCCGACCGGGTCAATCTCATCGCCTTCGCTTTCAAGCAGCAGCCGCGCGAGTTTGCCTGGGCGGAGCTGAAAAAGCGCGCGCGGCAGTTGAAAAAAAACCACGATCTGCCGTTCGAAGAATTCATCGCCGGGCTGAAACAAATCAACCCGCATACGCAAGCCAGCCTCAGGCTGCGCTCAGCCGCGGCCGCATGATGATGTAGCCGTTGGCGAGGTTCCACACGCCGCCGGAGACGCCGGCAGCGAAGGACAAGTTCAAGCCGTGCTAGGATTGAAGGCGATAGAAACGGAATAGACAAGAGGCAGGGATGATGGATCGGTTCACCGGCACCATGCCGGTGGCGGAGAAGCAGGGATTCGGTATCGCCCGCCCGGAAACTTACTTGCGCGCCCAGGTGGAGGGGTTCTGCGGCGCGCCCAAATCGGCCAAGACGGCCTGAACCTAAGTAATTGAAGGGGAAGCGACGATGTTGAAGCTGGGCGGATTTGCAGTCAGCAACTATTACAACAAGGTCAAGGTGGCATTGCTGGAAAAGGGCATCCCGTTCGAGGAGCTGTACTGCAAGACCTCGCAGGACGAGGCTTACCTGAAGCGCTCGCCCATGGGCAAGGTGCCTTACCTCGAAATCGACGGCCAGTTTCTGTGCGAGTCGCAGGTGATTTGCGAATACCTCGAAGACCGGTATCCGGAGAATCCGCTCTACCCGAAGGACGTGTTCGAGCGCGCGCGGGTGCGAGAACTCATCACGATTGTGGAATTGCACATGGAACTGGTGGCGCGCCGCCTGTACACGCAGGCCTTCTTCGGCGGCACGGCCTCGGACGAGATCGAAAAGCAGGTGGAGAAGGACCTGGCCAAGGGCGTGCGCGCGTTCAAGCAACTCGCCAGGTTCTCGCCCTTCATCGCCGGCGCCAACCTGACCTACGCCGACTGCGCCGCGGGCGTGCATCTGCCGCTGGTGTCGCTGGCTAGCAAGATTATTTACGGCCGCGATGTGCTCGAAGATTGCGCCCCCGTGAGGCCGTACCTGAAGATGCTCAACGAGCGCCAGGCGTTCAGGAAGATGAACGACGACCGCAAGGTCGCCACCGTGGCGATGGCGGCTGCGCGGGCGATGAAAGGTTGATCAGAGGCGGACGCGAAGCGTCTGCCTGGTAATGCGCAGATCCGGAGTTCGAGCCCTAGCAGTTTGTTGAAATTCGGCTCGTAGGCCGTATTTGATGTCGACGGCAATTTGTAAGTAAGACCATGAACACGATGATGCACAAGGGGTTTGCCGCCCGTGTTGAATACAGCGAGGAAGACGGCTGCTTTGTCGGTCATGTCGCCGGCATTCGTGACGTTATCGGCTTTCACGGGGAGAGCGTTGCCAAACTGCGGAAGGCTTTCAGGGAAGCCGTTGATGATTACTTGGCCACTTGCGAGAAACTTGGACAGGAGCCCAATCGCCCGTACTCAGGACAATTCCGCCTGCGACTGGCGCCTGATCTCCATGCGCGCGCAGCTATGGCCGCCGAGTCGCAAGGGAAAAGCCTGAATACGTGGGTGGCTGAGGTAATCGAGAACGCCGCAAGAAGGTAGGAAAGAGCGCTCACATGGCGGCAAAAGGCCCGGTGCAGGGCGCAACAAGGTTCAGCGACCGTGCGCACGCGCGCGTCGCTGCCGCGCGTCGTATTGACCTTGCCACGCTGTAACGGCGAAGTGTCCATGCTTCAAGGCGGTGCCAAGGGTAAGATGCTGCTGTCGCTTCGCGCGTTCTATAGAGTGTAGCGTGCATGCGCTGCGGGTAGATTTTGGGGTATTTACAAAAACCAAATTATGCAGATCGGCCACAGTAGAGGCATTCAGACTGATTTTCGATTTCCCCTCCCCTTAGGGCGATGTGCAAGAGGCAAGCGATGAGAATGCAAATCTTCGTGCCGCGCAATGCTGTTTCCATTGGTCCCGTCGCAGCTGTCTTCGGCGGCGTCACGCTTCACCAGTCGCAACTGTTTGCGAACTAGCGCACGCCATGGGCACGCACAAGGACTCGTTCAGCACTCTGGATTTCCTGCGCAACCTGCCGCTGTTCCGCGAACTCGATGCGTACGCGCTCGAGGCCATCGGCGCCGCCACCAGCGAACAGCGCGCGGCCGCCGGTACGGTCCTGTTTCGTCGCGACGATCCCTGCGACGGTTTCTACGTCATCGTGATCGGCCGGGTGAAGCTCGCGCTGCGCGCACGCGCGGGGGGGGAAAAGGTGGTCGAGATCCTCGGGCCGGGCCAGAGTTTCGGCGAGGCGGTCATGTTCCTGGGCAAGCCCCACATGCTGTGCGCCGAGGCCCTTATCGATTCACTCCTGCTGTTTATCCGCTCGAGCGCGATCCTCGCCGCAATCGAGCGCAATCCCGGGTTCGCGCGCCGCATGCTGGACGAGATGTCGCTGCGCCTGTACCGGCTGGTCGCCGACATCGAGGCGTATACGCTGAAAGACGCCACCGAGCGCGTAATCGACTATTTGCTGGCAGCGCTGCCCGAGGGCGCGAGTCCGGAGCAGCCGGCCGATGTGTTGCTGGCGGCGAGCAAGAGCGTGCTCGCCTCCCGGCTCAACATCACGCGCGAGCATTTTTCCCGCATTCTGCGTGAACTGGCGCAGTCTGGGTTGGTTCGCGTCAGCGGCCGCAGCGTCCGCATCCTCGACCCGGCGGGTCTGCTCAAGCGGCGATCCTAGGGCGGAATTGTTTCGCTAACGCGCCGCACCGTCATGTGATCATGCGTGTCTCGCCGCGCTGCGGTGCTTCGACGCGGGTCCAGCCGAGCTCGCTCTTCACCGCGGCAGCGAAGCCGACGCTGGTTTCGCGCTCGCCGTGGACCACAAAGGTGTTTCCCGGCGCATGCGCAAAGCCGCGCAGCCAGGCGAGCAGCCGGTCCCGGTCGGCATGTGCCGAGAGGCCGCCGATGGTGTGGAGTTGCGCGCGCACCGGGATGTCGTCGTTGAAAATGCGCACGTTGCGCGCGCCGTCCACCAGGCGGCGGCCCAGGGTTCCTTCGGCCTGGAACCCGGTGATGAGCACGGCGCATTCGCTGCGCGGCAGGTTCCAGCGCAGATGGTGCTTGATGCGACCGGCATCGCACATGCCGCTCGCCGAGATGATGATGGCGCCGCTCCTCACCTGGTTGAGCGCCATCGAATCCTCGACTTCATGCGTGTAGCGCAGTTGCAGTTCGGCCGGATTGCGCCGCATCCATTCGTCGAGCGCTCGCACCGGCGGGGCGAGCAGCTCCAGGTGCCTGCGCGTGATCACGGTGGCTTTTTCGGCCATGGGTGAATCGATGAACACGCGCAGTGGCGGCAGCCTTCCCGCGCGCGCCAGTTCAGCCAGGGCGTAGAGCACTGCCTGGGTGCGGCCGACGGCGAACGCCGGGATAATGACATTGCCCCTGGCGAGCGTGCCGGAAATGGCGCGCACCAGTTCGGCCTGCGTTTCCTCCGGCGTCTTGTGCGCTCGATTGCCGTAGGTCGATTCGACCAGGAGCGCGTCGGCGCTGTCGATAGGTGCCGGCGCCGGCAGCAGCCCGTTTGCCGCCTGGCCCAGGTCCCCCGAAAAAACCAGACGGCGCGTGCCGGAAGCCATGCGCACGCGGGCATCGACGATGGCCGAGCCGAGGATGTGGCCGGCGTCGTGGAAGCGGCAGGTGACTGCGGGATGCGGGCGAAACTCGGTGTCGTAATCGATCGTGTGCAGCTGCTTGAGGCAGGCGCGCGCCTGATCCACCGCGTACAGAGGCGCCATCGGCTGGCGGCGGCGAGCGTCGCGGTGCCGTGATCGCCACTCGGCCTCCCGTTCCTGCAAATGGGCGCTGTCCTGCAGCAAGACCTCGAGCAGTTCGGCCGTGGTTGCCGTGACGTGGATCGGTCCACTGTAACCCAGGGCAACCAGGCGCGGAACGAGGCCGGAGTGGTCGATATGCGCATGGGTGAGCACGACGAAATCGAGGTGGCGCGGGTCGAAATCGAGCGCCGACAGGTTTTTCGCCCAGGCCTCGTGCCCGCCTTGGAACATGCCGCAGTCCACCAGAAAGCGCGCGCCCCCGGCCTCCACCAGGGTGCACGAGCCGGTGACCTCGCCGGCGCCGCCGAGGAAGCTAAGCCTCATGCCGTTCACCTCCCGATCGATTGGTTTGCGTGGCGTCCAGTGTGATCGGCGAAAGCAGCGGGCGTTTGATCCAGGTCAAGCAAGGTCGCCTGGCGCGCGGATTCTCCGCGGCCGTAGGGCGGGCCTGCGTGCACATGGCGCAAGGTTTGCGCAGCGCCGGCAAAATTGGGTTAAAGTTACGCCGAACCCTGCTCTGGACAGGGTTCGCGGTCTGCTTTCGATGGGGTTGACGGGCCCATTGCATTTGGAGGGTGCTCATGTATGCAATCGTCTACAAGTCAGACGGCTTCCCAATTTGCGTCCAAGTGGCTGGCGTAGCGCCTGATCCGGTCGTCGTCTGGGCTTCCGAGAACGCTGCCAGATCCTTCATTGACAGTAAGGACGGAGCTGCTGAGTTCCAGCCGGTCGCGGTAGATGACGGCAGCCTTGACGCCATCGCCAAGGCCATGGGCTGCCCGGTGGAGCAGATCACTCTGGAGCCTTATCCTACGTAGCCCGCATCGGCTTTGGGTGCCCAAGAAAGAGGCATGCCTCCGGTGTTTTGACTGGCGCATCGCCTGGATCAGTATCTTCGGCGCTGCGCGCACCGCGGTGGCAAGCACGAAGCGTGCCGGGTACGCCTGAACCGACCGCGCCGTCGCGGCGGCCCGATATTTGATCCAGGTCACAAAATCCCAAAAAAACCAGCCTTCACGGCCCCGGCGGCGTTGCGGACCACTATAGGGTGGGCTAACTTACGATCTCACCACAGTATCTTGTATCGAAGATCCAAGAAAAACAATAAACAGGACAAAAGCATGAGCCGGATTCCGATCGATTCCCCGTTGTTCAAAATCGCCGGCCTGCCGCAGAGCATCTGCAAGCGCGACGGCAATTTGGTCGAGTTTGATGCGGCCAAGATCGTGAACGCAATGCAGCGCGCGCGCGCCGCCACCGGCGAATTCGAGCGCGCCGCGCTCGACCCGGTGGCCGAGCGCGTGCTTTCCGACATCGCCACGCTGCCCGCCGGCAGCGTGCCCGACATCGAGCGCATCCAGGACAGCGTCGAGCTGGCGCTTCTCGCCGCCGGCTATTATCGTACCGCGCGTGCCTACATCGCCTACCGTGAGCAGCACCGGCGCCTGCGCGAAGACAGCCGCACCGCGGTAGACGTGGAAACTTCGATCAACGAATATCTGGAGCGGCGCGACTGGCGCGTCAATGCCAACGCCAACCAGGGCTATTCGCTGGGCGGCCTGATCCTGAACGTGTCGGGCAAGGTGGTGGCCAACTACTGGCTTAACCACGTCTATGCGCCAGAGGCCGGGCGCGCCCATCGCGAGGGCGACATCCACATCCACGATCTGGACATGCTCGCCGGTTACTGCGCCGGCTGGTCGCTGCGAGCGCTGCTGCACGAAGGCCTGAACGGAGTGCCGGGCAAGGTCGAGGCGGCTGCGCCCAAGCACATGTCGAGCGCGGTCGGGCAGATCGTCAATTTTCTCGGCACGCTGCAAAACGAGTGGGCCGGCGCGCAGGCGTTCTCCTCCTTCGATACCTACATGGCACCCTACATCCGCAAGGACGACATGTCCTACACCGAGGTGAAGCAGTGCATCCAGGAGCTGATCTACAACCTCAACGTGCCCTCGCGCTGGGGCACGCAGACGCCGTTCACCAATCTCACCTTCGACTGGGTGTGTCCGGAAGATCTGCGCGAGCAGGTCCCGGTCATCGGCGGCGAGGAGATGCCCTTCGCCTACGGCGAGCTGCAGCGCGAAATGGACATGATCAACCGCGCCTACATCGAAGTCATGACCACGGGCGACCACCTGGGCCGGGTGTTCACCTTCCCCATCCCGACCTACAACATGACGCCGGATTTCAACTGGGAGTCGGAAAACGCCACGCTGCTGTTTGCGATGACCGCCAAATACGGCCTGCCGTACTTTCAGAATTTCATCAACTCCGAGCTCAAACCCAATATGATCCGCTCGATGTGCTGTCGCCTGCAGCTCGACCTGCGGGAGCTGCTGAAGCGCGGCAACGGTCTGTTCGGGTCGGCGGAGCAGACCGGTTCGGTGGGCGTGGTGACGCTCAACTGCGCGCGGCTGGGTTACCTGTACCGCAGCGACGAGGCGGCGCTCCTGGCGCGCGTCGACGAGCTGATGGATCTGGCCAAGAACAGCCTCGAGCTGAAGCGCAAGGTGATCCAGCGCTACATGGATGCGGGACTGTTTCCTTACACCAAGCGCTATCTCGGCACGCTGCGCAATCATTTCTCCACCATCGGCGTGAACGGCATCAACGAAATGATCCGCAACTTCAGCGTCGATGAACACGACCTCACCAGCCAGTGGGGCCATGGTTTCGCCTGCCGGCTGCTCGATCACATTCGCGCGCGCATCGTGGCGATTCAGGAGGAGACCGGCCACATGTACAACCTCGAGGCGACGCCGGCCGAGGGCACGACCTACCGCTTTGCGCGGGAGGACAGGAAGCGCTTCCCCGGCATCCTGCAGGCGGGCACGGCCGAGATGCCGTACTACACCAATTCATCGCAGCTGCCGGTGGGTTTCACCGACGACCCGTTCGAGGCGCTGGAACGGCAGGACGAGCTGCAGCGCAAATACACCGGCGGCACGGTGCTGCACCTGTACATGAGCGAGCGCCTCACTTCGGTCGATGCGTGCAAGAAACTGGTGCGCCGTTCGCTCGAGCGCTTCGGTCTGCCTTACATCACCGTGACGCCGACGTTTTCGATCTGCCCCAGGCACGGCTATCTCGCGGGCGAGCACGAATTCTGCCCGCGTTGCGACGAAGATCTGCTGGCGAAAAAACGCGGCGAAGCCGAAGCCGCGTAGAACGCGGATCCACAACAACCGAGAAGGAATGCCATGAACGCGATTACCGAGGCCCGGGCTTTCACGCAAATCGAACTGCGCGACGATGAGCGCCAGCGCTGCGAAGTGTGGACCCGCGTGATGGGCTACCACCGGCCGGTGGCGTCCTTCAATATCGGCAAGAAAGGTGAGCACCACGAACGCAAGTTTTTCACCGAGCGCCGCGCCAGTCTGCCCTGATCCGGCGGCAGTGCCGCTGCGTATCGGCGGGCTGACGCCGCTTTCGGCGACCGACTACCCCGGCGAACTGGCGGCGGTGGTGTACTGCCACGGCTGCCCCTGGCGCTGCCGCTATTGCCATAATTCGCACCTGCAGGCGGGCACTGCCGAGAGCGGCATCGCCTGGAGCGAAGTGCTGGGTTTCCTTCGGCGCCGCCGCGGGCTGCTCGATGCCGTGGTGTTCAGCGGCGGCGAGCCGACCGCCCAGCCGGGGCTCGCCCGGGCGATGCGCGCAGCGAAGGACCTGGGCTACCGCATCGGTCTGCACAGCGCCGGCATCTACCCGCGCCGATTCGCACAACTGCTTCCCTTGGTCGATTGGGTCGGCTTCGATGCCAAAGCGCCGTTTGACGCGGCCTATGAACGCATCACCGGCGTGCGCTCGAGCGGGAAGGCGGCCCTCGCCAGCGCGGTGGCACTGCTTGCAAGCGGCATCGACTGCGAATTCCGCACCACCTGGCACGCCGGGATCCTTAGTCCCGCAGAACTCGAACGGCTGACCCGGACGCTCGCCGATCTGGGCGTGCGCCGCTACGCGCTGCAGGAATTCCGCGCGAGCGGCGGCGTCGGCTTTTGTCCGGAGGGGGTCTCTGTCGCGGCAGACCTGGATGCGCTTGCGCGGCGCTTTCCGTTTTTTTGCGTGCGCGGCGCAATCCAGCCTTGATGTCGGCTGACTGTGTGCGCTTGTCACAGCCTGCCGGCAGAATCGCTACCTTGCGCGCGGCTGCATTTTTCGCGCGTCGCTTTCGAGCTCGCGCGTGCCGATCGCCCGGCAGCCGTGAAGTTCACTTCGCCGCGTCGACACCCGCTTTGGCGACTAGGCCATCCTGAACCGGAGTCGCGCCGGAGACACCGATGGCCGCGATGATCTTGCCATCCACGATGATGGGAAGGCCGCCCTCCAACGGAGTCGCTCCGCGGAGCCCGAGTATGCGCATGCCGATGCCGCCCTGCGCCACCATGTCGTCGAACACCTTGCTCGGACACCTGTAGTCAAGCGCGGTGCGCGCCTTGTCCTCGGCGACCAGGATCGAGCCGTACGGCGTGTTGTCCAGCTTGTGCAGCATCACCATATGCCCCGTGCTGTCGAGGATGACGATGGCCATGCTCCAGTTGTTCTTCACGGCCTCCGCCTCAGCGGCAGCCATCACTTCTTTCGCCGCCTCAAGCCCAATCGGCGCTCCATAGGACGTCGTCGGAGGCGCGGATGGCGCTTGTTGAGCGCTGGCTGCCGCCGTTGCCAGGACAATGACGAGGATGGCGGCGAGTGCTGTTTTGGTGTGCGTCTTCATGTTTCCTCCGGCGCGTAGGTGAGATGAAACCCGTTCTGGGCCGTCCCGCATGGGGGCTGGTGGACCAAGTTCATGCTAATGTGCTCGCGCAGGCTGTGTCAAGGGCGTGTACTCGTTCACAGGAATGCCGTTCCCTGCGGCATAACGCTCCGCGTCATCCACGTGCCGCTCGCGGCGCGTCGCGGTGCACGCAAAAGTTAGGCGCCTCTCACTAAACGAATTCATGGTGATTTGGGCCTCAACCCGAGGGCGGCGCAGTCTTCTTCAGCGATTCACGCGCTTCCATGGTCTTCCAGAGCCGCGCCAGGTTCGGATATTTTTCCTGTGGAAAGTATTGTGGCGCACGCAAAGCAATAAAGCCGAGGTGACAGGCGATTGCGATATCGGCGAGGCTCATCACGTCCCCTACGCACCACGGGCGATTGCCCAGCATCCCTTCGAGCAGCGCCAGTCCGGCGTCGATCTTGCCGCGCTGCCGGTCCAGCCAAGCCTGACTGCGTTTCGCTTCGTCGTGGAAGCGCATTTCGTAGAGGCTCGTGCCTACCGCGCCCATGGTACCGTCGGCGAGTGCCTCCCAGCGCCTGACCTCGATGCGGCCGTCAGCGTCCGCGGGAATGAAGCGCGGACTTGGATAGTTGCTGTCCACAAAGTCCGCAATCAGCGGGGAGTTGATCAGAACGCGTCCGTCATCGAGTTTGAGCGCGGGCACCTGGCCGATCGGATTGGTCTCTTGGAGATCGTTGGGTTCCCAAAGGTTAATCATTTCGACGTCGTGGCCGATGTTTTTCTCGATCAGCATTACGCGGATCTTGCGCGCGAACGGACTGGCGGGGGAGGCGTAGAGCTTCATCGTGCATTTCTCCGATCGATTTCAACCATTACATGACGATTATTGGCCGCCAACGTTTGAGCTAAGGCCGGCGCCCGTCAGGGCGATCGGCCTGCGCTGAACCTCGGCGAAGGCGCTGAACACGGAGACCGCTTCGTGTTCGAACGGAACTCCTAGCCATTCCAGCGAAATTGCGACGCGCCTTACATAAGGTGAGTCGAGCTTTCCGATTAGTCGCACGTGTCTGTCTTTAGGCTATTGGGCCCGCACCCGCGTTCGGAGGTCACGAAGAGGAAGCATGTCGTCAACGGTAAACGCAAAAGAAAAGCGGTATCCGGCAATTACCGCGATTGGCCGCAGATCCGGAAGTTCGAGGTAAGGGTGCTCGAAAACTTGCAGTGTGGCCCCACCTTTCCATATGGGTGAAATGTAGACGTCGCGCGATTTCAACTGAACCAACTCATGAACGGCGGGAAGATCATGCTTGCCTGCGACAAGCTCCGGGAAATAGCGCGTGTTCACGGCCCGTGCAAAACTTGGCGAGGGAAGGGTATCGGAGAGCGCGCTCAGGGTAATTTGCGCTTCGATCAGTCGACGTTCTTTCACGGAAAGTGTTGCACCAAACCTGCCCCCCGGGCCAACAACGGGCGCAGCCTTTGACGGTAGATCGCAAGCTCTCGTAATCCACGTCGATCCAATTTGCTTCGGCCAACCTTGAATCAGGCCACGCATGAGAGACACGTCTTGATCAACCCAAATGAACGGGCAGTATGCGACCGGCGCGCCTTCAAAACTGGCCGACAGCAAGACGATGGTTTCCCGGTATTGGCTGGTGATCGGATCCAGATATTCTTCGCCCGTTTCGCTGGCGTACTGCCATTCGGAGAAATAGGCAGCGCAGCGCCCCGATTGAAGTTCAAGACCTTGCGGCAGGAAGGCCGCTGCTGCAGCGGGGTCGGCCTCAAACTCAACCGCGAGAGCAGTGCCGACGTAGTGCCAGGGCGGCGAGGGGGCAAGACTGGACGTGCCACGAGGCGTACGAGGAAGTGTGTAGCCTTTCAGCATCTTGTCTCCATGCGGTTAAGGGAATTGCGGCTGCCGCCGTGAGGCCCAACGCTTGCCATCAAAGGCGCGCGGAGGCCACGCCGGAAAAACATGAAACCCCAGTTCCGCGCGTCCCCTGAATGGCACGGTTGGGCGCGATCCCGCCGAGTGCGCTGCCTGACTCACAATGCAAACTTTGCAACCGCCTTCTCGTCCCATTGTATGCCCTGGCCAGGTCTGTCGGGAACCATGAGATGACCGCCCTTGATTTCGAAGGGCTCGCGCAATATCGGGTCGGCCCAATCTTGCCACTCAAGCCAGTGCGCGGTATCGGTGACGCGCATGAGATGCGCAGCCATCTCCGGGTAGAGGTGCGTGGACATCGGAATGCCCGCAGCGCTTGTGATCGCTGCCGCACGCAGCCACCCGCTGACGCCGCCAACGCGCATCAGGTCGGGCATGACGTAGTCGCCCGCGCCGGCGAGCAGGGCTTGATACAGCAGGCGAGGGCCGTAGAAGTTCTCCCCGAGCTGAACCGGAGTCTTCAGCTCACGCGCAAGCTGAGCATAGCCCGGAATATTGTCGTAGGTCGTGGGCTCCTCAAACCAATAGAGCCCGTGGTCGTCGAGACCGTGACATCGCACCAGCGCGTCGCCCAGCGACAAGCCTTGGTTGAAGTCGCACATGAGCTTCACATCGGCGCCGGCCGCCTCCCGCACGGCGGAGATTGCGGCCAGATCGTCGGCCAGCTTTTCTCTTCCCAGTCTCAGCTTTAGGCCGGTGAACCCTCCTTCAGCCACGAGCGCCGCCGCTTCAGCGGCCAGCCGGTCCGGCGGCGTCAGCCACAGTCCGTTGCTGTTGTAGGCGGGAACGGGACCGACCGTGCCGCCGAGGAACACGGCGAGCGGCATGTCGACGGCTTTGGCCAAAGCATCCCACGCCGCCATATCGAGGCCCGATACCGCAATCAGGGACACCCCTTCACGGCCGATGAGATGCAGCGAGCCGACCCCGCGGCGATAGCCGTCGAACGGCGCCACAGCTTGGCCTTTCGCAGCTTCGGCGAGATCCTCGATCGCGGGAACGATGTAACGCGCGGACTGCTTGAGATAAGGCTCGAGGTAGCTGTGCCCGACAACGCCTTCGTTGGTATAGAGGTCAATCAGTATCAGCGGCCAGTCGTGAAACAGGCCAACTTTCGAAACAACGGGCCGCTTCAAGGGCACAACAACAGGTCGCGCTCGAACACCCTTAAAAGTGAGCTGAACTCGCGTCATGATAGCCTCCTTCCGTTAACAGCGAACCTCAGGGTATCGATGGTTGCTTACGTGTCGCGGTATGTTTCTTCGCGCCCAACGATATCGAACTCGGCGGCGAACGAAGCGAATCCGCTGTAGTGAGGGGTCAGGCATCGCTACGTCCTTCAGGTGGAATCTCAAGCCAGAGAGCCTTGAGGGAAAGATTGATGTCGGACAAGAACAGAAACAGTGAGGAG
>JAZDIA010000117.1:0-8260 GCA_043805375.1 Pseudomonadota bacterium
CTCGCACTCCTCTGGCTGCTCAGGCTGCTGCCGCTGCCTGCGCTCGCCGCGATCGGCAACGCCTTCGGCATGTTGCTCTACGCGCTCGGTCGCGAGCGCCGCCGCGTCTGCCTCATCAACCTGGAACGCTGCCTGCCGCAACTCGCGCCGCGCGAGCGCGATGCCCTCTCGCGGCGCCATTTCCAGGCCTTCGCGCGCGCATTTCTCGAGCGCGCCATCCTGTGGTGGGGATCGCCCGCGCGCATCCGGCGTCTGGTGCGCATCGAGGGCATGGAGCATTTCCAAGCGGTGCGCGGCGGTCCGCTGGTTCTGCTCACGCCGCATTTCGTCGGTATGGACATGGGGTGGACGCGCCTGACGCTGGAATTCGACATGGTGTCGATCTACTCCAGGCAAAGAAACGAGGTATTCAACGCGGTGCTGTTCGCCGGGCGCCGGCGCTTCGGTGAGCAAACGCTGCTCGCGCGGCAGGAGGGCGTGCGACCGGCGCTGCGCGCGATGCAGGCGGGGCGGCCGTTTTACTATCTGCCGGACATGGATTACGGTGAGCGTGATACCATTTTCGTGCCCTTTTTCGGCGTCGACGCCGCCACCATCACCGGCGTGTCGCGCCTGGCGCGCCTCGCCGGCGCGCGTGTGCTGCCTTGCATCACGCGCCTGCTGCCGGGCGGCGAAGGCTACGCGGTGCGCTTTCTTCCGGTGTGGGAAAACTATCCCGGCGCGAGCATCGAGGCCGACACGCGGCGCATGAACGTTTTCATCGAAGAGCAGGTGCGGCAAATGCCGGAGCAGTATCTGTGGGTGCACAAACGCTTTAAAACGCGCCCGGCGGGCGAGGCGCCGTGGTATTGAGGCTATCTTTGTGCGGCGTTTTAAGCCTGGTTGCATGCATTGCGCCGAATTGCGCGCTGCGCGCGCCAACCGTGTTTTCTGTACGGATAAGAAGCGCATCCGTACAGAAAACACGGTTATGAATAAAAGCAAAAGCGGTTTGAAGTGGTTTTTATACAAGATCGTCGATTGCGTGCGGATGTGCTTTTCATCCGCGCACAATCGGCGATCCGCGCGGACGGACCGCCGTCCGCGCAATAGCGGAGATGGACGATGCCAAAACGAACAGACCTGATTGCTTCGGTTTCGTCCGCCTAGGGTATTGAACAAACCGTTCGGCCACTTCGCGGTTAAATTCACTTTATACCTTTCCATGGAGCAGAAGTTTTGAAGTTGAAGTTCACCAAGATGCAGGGGGCGGGCAACGATTTCGTCGTGTTGGATGGCGTCAGCCAGCCCTTGGCGCTCACTCCGGCGCAGTTGAGGTTTCTGGCCGACCAGCATTTCGGCATCGGCTGCGACCAAATCCTGCTGGTGGAGCCGGCGCGCACCGCCGGCGTCGATTTCCGCTACCGCATTTTCAACGCCGACGGCGGCGAGGTGGAGCAGTGCGGCAATGGCGCGCGCTGCTTTGTGCGCTTCGTGCGCGAGCACGCGCTGACCGACAAGAGCGAGATCCGCGTCGAGACCGCCGCCGGCATCATCACGCCGCGGGCTGTTGGATTCACGCGTGCGCGTGTCCGCCCGGGGCGGTGATTTGACGATACGCTGGGAAGGCGGGGACAATGCCGTATGGATGACCGGTCCTGCGGTCGCCGTGTTCAAAGGGGAAATAGAAATCGATGAGCGCTGAAGAAGTCGTACGCTACCTGCAGGACAATCCCGGTTTCTTTGAAGACTACGCCGAGTTGCTGGCGCAGATCTACATTCCGCATCCGCACGGCGGCCGCGCGATTCCCATTGCCGAGCGCCAGATACTCACGCTGCGCGAGAAAAGCAAAATGCTGGAGCGCAAGCTCGCCGAGCTGATCCAGTTCGGCGAGGAAAACGACGCGATCGGCGAGAAAATGCATCGCCTGTGCGTGGCGCTGTTCGCAGCCGGTGACCGGCAAGGCATGCTGCAAGCCTTGTACTACAACCTGCGCGAGGACTTCGCCGTGCCGCATGCGGTGGTGCGGATCTGGCGCCCCGATCCTGGCGCGGACGCCGCAGATTGCCCCGAATTCGCGCCGGTGAGCGACGATCTGCGCCACTACGCGGGGAACCTGGAGCATCCGTTTTGTGGACCAAGCGCAAATCCCGAGGTCGCCGGCTGGTATGGCGAAGCCGCATCGCAGGTGCGCTCGGTCGCCTGCATGCCGCTGCGCGACGGCAGCAAGGCGTGCTTCGGCATGCTGGCGCTGGCAAGCGAGGACATACTGCGTTTCTACCCCGAGATGGGCACGCTCTATCTCAAGCGCCTGGGCGAGCTTGTGAGTGCAGCGCTCGAGCGGTATTTGTAGCCATGTCGGCGGATCCGGCGGCGAAAGAGAAGCCTGATCCGCGCCGCGAGATGCTCGGGACCTACCTCGATCACCTGGCGCACCAGCGCCACCTCGCCGCAGGCACGCGCCGCAACTATCACCAGGACATCGAGGCTCTGTTCGCGCTCAACCCGGGTGTTGCGCTCGAACGCATGCAACCACAGCACATCCGCCGCAGCGTGGCGCAACTGCACGCGCGTGGCCTCACCGGGCGCACTATCGCGCACATGTTGTCAGCCTGGCGCGGCCTCTACACCTGGCTTGCGCGGCACCGCGGCTACAGTGCCAATCCCTGTCTCGGCCTGCGCGCGCCCAAGTCAGCCAAGGGCCTGCCCAAGGCGCTCTCGCCCGAGGCCGCGGGGCAGCTGCTGGATGCGCCGGCCGAAACGCCTCCCGAGCTGCGCGACAAGGCGATGTTCGAACTCGCTTATTCTTCCGGGCTGCGCCTGGCGGAGCTGGTCAGCCTCGATCTGGCGCACGCCGACGCAATCCGCCGCGACGCCGAAGTGACCGTGACCGGCAAGGGCGGCAAGACGCGCGGCGTGCCGGTGGGCGCGAAGGCGCGCGCGGCGATCGAATCTTGGTTGCAGGCGCGCGCCCTGCTCGCCCGGGCCGAAGTGCCGGCGCTGTTCGTCGGCGCGCGCGGCGAGCGCATCGCCGCCGGCGTGGTGCGTGCGCGCCTGGGGCAGTGGGCGATACGCGCCGGGCTGCCGGTGCACGTGCACCCGCATGTGCTGCGCCATTCTTTCGCCACGCACGTGCTGCAATCCTCGGGCGATCTGCGCGCGGTGCAGGAGATGCTGGGACATTCGAGCATTTCCACGACGCAGGTGTATACGCATCTGGACTTCCAATACCTGGCCAAGGCCTACGACGCTGCGCATCCGCGAGCGAAGAAGAAATAGGACCTAGCTTGGCGGCCCGGAGCGTGGCGTTGACCGACACCAGCCCCTTTTCCCTGGAAAATGGGCTTATCATGCCGGCCCATGAAGCAATTGATCCTCAAGCCGGGGCGCGAGAAATCCCTCATGCGCCGCCATCCCTGGGTTTTCTCCGGGGCGATGGCGCGCGTAGAAGGCGACCCTGAAACGGGCGACACCGTTTTGGTGCGCGCCGCGGGCGGCGAATTCCTTGCCTGGGCCGCTTACAGCCCGGCGTCGCAGATTCGCGCACGCGTCTGGAGCTGGGACGAAAAAGAACGCATCGATGGCGATTTCCTGCGCGCGCTCCTGCGGCGGGCCTTGGATGCGCGCGAGCGGCTGATAGCCGCCGATGCCAGCGACGCCATGCGTATCGTCCACGGCGAATCCGACGGCATGCCCGGAGTCATCGCGGATCGCTATGGCGAGGTGGTCGTGCTGCAGCTTCTCTCCGCGGGGGCGGAGCGCTGGCGCAACGAGCTCGCGGACAGCGTGCGCGAACTGATCGACTGCCCCTGTGTGTATGAGCGCTCCGACGCGGACGTGCGCGAGTTGGAAGGGCTGTCTGTGCGCAGCGGCGTGCTCCACGGTGCCTTGCCCGCCGCGGGCGTGCAGATCCGCGAGCACGGCCTCGTCTACGGCGTGGATGTGGCGCAAGGACATAAGACGGGTTTTTATCTCGATCAGCGCGACAACCGCAAGCGCGTCGGCGAGCTCGCCCAGGGGCGCGAGGTGCTCAATTGTTTTTGCTACACCGGCGGCTTCACGCTCAATGCGCTCGCAGGCGGCGCGCAGTCGATGCTGTCGGTGGACAGCTCGGCCAAAGTGATTGCGCAGGCGCGGGACAACCTCGGCCGCAACGAACTGGACGCGGCTCGCGCCGAATGGCAAGAGGCCGACGTATTCAAATATCTGCGCATTCTGCGCGACCAAGGGCGCAGCTTCGATCTCGTCGTGCTCGATCCGCCCAAGTTTGCGCCGACGGCGGCGTTTGCGGAGAAGGCCGCGCGCGCTTACAAGGACATCAACCTGCTCGCCCTCAAGCTCCTGCGCCCCGGCGGTCTGCTCGCGAGTTTCTCCTGGTCCGGCGGTATTTCGGCCGATCTGTTCCAGAAAATCCTCGCCGGTGCGGCGCTGGACGCCGGCGTGGAAGCTTCCATCGTTGGCCATTTCGCCGCTGGCGCCGACCACCCGGTGCTGTTGTCCTTTCCCGAGGGGAACTACCTGAAAGGGCTGCTCCTCAGGCGCGGCTAGGCGATAGTCGCCGATTCGCATATCGTTACAAATTCACTCACGGTCAGACATGAAACCACAGGAAATGGTGCCGGCAACCATACTCACCGGCTTTCTGGGCAGCGGCAAGACCACGCTCCTCAACCGCATACTCAAGGAGCAGCACGGACACCGGATCGCCGTGATCGAAAACGAGTTCGGCGAGACCGGCATCGACAACGAGTTGCTGGTGCAAGATGGGAATGAGCAGATCGTCGAGATGAACAACGGCTGCATCTGCTGCACCGTGCGCGGAGACCTGGTGCGCATCCTGGGCGAACTGCAGGCGAAGCGCGAGTCTAAGCAGCTCGACTTCGAGCGCATCATCATCGAGACTACCGGCATGGCCCACCCCGGCCCGGTGGCGCAGACTTTTTTCATGGACGAGGACGTCGGCAACTACTACCTGCTCGACTCGATCGTCACCCTGGTGGACGCGAAGCACGCGGGGAAGCAACTGGATGATTTCCGCGAGGCGCAGGAGCAGGTGGGCTTCGCCGACCGCATCCTCTTGTCCAAGACCGATCTCGTGAGCGCTGCAGAAGAGGCTCAGCTCAAAGCGCGCCTGGCCAGGATCAACCCGCGCGCGCCGATCAAGCAGGTGCATTTCGGCAACACGCCGCTAGAGGACATTCTGGACATCCGGGGCTTCAATCTGAATGCCATTCTCGAGATCGCGCCCGGCTTCCTGGAAGAGACCGAGCACGAGCACGACGACGCGGTGCACTCCTTTGTTTTCCGGTCAGATCAGCCGTTCGACGGCGTGAAACTGGAGGAGTTCCTCTCCGGCATGATCCAGGAATACGGCCCGGACCTGCTGCGCTACAAGGGCGTGCTGTGGGTGGCCGAGAATGAGACCCGGGTCGTGTTCCAGGGCGTGCACATGCTCATGGGCGGGGATATCGGCAAGCCCTGGGGGGCTGAGGAGAAGCGTGGCAGCGTAATGGTGTTTATCGGCAGGGATTTGCCTGAGGATCTGTTCGTTCAGGGGCTGAAGCAGTGCCTGGTAAAATAGCGCATCCGGCCGAGTTAGACTACCGGCTCGCACTAAATAGCCGGGTTGATTCTTAAAAAACCGCCCCAATATCCAAACATTCACAGCGCTTGATCCCACTTATGGAACAATTCCACGGAACCACCATTCTGTCCGCGCGGCGCGGGCAAATCGTCGCGCTCGGCGGGGACGGCCAGGTCACCTTGGGCAATATCGTGATCAAGGCCGGCGCGCGCAAGGTGCGACGCCTCTACCATGACCGTATCCTCGCCGGTTTCGCCGGCGGCACGGCCGATGCTTTTACCCTGTTCGAGCGTTTCGAGGCGAAGCTGGAGAAGCACCAGGGCAACCTGCTGCGCTCGGCGGTGGAACTCGCCAAAGACTGGCGCACCGACCGCGTATTGCGGCGCCTGGAGGCAATGCTGGCGGTAGCCGATCGCGAGACCTCGCTCATCATCACCGGCATAGGCGACGTGCTCGAGCCGGAATTTGGCCTGCTCGCCATCGGCTCGGGCGGGCCTTACGCGCAGTCGGCGGCGCGCTCGCTGCTGGAAAATACCACGCTTGGGCCGAGGGAAATCGTCGCCAAGTCGCTCGCCATCGCCGCCGACATTTGCATCTATACCAACCAGCAGATCGTGATCGAAACCCTTGAGTGAGGACAGAGGCGCAAGGCCGGCGTTGTTTCCCTCTCCCGCCTGCGCTGACTAGCCATGTCAAAAATGACCCCGCAGGAAATCGTCCACGAACTGGACAAGCACATCATCGGCCAGGACCGCGCCAAGCGCGCGGTCGCCATCGCTCTCAGGAACCGCTGGCGCCGGCAGCAGGTGGCCGAACCCTTGCGCCACGAAATCACGCCCAAGAACATTCTCATGATCGGTCCGACCGGTGTGGGCAAAACCGAGATCGCGCGGCGCCTCGCCAAGCTCGCCGACGCGCCTTTCATCAAAGTCGAGGCGACCAAGTTTACCGAAGTCGGCTACGTCGGCCGCGACGTCGATACCATCGTGCGCGATCTGGTCGAGATCAGCGTCAAGCAGACGCGCGAGCAGGCCATGCGCAAGGTCAAAGTCCGAGCCGAGGACGCAGCCGAGGAACGCATTCTCGATGCGTTGCTGCCGCAGGCCCGCCAGGCGGTCCCGTTCGACGGGCAAGACGCGAGTTCGGCCCTCGCCGCGGCAAACATGGAAGCATCGGCGACGCGGCAGAAATTCCGAAAGAGGCTGCGTGAAGGCGAGCTGGACGACAAGGACATTGAAATCGAGGTGGCGGCATCGCAGGCGCAAATGGAAATCTTTGCCCCGCCCGGAATGGAGGAGCTGACTTCGCAGATCCAGGGCATGTTCCATAATCTGTCCGGCAGTCGCAGGAAGACGCGCAAGTTGAAAATCTGCGAGGCGCTGAAGCTTGCCGCCGAAGAAGAGGCGGCACGGCTGGTGAACGACGAGGACCTGAAGACCCATGCCCTTGCCAATGCGGAGCAGAACGGCATCGTTTTCATCGACGAAATCGACAAGATCGCCAGCCGCTCGGAGATCGCCGGCGCCGACGTATCGCGCCAGGGCGTGCAGCGCGACCTCCTCCCCTTGGTCGAGGGCACCACGGTCTCAACCAAGTACGGCATGGTCAAGACCGACCACATCCTGTTCATCGCCAGCGGCGCTTTCCATATGGCCAAGCCCTCCGACCTTATTCCCGAGCTGCAGGGGCGCCTGCCGATACGCGTCGAACTCGACTCGCTGTCGGTCGCCGATTTCGAGAACATCCTCACCCAGACCGACGCCTGTCTCACGCGCCAGTATCAGGCGCTGCTCGAAACCGAGGGGGTGAAGCTCGCGTTCGAGCCCGAGGGCATTAAGCGTCTGGCCGAGATCGCCTACGCCGTCAACGAGAAAACCGAGAACATCGGCGCGCGGCGCCTGTACACGGTGATGGAAAAGCTGCTGGAGGAAATCTCCTTCGACGCGGGCAAACGCAATGACGAGACCATCACCATCGACGCCGCCTATGTCGACGCGCGTTTGAAGGAACTGGCGCTATCCGAAGACCTGGCGCGTCACGTTTTGTAGTTTTCCAGGGAGAAAAAATGAAACATTCCACCCGAGCCGTCCTGTTCGGTTCCATCGGGCTGGTGCTCGGCGGCGGGCTTGCGACCAGCGTAGTCCATGCGCAGGAGGTCACCATCAAGGAGCCCTGGGTGCGCGGCACCGTGCGCGGGCAGAAGGCGACGGACGCCTTCATGCAGCTCACCGCCAGCGAGTCGGCCAGCCTGGTGGCGGTCGAGAGCCCGGTCGCGGGGTCGGTCCAGATCCACGAGATGAAACTGGAAAACGACGTCATGAAAATGCGGGCCATCCCGAAGCTGGATCTGCCCGCGGGCAAGGCGGTGGAGTTGAAGCCGGGCGGCTACCATGTGATGCTGATGGACCTGAAGCAGCCGCTGAAGAAGGGCGAGGCGGTGCCGATCAGCTTGCGCTTCGAAGGCAAGGACAAGACGTTCAAGACCATCGAGATCAAGGCGCAGGTGCGCGAACTCGGCGCCAGCCCGCAGCCCCAGCGTTAATACCTTGAAACCAGTCTGGTCCCCGTAGACACAAGGTGCATCTATTGCTACCATGCAATACATGCCTGCGGTGCTCGTTGCCCAAGCCAAGGAAGTTCGTGACGACGGCTCGACCATCGAGATCGTCGTTTGGGAGCTCTCCGAGCCACTGGCG
>JAZDIA010000118.1:0-15227 GCA_043805375.1 Pseudomonadota bacterium
GCCTGCCGCAGCCGCTGTGGTCGCGCATCATCGCGGAAAAGCGCGCCACCTTCTCCTGCCGTCCGGACGTTGCGCGGCCCGGCAATCAGACTGCCGTCGGCAATCTCTATCTGGCGGGGGATTACACCGCCGGCGACTATCCGGCCACGCTGGAATCGGCCGTCCGCAGCGGCGTGTTCGCCGCGAACCTTGTGCGCCAGCGCTAGCGCAGGCGCGCGATCGCGTCTTCGATCCTGTCGCTAGCGATAATTTCCAGACCGCTTATCGCCTGCCTGGGTAGATTGGCCCTGGGGATGATCGCTTGGGTGAAGCCGAGCTTGGCTGCCTCGCGCAGCCGCTCCTGCCCGCGCGGCGCGGGGCGGATTTCGCCGGCCAGGCCTACTTCCCCGAACACCACCAGCTTCTGCGGCAGCGGCTTGGCGCGCAGCGAAGATACGATTGCGAGCAGCACGGCGAGGTCGGCAGCGGGTTCGCTGATTTTCACCCCACCCACGGCATTGACAAACACGTCCTGGTCGAAACAGGCGATGCCCGCGTGCCGATGCAGCACGGCGAGCAGCAGAGCGAGGCGATTCTGCTCCAGTCCGACCGAGAGACGGCGCGGATTGGGCGCATGCGCCTCATCCACCAGCGCCTGAATCTCGACCAGGAGCGGCCGCGTGCCTTCCTGCGTCACCAGCACGCAGGAACCCGGCACCTCGGCGTCGTGCCGCGACAGAAACAACGCGGAAGGGTTGGACACCCCCTTCAGTCCCTTGTCGGTCATGGCGAACACGCCCAGTTCGTTCACCGCGCCGAAACGGTTCTTGAAGGCGCGGATCAGCCGAAAGCTCTGGTGCGTGTCGCCCTCGAAGTAAAGCACCGTGTCGACGATATGCTCCAACACCCGCGGCCCCGCGAGCGCGCCTTCCTTGGTCACGTGACCGATGAAAACGATGGTCGTGCCGGTCTGCTTCGCGACGCGCGTCAACTGCGCTGCACATTCCCTCACCTGCGCCACCGACCCTGGCGCCGAGGAAAGCGCGTCGGAATAAAGCGTCTGGATGGAATCGATGACCACGATTTCCGGTTTCGTCTCGGCGAGCACCGTCTGGATTCTTTCGAGATTGATCTCGGCGAGCAACTCGAGGCCGCCCGAGTCGAGCGCGAGGCGCGTGGCGCGCAGTGCCACTTGCTCGGCCGATTCCTCGCCGCTAACGTAGACTGCCAGATGCTCCTTGCTCATGGCGGCGAGTGCCTGCAGCAGCAGCGTCGATTTGCCGATGCCCGGATCTCCGCCGATCAGCACCACCTGCCCGGCGACCAGTCCGCCGCCCAGTACGCGGTCAAACTCGGCCACGCCGGTGGGCAGGCGCTGCGCCTCGCGCGCGCTCATCTGGGCCAATTTCTGCAGTTTGGAGGCGCCCGTCACGCTCTTGTAGCGGTGCGTGGATGCGGCCTCGGCGACGGTTTCGACCAACGTGTTCCAGGCGGCGCAACTCGGACATTGGCCCTGCCATTTTGGCGCGGTGCCGCCGCATTCGGTGCAGGTGTAGATGGATTTTGTCTTGGCCAAAATTATTCGATTTCCAGTTGTCGCACGCGCGCCGCGAGCGCGCACAGCAACTCGTAGCTGACCGTGCCGGCGCTGGCGGCGACTTCGTCCGCCGACAACCCCTCGCCCCACAAGGTCACCGGGCTGCCGACCCTGGCTTCCGCGATGGCGCTCAAATCGGCGCAAAGCATATCCATGGACACCCGGCCCACCGTGGCGGTGCGCTTGCCGGCGACGACAATGGGCGTGTTCCTATCGTTAAACCCGGGCGCATGGCGAGGATATCCGTCGGCATAGCCGCAAGCAACCACGCCGATGCGCATGGCTTGCTGCGCCACGAAGGTACCGCCATATCCGACCCGGTCACCGGGTTTGAGATCTTGAATGGCGATGATCTCGCTCGTCAGCGTCATCACCGGACGCAAATCGAGCGCTTGGGCGCTCACGTCGGCGAAGGGCGAGCAGCCATAGAGCATAATGCCCGGCCGCACCCAATCGGCGTGGGTTTCGGGGTAACGCAGAACAGCGGCCGAGTTGGCAAGCGTCCTCTCACCCTGCAAGCCGGCCGTCGATTCAACGAAGCGCGCGAGTGGCGCGGCGATGCCCGCGGGTCCATCCGCGTCGGCAAAATGCGTCATCAGCGAGATCGCCGCGACCTTGCCGCCCGCCTGCAGCCGGTTGTATGCGGCGCCAAGCTGCGATCGGGCGAAACCCAGCCGGTTCAAGCCCGTATTAAGATTGAGCCAGACCGCGATCTGCGACGACAGGCGGGCGCGCTCGAGCATCAATATCTGCTCGCAGTCATGCACCGCAAGTGCCAGCCGGTAGCGGTCGACGAGTGCGAGGTCGGCCGGCTCGAACACGCCATCGAGCAACAGGATAGGCTTGGCAATGCCCGCCTCGCGCAGGCGCACCGCCTCGTTCAGATCGAGCAGCGCGTAGCCGTCGGCATCGGCCAGCGCCTGCGCCACGCGCGCGAGGCCGTGGCCATAAGCGTCGGCTTTCATCACCGCCCAGATTTTGGATCTGGGCGCGTGACGGCGCGCCACGCCGAGGTTATGCCTCAAGGCGGAAAGCTTGAAACTGGCGCGGATCGGACGTGGCATCTATATTGCCGGATGCCGCGCAAAGTTTGTCTGTGATCTCCCGTCTGCCATGTCTCTGGCCGCCCTAGTTGCTTTGTTATCGCATGTTATTGAATCATAAATCGCCGCACAAGGACAGCTAATGGCCATTTATCGGCGAATCGTGGCGGTGGCCGGAGCCGCTTTACTGGAAAATGGATTTGACCCAGGCGCATGGTCGAATCGGTCTTGCGCGCGCGCGTATGCGCGGGAAATCTATGGTATAAGACGCCCTGCTTTCAATCACCACAACCGATTCAGCCATTTTCCCTAGATGAACCGCGGTTTCTATACCGTCATGGCGGCGCAGTTTTTCTCGTCGCTGGCGGACAATGCCTTGCTCATCGCGGCGATTGCGCTGCTGATGGATCTGAATGGCCCGGCGTGGATGACGCCGCTGCTGAAATTCTTCTTCACCGTGTCCTACGTGGTGCTGGCGGCCTTCGTCGGCGCCTTTGCCGATTCCCTGCCCAAAGGCAGGGTGATGTTCGTCACCAATGCCATCAAGATTTCCGGCTGTGCGCTCATGTTCTTCAGCAATTATTTCACGCTGTTTGGAATGAGCTCTTACCTGGTCGTTCTCGTGTCCTACGCGGTTGTCGGTTTTGGCGCAGCCGCCTACTCGCCGGCCAAATACGGCATTCTCACCGAGATGCTGCCGCCGCGGCAACTGGTGATCGCCAACGGCTGGATAGAGGGACTGACGGTCGCCTCCATTATTCTCGGCACCATGCTGGGTGGCGCCCTCGTCAACCCCAGGGTTTCAGCGCTGTTGCTGTCGATGCACCTGCCGCGCATCGATATCGGCATCGACACCCCGCCCGAAGTGGCAATCCTGGTGATCTCGATTGTCTACCTGATCGCCGCTGCATTCAACCTGCACATCCCGGACACCGGCGCGCGCTATCACGAACAGACGCGCAACCCGGTCATCATGATCAAGGATTTCGTCGAATGCTTCACCACTCTGTGGCGCGACAAGCTCGGCCAGATCTCGCTCGCCGTCACCACGCTATACTGGGGCGCCGGCGCGACGCTGCAGTTCATCGTGCTCAGGTGGGCCGAACGCCAGCTGGATATGCCTCTGAGCCAGGGCGCAATCCTGCAAGGCATCGTAGCCATCGGCGTCGCGCTTGGCGCGGTGCTCGCGGGGCGCCTGGTGCCGTTGAAGAAATCTCTCCATATACTGCCGGTCGGGGTGGCCATGGGCGTTGTGGTCATGTCCCTGGTCTTCGTCACCTGGATGCCGCTGGTGTATTTCCTGCTCGTGCTGGTGGGCGCGCTAGCCGGCTTCTTCGTGGTGCCGATGAACGCCCTGTTGCAGCACCGCGGTTACGTGCTGCTCTCGGCCGGGCATTCGATCGCAGTGCAGAACTTCAACGAGAACCTGAACATCCTGCTGATGCTGGCGCTGTATGCACTGATGATCCGCGCGAACTTCACCATCAACACCATCATCGTGATCTTCGGCGTATTCGTGTCGATAACCATGATGATGGTGATCAGGCTGCATCACCATAACCAAAGCCGGGAAGACTCGCTGCATCTAATCGGCATGGAGAGACGCTAGCGCGCGTTTACTGAATTTCGCTCTTGATCACGACAATGATGCCGTTCGTACCCGGGGGCAGCGGCTTGCTCACGCCCTCCAGGTCTCCGCGCTGTGGCACCACATTGCCCGACTTGGACACGCGCGCCGTCGATGACTTCGGCGCTCCGCCTTGCTGCTCCGGCGCGATCGGAACCGATGACTTCGGCGCGCCTCCCAGCTTGTCCTGCGCTTCCTGAATGCTGGCGCGCACCGAATTTCCCATCTCCGAATCCGGCGGCAACAGCGGCAACATCCGCTGCCAGTATTCGATCGCCTTGGCGAAATCGCTCTTTTCGAACTCCACGGTTCCGGCCAGGGCCAGCGCCTTGAGATTGTTGCCATCGGCCTGCAGCGCGCGCTGCACCAATGCTTCCGGTTTTCCCTGCAAACTTTGCCCCTGAGCCATGGCAAGCGTATCGGCGTAATCGGCCAGCAGCTTGGCGTTCTTCGGGAACATGACTTCCGCTCTGGCGTAGGCGCCGGCTGCGTCGCCATAGCGCCCGAGAGCGCTGTAAGTGCGCGCGAGCATGACCCAGCCTTCGCCATCGTCCGGGTTCGTTTCCAGCCGCTGCACCAGACGTGCAACCATGGATTCGATCTGTTTTTGCTCGAGTTGGTGCGGCGCTCCCTGCGCAGCACTCTCCTTGCGCGGATCCAGCGCGTGCGGATTGCCGACTCCCAGATACAGCAATACCGAAGCGAGCGGCACCGCGATCCCGACTGCAATGGCCATTGACTTGGAACGCTTGACGGGCGCAGCCGCGCCGGCCGCGGGCACGCCGGCATCCTCCAGCAATCCGCGCTGCAGGTCGCCCCGCGCCGCCTCCCACTGTTCGCGGCCGATGGCGCCGGCCGCAAGATCCGCGTCGAGTTCGGCAAGCTGATCGCGGAATACCGTCAGGTTGGCAACCGCGCGCGATATCGGCGCACCGGCCCTGGCACGGTTGCGTACCAAAGGCGTGACCAGGAACGCGAGCGCCACAGCCGTCAGCAGCGCCGCATACACCCAGAACTGTGTCATGGGCGCTCCTCATGCGCATCTAGCAGCGAGCGCACGCGCGCCTGCTGCGCGTCGCTCAGCGGTTGCGGCGGCTCCGACCGCCGCCGCAGAATGTAATAAAACAAGCCCGCCAGCGCCGCAAACAGCAGCGCAAACGGACCCAACCACAGCGCCATCGTGGTCGCCTTCACCGGCGGCCGGTAAAGAACGAAATCACCGTAACGCGCCACCATGTATTCGATGATCTTTTCTTCACTCTCGCCCGCCTTCAGCTTCTCGCGCACCTGGTTCTTCAGGTCGACGGCAAGCTCCGCGTGCGAGTCGGCAATTGACTGGTTCTGACACACCAGGCAGCGCAATTGCTCGGTGAGCGCGACGGCTCGTTTCTCCAGCGCCGGATCCGCCGCGGCCGGCGGCGCCTCCTTGGCGAACGCCGAGGCCGAGAAGATGAGCCCAAGCAGCAGGGCGAACAGCTTACCCATTTCCGTTCAGCTCCTTTACCAGCGGCAGGATCTTGTCGCGCACGATCTCCGGGGTGACGATGCCGATGCGCTTGTAGCGGATCACACCGGCCTTGTCGATGACATAGGTTTCCGGAACGCCGTATACGCCGTAGTCGATGCCGATGCGGCCGTCGCGATCGTATGCAGAAAGCTGGTACGGATTGCCGAAGCGCGCCAGCCAGGCAATGCCGTCGACGCGCTCGTCTTTGTAGTTGAGGCCGCAAATCGGCACCGCGCCGGTGCGTGCGAACGCCATCAGGTTCGGGTGCTCCTCGCGGCAGGCGACGCACCACGAAGCCCACACGTTCAGCATCCACACCTTGCCCAGCATATCCTTCTGGGCAAAGGTCTTGTCCGACGCGTGCAGTTGCGGCAATTCGAACGCAGGCGCCGGCTTATCGATCAGCGGCGAAGGCACTTCGCGCGGATCCAGCCTCAGGCCTAGGCCCAGGAACACCACCATCACGGCGAACACCGCGAGCGGGATCAGAAAACGCGCGCGCAGCACGGTTCAGCCCGCCGGAGACGCTTTGAGGCCCGCAGCAGCGGCCGTCTGCGCCGTGGCGGCACGCGCCCTGACGCGATAGCGCCGGTCGATGGCTGCGAGCAGGCCGCCGAAGGCCATCAACAGGCAACCGCCCCAGATCCAGCCGATATAGGGCTTGTAATAAAGGCGCACGATCCAGACCTTCGGGCTGATCGGTTCGCCCAGCGCGACATACAAATGGCGGGTCACACTGGCGTCGATCGCCGCTTCGGTCATCGGCATGTTCTGCACCGTATACAGGCGCTTTTCCGGATTCAGCGTCGTCACCGGCTTGCCGTCTCGGGTAACTTCGATGGAGCCGCGCGTGGCCTTGTAATTCGGCCCGTTCACCTCGTTGATGGCCACCAGCCGGAAGGCATAGCCGGCGAGATGCGAGGTATCCCCCACCTCCATGCGCACATCGGTTTCCACCTCGTAGCCCTTCACCAGCGTCACGCCGACGATGAATACGGCTACGCCAAGGTGCGCAAACAGCATGCCGTAGTAGCTGCGCGGCAATTGCGCCAGCCGCGCACCGATACGTCCTTTCGGCACATGCGCGAGTTGCGCCTTGAAACTGACCAGACTAGTCGCGACGATCCACGCCGCCAGCAGCAAGCCGAAGCCGACCATGGTGCTCCAGCGCCCCATGGCGAGCGGCACGACGATCGCCGCGGCGAAGCTCACGGCAAGAGCCCAGCGCAGGCGCACGGCAAGTTCGGGCACGCCGGCCTGTTTCCAGCGGGCAAGCGGCCCGACGCCCATCAGCAACAGCGCCGGCGCCATCAGCGGCACGAACACCGTCTCGAAATAGGGCGGCCCGACGGAGATCTTGCCCAGACCGAGCGCGTCGAGCACGAGCGGATACAGCGTTCCCAGCAGCACCGCTGCGGCCGCGACCAGCAGCAGCGCATTATTGGTGAGCAGCATCGATTCGCGCGATACCGGAGCGAAACGCCCACCCAGCCCGACCCTGGACGCGCGCCAGGCGAACAACGTGAGCGAAGAGCCCACGACCACGGCCAGAAAGGTAAGGATGAATATGCCGCGCTTGGGATCCGTGGCAAAGGCATGCACCGACGTGAGCACGCCGGAGCGCACCAGGAACGTCCCGAGCAGACTCAGCGAGAACGCCAGGATCGCCAGGAATACGGTCCAGATCCTGAACGCCCCGCGCTTCTCGGTCACTGCCAGCGAATGTATCAGCGCCGTGCCCACCAGCCAAGGCATGAACGACGCGTTCTCCACCGGGTCCCAGAACCACCAGCCGCCCCAGCCCAGTTCGTAATAGGCCCAATAGCTGCCAAGCGCGATGCCGAGCGTGAGGAACATCCAGGCCACCGTCGTCCAGGGGCGCGACCAACGCGCCCAAGTGGCGTCAAGCCGCCCGTCGATCAGCGCCGCCATGGAGAACGCGAACGCCACGGAAAAGCCGACGTAGCCCATGTACAGCATGGGCGGATGAAATACCATGCCGGGGTCCTGCAGCAGCGGGTTGAGGTCGCCCCCGTCGGCGGCCGCCGGCAGCAGGCGCTCGAACGGATTGGAGGCGAACAGCATGAACACGAGGAAGCCGACGCTCACCAGTCCCATGATGCCGAGCACGCGCGCCACCATCTCCTCGGGCAGGGTGTGGCTGAAAATGCTCACGGCGAACATCCACACGCCCAGCATCAGCGTCCACAGCAGGAGCGAGCCCTCGTGCCCGCCCCACACCCCGGCGACGCGATATTCCAGCGGCAGCCGCGAGTTGGAATGCTGCGCCACGTAGGTCACCGAGAAGTCGTTGGTCACAAAGGCGTAAGTAAGGCAACCGAAGGCGAACACAATGAACAGGAATTGCCCCTGCGCCGCCGGCCGCGCGAGCGCGATCCAGGGCGCATTGCCGCGCGCTGCGCCTATCAGCGGCAGAGTGCTCTGCACCAGAGCGATGCAAAGCGTCAACATCAGGGCGAAGTTGCCGAGTTCGGGAACCATCATTTTCCTTTCGGTGACGCCACCACCGACCGCGCGGCCTTCTTGGCGGTTGCCTGATTGAGTGCGTCCTGCGCCGCCGGCGGCATGTAATTCTCGTCATGCTTGGCCAGCACCTCCTCGGCGCGGAACAGGCCGTCGGGGCCGAGCTTTCCCTGCGTCACCACCCCTTTGCCCTCGCGGAACAGGTCGGGCAGTATGCCGCGGTAGGACACCGGAATGCTCTTGGCGGTATCGGTCACCACGAACTGCACGCTGACGCCGTCGGCCTCGCGTTTGACGCTGCCTTTTTCGACCAGGCCGCCAATGCGAAAGCTTTTTCCCACCGGCGCCTCATTCGCGGCCACCTGGCTCGGCGTGTAAAAGAACACCAGGTTTTTCTGAAAAGCGGAAAGCACCAGCCCGGCTGAGAGCGCCAGCCCGGCGACGCCGATCCCGACCAGAACAAAACGTTTATGCCTCGGTTTCATCATTCCTCCTGCGCGCCGCGTAAAATTTTGACAGCCTCTCGATTACGCCGCGCCGGCGCGTGACCAGCGCCACGATCTCGGCAGCGAGCACGGCCAAGGTGACAGCATAAGAGCCCCATACGTACAAGCCATAGCCGCCCATGGCAAGAAAATTCTGCCAGCTTCCCCAGTTCATGTTTGCGCGCCGATTTCCGCCGCCACCCAGTCGGTATGGCGCTCGCGCTCGAGAATCACGCAGCGTACCCGCGCCAATACGGCGGCGATACTATACATCCAGAAACCGAGCGCCATTACCAGCATTCCAATCAACATCGTCGTCGCCATCGAAGGCGCGCTCTTCATGCTCAGCGAAGCGCCCTGGTGCAGCGTGCTCCACCACTTTACCGAGAAATAGATGATCGGAATGTTGATCACCCCGACCAGCGCAAACACCGCGCCCGCCTTGTCGGCCCGGCGCTGATCATCGATCGCAGCCTGCAGCGCCATGAAACCGATGTACAGGAACAGCAGGATCAATTCGGAGGTCAGGCGCGCATCCCAAACCCACCAGGTGCCCCAGGTCGGCTTGCCCCACAGCGCGCCGGTCCACAGCGCGATGAAGGTGAACAGCGCGCCGGTCGGAGCCAGCGCTGTGGCCATCATCGACGACAGCCGCGTATTGAGCACCAATCCCACCCCGGACCAGAATCCCATCACCAAATAGAGAAACATCGACATCCAGGCCGCCGGAACATGGATGAAAATAATGCGATAGGCCTCGCCCTGCTGCGCGTCCGTGGGCGCGACGAAAAAGCCGATGTACAGACCCGCGGCGCAAAGCAAAGCGGCTACAGCGGCGAACCACGGCTGCAGCGTTCCCGCCAGCGGATAAAAAGTCTGCGGCGAAGAAAAGTGAAACCAACTGAATCTTTCCGGTTTGCTCATTGCTCCCTCATTCCATCGCGATGCGCAGCGCCGCGGCGCTTGCCCAGGGCGCAAGCACGAGCGCCAGCGCCAGAAATCCGCCGAGCAGCAGCAGATGCGCTTCCGCCCCGGTGCCGGCAATGGTCGCGCCGACCGAACCGGCGCCGAAAATAAGCACTGGCACAAACAGCGGCAGCACCAGCAGCGCGACCAGCACGCCGCTGCCGCGCACGCCCAGGGTAAGTGCCGCGCCGACCGCGCCGATCAGGCTCAGCACCGGCGTGCCAATCAGCAGCGACACGCACAGCACGGCGAGCGCATCGCCAGGAAGGCCGAATTGCAGACCGAGCAGCGGCGCCATCAGCACCAGTGGCAATCCCGATACCAGCCAGTGCGATATCACCTTGCCCATCACCAGAACGACCAGCGGCTCGCCCGCGAGCAGCATCTGCTCCAGCGTCCCGTCCTGATGGTCCGGCGCGAACAGCCGCGCCAGCGACAGCATGCACGCGAGCAGCGCCGCCACCCACAGTACGCCGGGCGCCATGTTGCGCAACTGGCTTGCCTCGGGTCCGACGCCGAGCGGAAACAGGCTCACCACGATGACGAAAAACACGAGCGCATTGGCGACGTCGCCCCTGCGCCGGAATGCGAGCAGCAGGTCGCGTCGCAGTACCCACCCGAGCGCCTTGATCATGCGGCCAGCAGTGCCGCAGTGTGCACGTCGAGATCTACACGCAGCACCGCATGCGCCACCACCTGCACTTCCTGGTGCGTGGTCAATACCACCATGCCGCCGGAGGCAAGATGCGAGGCAAGCAGGCGCTCCAGTGCCACCACGGCTCCGACATCGAGCGCAGAAAATGGTTCATCGAGAATCCACAAGGGCGCTGCCGGCAACAGCGCCAGCCGGGCCAATGCCGCGCGGCGGCGCTGTCCCTGGGAAAGCACTTTCGCCGGCAATTCCGCACAATGGGCAAGGCCAAAGCGATCGAGGCCGGCCAGCATGCGCCCGGTATCGGCGGGCATGCCGCTCAGAGCCGCCGCGAACTGCAGGTTTTCGAGCGCAGTGAGATCGTCCTTCAGGGCATTGAGATGGCCGATGAAAACGAGATTCCTGGAATACTCCTCGCGCTCGGCACGGATCGGCCGCCCCTGCCAGCGTAGTTCGCCCGCGCTCGGCGCAAGCAGGCCGCACATGATGCGCAGCAAGCTGGTCTTGCCGCTGCCGTTTGCTCCGGCCACGCGCAGCAACTGGCCGCGACTTAGCCTGAAGCTCCGATTGCTGAATAGTCGCCGATCACCCCGCGTGCACTCGAGTTGACGCGCTTCAAGCATTGCTGCAGTACCCATTCAAAATGCTCGCCCAGGCAATCAATGATGAGAACAGCGAGCGCATGTTTGTCGGCGCGCGGAAATAGCGGAAACTACCGCTGCAGGAGTATTTCTCGCAGCGCTAAAGGCAACCGAACTTCCGCAAAGGAAGCAAACCAAAGCCCCCCCTCAAAGCGCTATGAGGTTGCTCCCTTTTCCGGCGTCAGCACGGGCGCTGGTGCCTGATCCGGATTGACCACGCCAGCAGCGGTGTTTTTCTCCAGTTTGCGCAGTCGTTTTTCTTCCTGCTTTTTCTTCTTCGCTAGGTCTTTCTGACGCTTTTCATATTGGTAGTTAGGCTTTGCCAATTTGTCACCCTTCCAGCTGCTAGGCTTGATTGTTGAAGTTCGAAGTATACGGCCAAAACTCGGAAATGTAATGCTGGCATTTTGCGCCCACTCCGAAATCGCATCAAGCGAATCAGCGGCTTATCCGCAAAAAATAGTTCATCTCCAGCGCCGCTGCCGCTCGGCCTTGCACCTGGGCAGACGTCCGTTTCAGTTCAAGGACCGTTGCGAACCCGTTTCACAGCACCACCGGCTCGTTTGGCAGTTCGTCCGAATCATCTACGGTCGGCGGATAATGCGTGACGAGCAGATCGCTGATCGCCGCCACGCCGAAGCTCACGCCTTGTTCGAAGCGCCCGGCCGCGAACGAGCGCTGCATTTCGCCGCAGATGGCTTCCCAGGCGGTGTTGCCGACTTTGTTATGAATGCCGCGATCGGCAACGATTTCGACGCGCCTGTCGGCCAGCAGCAAATAAATCAGCACGCCGCTGTTGTGTTCCGTATCCCACACGCGCAACTGGCCGAACAGTTCGAGCGCCCGGCTGCGCGCATTCTGGCCGCGCCACAGGTGCGCCAAAGGCAGCGAGGCCTCGACTGCGAATCGAAGTTCGCCGCCATGCCGCCTTTCCTGCTCCCCAATCTTGTCCCTGATCGCGCGCATCGCCGCCGGCGGAAACGCGCGCCTCACCGACCATTGGTCGCTGAACAGATGCCGCAAAACGCGTTTCCATTGCATCAGTTTCTCCCCCAGCTGCCCGAGGCCCCGCCGCCGCCGAAGCCCCCACCCCCGCCGCCGAAGCCGCCGCCTCCTCCCAATCCGCCGCCACCGAAGCCGCCCGGGTAATAGCCGCGGCTGCCGCCCAAGAGCGCGATGAAAAACGCGATGACGCCGGCAACCACGGCCACGCCAAGCGCCGCGGCAAGCACCCAGGCGATGAAACCAGCAGCCACGCCTGTTGCCGCAGAGCCGAGCAGGCGCCCGAAAACCGCTTTCAGCACCCCGCCCGCGACGATGACCACCACCAGCAATGCTGCAATCAGCGATTGGTAGTCATCGCCAGTCGATGCCTGCGCCCGCGGCGGCGGCAGTTTTTCGCCCTCGATCAGCTTCATCAGCGTCTGCGTGCCGTCGCGGATGCCGCCGTAGAAGTCGTTGGCAAGCAAGTGCGGCGCGATCACCTCGCGGATAATGCGCTTCGCCACCACGTCCGGAATCGCGCCCTCGAGCCCGTAGCCGACTTCGATACGCAGGCGCTGATCGTTCTTGGCGATGACCAGGATCACGCCGTCGTCGGCTTTCGCGCGGCCGATTTTCCAGTGTTCGGCGACGCGGATCGAATACTGTTCTATGGCTTCTGGCTGGGTGCTCGGTAGCATCAGCACCGCGATCTGGCTGCCTTTTCTCTGCTCGAAGGCGCGCAGTTCGGATTCGAGCGAGGCCAGTTCGCCTGAGTCGAGCGTACCGGTGACATCGGTGACGCGCGCCTTGAGCGGCGGCACTGCGACTTCGTCCGCGGCGCCGGCAACCGACGCAAATACCAGCGCCAGAATGCCGAACAGGTGAATCAAAGCACGCATAAGGATACCGATGCGCAGCTCCTAAGCTCAGGTCACTTGGCCGGCGCGGGCGCGGCGGCAGGTTTGTCGAAACTCACCGCCGGCGGGGTGGCGATGGCTTTCTCGTTTTCGACCGCAAAATTGGGTTTCACCTGATAGCCGAACATCATGGCCGTCAGGTTGTTGGGGAAACTGCGGATCAGGATGTTGTATTCCTGCACTGATTTGATATAACGGTTGCGCGCCACGGCGATGCGGTTCTCCGTGCCTTCGAGCTGCGCCTGCAAGTCGCGGAAATTCGCATCCGATTTCAGCTGCGGATAGTTTTCCGAGACCACCAGCAGCCTTGAGAGTGCGCTGGAAAGGCCGGCCTGCGCCTGCTGGAACTTGGCGAAGGCCGCAGGATCGTTGATCAGTTCGGGCGTGGCCTGGATGCTGCCTACGCGCGAACGCGCCTCGGTCACCTGCGTCAGGATCTGCTGCTCCTGTGCCGCAAACCCTTTTACCGTGTTGACCAGGTTAGGCACCAGGTCCGCGCGGCGCTGGTACTGGTTCAGCACTTCTGACCAGCTGCCCTTGACCTGTTCGTCGCCGCGCTGCATGTCGTTGTAACCGCAGCCGGAAAGCCCCAGCGTGATTGCAGCCAGCAGCATGACCCATATTTTGCGCATGTGGTTTCTCCTCTGTGTGAACCGTTGTTCATTTGGGGGCGCGAGCGCCGATTTCAAGCCGCTGCCGCGCGCCTTCAGGCTTGAGCGCGCAGATCGGCCATGGCGCGGCGGGCGAAGCAAAGATCTTCCCAGGTCTTTGCCTTGTCCAGCAGGCTGCGCAGCAGATACGCCGGATGATAGGTGACGATGAGGGGCACCCCCCGATACCGGTGCGCTCGGCCGCGCAGCGATGCAATGCTCGCGTCGGTGTCGAGCAGAGCCTGGCAGGCGAAGCGCCCCAGGGCGAGGATCAGCTTGGGCCGGATCAGTTCGACTTGGCGCGCGAGAAGAGGCGAGCACAGCGCCACTTCCGCGCGCTCGGGATTGCGGTTTCCCGGCGGCCGGCATTTGAGCACATTGGCGATATAGACATCCTGGCCGCGCTTCAAGTCGATGCCGGCGAGCATCGCGTCGAGCAGTTTTCCCGCCTGACCGACGAAAGGCTCGCCGCGCGCGTCTTCTTCGGCACCCGGCGCCTCGCCCACCAGCAGCCAGTCGGCCTGTTCGTCGCCGACGCCGAACACGGTCTGGGTGCAGGTCTTGCGCAAACCGCAGGCCGCACAGGCGGCCACCGCTGCCTTAAGATCAACCCAGTCCATGCGCGCGATGCGCGCGGCGCGATCCTCCGCGTCGATTGCGGATTGCGGCGTAGGCGGCGCTGCCGTATCGGCTCGGTCCGCGGCGGGCACATCCCGGGTTTCCGCCTCCCCCGTCCCACCTCCCGCGTCCCGAGTCTTGAGCCTCCAAAGCGGTGTCAATCCCATTTCTTCGAGGAACAATTCCCGGCGCGCGCTCATAGCGGCAGGCTCAATATCAGCGCGTCCTCGCGGCCGGCCTGCGCAGGATAGTATTCGTGCCGCAGACCTACCCGCTGGAAACCATGGCGCCGATACAGCCGCAGCGCGCCGGCATTGGACGGCCGCACTTCCAGGAATAGCTGCCGCGCGCCTTGCCCGCGCGCAAGTTCGCACACACGCCGCAGCAACAGACTGCCGTGGCCCTGCCTTTGACAGCTTGCGGCAATGCTCAGGTTGAGCAAATGTGTCTCGTCTGGCGCGTGCATCAGCACGGCGTAGCCGATCAGCTCGCCGTCGCGCACAGTGATCCAGCAGCTGTAGCCCGCGGCGAGCGAATCGCGAAAATTGCCCTGCGTCCAGGGAAAAGCGTAAATCCCGGTTTCGATCGCCATCACCGCCGGCAGATCAGTCTCCGCCATGGGGCGCAACTCGATCACGGGTTTGAGTACGGCGCTCATCGCTCGCTCGATTTCAGCGCCACTTTGTCACGCACATAGAGCGGCACCGCCGCAGCCGCATCGGCGCCCTGCCCAGCGGCAAATACCCGCGTCGCGAGACGCAGCATCGCCGCCGCATTCGGGATGGCGTCGGCATCGGTGCGCGAGATGGCGCCATCGTAACACCGCGCCAGCGCCGCTCCATGCACGCGAAACCCGCTGCCGCAACCGATCCAATCGCTGCCTTCGACCTGCGGCACGGTGTCCGGTTTGTAAAGCGCAGGCGCATGCATTTCGATCCAGTTGCCGCCGCTCTTACGATAAGCGGCATGGTACACCTCGCCCATGCGCGCATCGAGGCAGGCGATTACCTTGCCGGCGCCGCAATTCTCGGCCAGCGCGAGCAGCGTGCCGATGCCGGCTACCGGCAGATTGCGCGC
>JAZDIA010000119.1:0-6897 GCA_043805375.1 Pseudomonadota bacterium
AGGGCAGCGAGCAGCCGCGGCGCGGCGGCGTGCGCGCGGCTCGCGTTGCAGCTCCCGACCGCCAGCAACAACTGGTCGAAGCGCGCCGGCCTGCGCCAGGCGTCGCAGGCCTGCAGCAAGGCGACGACCGCTTCGGGCTCGAGCTTCGCGCCGACGCGGATTTGCTCGCCATGGCGCAGCGCGAGCAGAGCCAGATCGCGCGAGTCCGCGGGAGCGCGCAGGCGCGCGCTCAGGTGACGCAGCGCGCGCTCGGGCGCATCGATGGCGGCGAGCGCGCCGGCGAGCACGGCGTAGCGCACTTCGAGCGCATAGCCCTGGGCGGCGGCGTAATTGAGCGCACGTTGCGAGCGCGCGTACTGCGCGCGGCTCGCCCAGGCCGCATCCAGTTCCGGCAGCATGCGCGCGAGCGCCCCGCAGCGACGGAGCAAAGAGAACATTTTCGATGGTGAGGCTTCCATCAGCCCGATGGCCAGTTCCTGCCACACGCGCTCAGGCACCAGGGCATCGGCTTCGCCCGCCTCCACTATCGCGCGCATCAGGCGCAGCGTGGCCGGCGCCAATTTGAAGCCGAAGCGCGCGGCAAAGCGCGCCACCCGCAAGATCCGCACCGGGTCCTCGGCGAACGCCGGACTCACATGGCGCAGCACGCCGCGCTTCAAGTCGGCCGCGCCGCCGTAGGGATCGATGATACGGCCGTGCACGTCGCGGGCGATGGCATTGATGGTGAGGTCGCGCCGCGACAGATCCTGCTCCAGCGTCACATCGGGCGCGGCATAGACCTGGAAACCCCTGTAGCCGCGCGCAGTCTTGCGCTCGGTGCGCGCGAGGGCAAATTCCTCGTGCGTCTTCGGGTGCAGGAACACCGGAAAGTCCTTGCCCACAGGCTTGTAGCCAAGGCGGGTCATCTCCTCCGGCGTGGCGCCGACCACGACGTAGTCGCGGTCTTTGACCGGGAGCCCCAGAAGTTGGTCGCGAACCGCGCCGCCGACAGCGTAAATCTTCACCGCGAGCCTGTTGCGCGGTTATGCCGGTTATGCATAGGGCTCGTCGGCTCGCAACAGGCGCTGGCAGTGGCGAGCTTGAGCGGCTTCACACTTCGCGCGTCTTTCTGCGGGCGCGGTAGCGCAGCAGTCCGTAGCGCGAGCGGGCGTGGATCTCCTGCAGGAATACCGGCGCCACCGCCTCCAGGGCGGCAGGCTGGATGCCGAAAGGAAAGGGCGCGGCGCTCACGCTATCCACCGACATCGACAGCACATTATCGCGGCTCATGAGCTTGCCCGGCAGCCATTCCATGATCCATGCCTGCAGCATGGAGTACTTCGCGCTGAGGCCGATGACGGGGCGCGGGTGGCCGCTCGCGCGGCCGGCGAACTTGACCAGCTCGCGCAGGCTGTAGACCTTCGGCCCGCAGAGGTCGTAGGTGCTGCCGAAGCTCTCGCGCTCGTCGAGCGCATGCACGAAGGCACGCGCCACGTCCTCGACATAGACCGGCTGGAATTTCGCCTCGGGGCAGGCCAGCAACACCACCGGCAAGAAACGCTGCAGCAGCGCAAACACATTGAGGAAGCTATCTTTGGGACCGAACACCACCGAAGGGCGGAATACGGTGATGGCAAGGCGCTTCCTTTCGGCGAACATCCAGTTCTCGCCGTCGCCCTTGGAACGCAGGTAAGCGCTGGGACCCTTGCTCGAGGCGTTCAGCGCGCTCATGTGCACGAGGCGCGGGATATGCAAATGCTCGCACGCCGATGCGAGTTCCCGCGGTAACTCCGCGTGGGCGCGGCGGAAATCGACGCCGTATGGTTCGCCCGGCCTGCTTTGCAGCACGCCCACCAGGTTGATCACGGCGTCGCAGCCGCGCAAAACGGCAGCGAGCTGCGACGGATCGCCCACGTTTGCTTCGACCACCTCCACGGTCGGCAGCATGAACAGGTGCTTGGCGCGTTCGCGCCGGCGCGTGGTCACGACGACCAGCCTGCCCTCGGCTGCCAGCAGGCGTACCACGTGGCGGCCGATAAAGCCGCTGCCGCCAAGAACGGCTATCCGATCCGGTTTCATTGCGGTTCTTCCTCTGCGGCCGCACGTTGCGCCGCGAGCGTGTCGTTGCCGCCGCGCGGCGCGATGACGCCCAGGCGGGCTTTCAGCGAGCGTACCTGGCCGCCGAGTATCGCTGCGTAATACATGGTGTTGTTCATCACTTTCTTGACATAGTCGCGGGTTTCGTTGAAGGGTATGGTTTCGGCGTAAATCGCGCCTTCCAGCGGTCGCGTGTCGCGCCATTTGTGTGTCCGCCTGGAGCCTGCATTATAGGCGGCCGCCGCCAGCATCGTATTGCCATCGAAGTCGTCGAGCACGTGGCGCAGGTAATAGGTGCCCAAGGCCGCGTTGACGCCCGTATTGGTCACCCGCGCCCAGGAATAGTCCTGCATGCCCATGCGATGGGCTACCCACTTGGCCGTGGCCGGCATGAGTTGCATCAGGCCGACCGCCCCGGCCGAGGACTTTACCGCCGCGATGAAGCGGCTTTCCTGGCGCACCAGCGCCAGCACCCAGGCTTCCTCCAGTTGCTGCGCGCGCGCATTCTCGCCAAGCGCATCACGATAAGGCGCAAGATAGCGCACGCTGAAATCGTGCAGCGCCAGGGTCTTGTCGGCGGTGTTGATGGCGCGGTCGAACATTTCCTTTTGCCGCGCGAATTCGGCCGCGGCCAGGAGTTGCTTGTCGTCCATGCCGCGTATGGACCAGATCCACTCGCGCGCCGACTCGAAGCGCTGGCCCAGTTGGTACAGCGCCAGGGCGCGCTGGAAACCGGGCTCGCGCGCGATCGCCGCCACCTCTTCCGGCGTCGGCGTGTGACCTTTGGGCGGAACAGTGAAGGCAAGACCCAGTTCCTCGGCGGCGAGCCGGGCGTAGAAGTGATGTTCGCCGGCGATGCGCGCGAACAGGGTGCGTGCCTCGGCGGCATTTCCGAGCGCCTGCGCGGCGCGCCCCTGCCAGTAGATCCAGGCCGGTTCGTTGCGCTGCAGCGGCGACATTTTTTCCGTCGTCACTTTGACTTCACCCCAGTTGCCCTGGCGCAAGGACGCGCGCAGGCGCCAGGCGAGTTGTTCTTCGGATAGTGGCGCCCCTGCAGCTTCGGCGTAGCCGTACCATTTAAGCGCCTCGGGCAGGTTGCGCCGCGCGGCGTGCAGCGCGAGCTGGCCCCAGACGTAGCCCTGCTCCTCGGCGGAAAATTTGGCGCGCAGCTTCTGCTCCCAGTAAGCCGCGACAGCGAGCGGGTCGCCGCGCGCCAGGCGATGCACGGCGAACATAGTGAGCTCGCGCGCCTGGCGGCGCGAGAGATCTTTCTTCCTGTCGTCGAGATAGCGCTGCGGTCCGGCGGCTACGCCAAAAAGTTGACTGCGGTCGAGCGCTTCGCTGGGTGGCAGGTACCCGGCGGCATGCCACGCCGCGCTGACCGCCCCCGCCTCGAGCAGCAAACGTATGCGATCCCACACATGGCGATTGGTAAACTCGCCACCTTCGATCAGCGCTTCGACGAGCGGCACGCAGCCTTCGGGCAGATCGTGCGCGGCGTACCACTGCGCTCGGGCCTCCGCCAGGGCCGATTCGTCCCGCAACTGCCAGCGCGCTTGCAGCGCGTAGCAGGTAACTTCGTTGTCATCGCCGACCAGCAGCGGAAACTCGGTCCGGAATACATCCCATTGCTGCTGCTTGCCCAACAGCTTCAGCCATTCCTTGCGCACCTGCTCGGCCAGGAAACTGCCCTGCTGGCGCGCAAGGAAAGCGCGCAGCTCCTCGGCGCCGGCGTCTTCCAGACGCGCTCGCAACATCCAGGATTTGACATAGGGTTCGAGCAGATAACCCTGCAGTTGCGCGTCGTACTTTGCGAGCTTGTCGTAGTCGCCCGCGCGCGCCGCGGCACGCGCGGCGAGGAAGATCTCATCCTGCGTCTGCGGGCCAGAGGGCGCTGCTGGTATTGCCTGCGCCCAAAGGGCGAACGCGAGCATTAGCCAGCGCAGCATCGGTGCTATAGTACATTTTCCGGCTAACTCCATGATGAGAATAGTATAAACGCTTCACAGGCCGGATGGATGACTGGCATCAATTCAATCACATGCAACACGCGGAACTGATGACCTGGCGCAAGAACCTGCGGCGCGAGCTCATCGCGTTGAGGCGCGCCGTGCCCGCAGACCGGCTCCACGCCTGGCGTATAGCCATGGACCGGCATCTGCAATACGGGTTCCCGGGTCTCGCCAAAGGCGTGGTGGCGTTCTGCTGGCCGATCCAGAACGAGTACGACGCGCGCCACCTGATGCGCCGGCTGCGCGAGCGGGGCGCGACCGCGGCGTTGCCGGTGGTGCTCGCCCCGAAGACGCCGCTCATTTTCCGCGAATGGCATCCGGGCATGGACATGGCGCTGGGCAAGCTCGACATCCCCTATCCCAAGGCGGGCGCCGTGCTGCTGCCGAACACGGTGCTGCTGCCGATGAACGGATTCGATCGCCAGGGCTATCGCCTCGGTTACGGCGGCGGCTTTTTCGATCGCACGCTGGAGAGCCTGCGCGTCTCGAAGCCGCTGGTGATAGGCGTCAGCTTCGAGCTGGGCGCGATCGCCACGATCCGGCCGCAACCGTGGGACATCCCCATGGATTACGTGGTCACCGAACGCGGCGTGTATAAACGAAACAGCGGGCGCGAGGGCGACAAGCTCGAATTCCTCGGCGTGCCACGGGAGCAGCGCATCGAACTCAGTTCACCCGTGTGCTATGCGGCCGATATCGCGCCGGGCTATTTCGGGGAAGATCCGGAGACCCCGCGCTAATGAACATTGCACAACTGAGTAACAGTCCTACCCTCAGACTGTACGCTGTGAATATGGTTGTCGATGCGCACGACCGCCAGGATTTGCTGTGCGACATCTCGGAGGTCCTGGCGCGCGAGAAAATCAATGTCACGGCGGTCAAGACCCTGTCGCGGGCAGGTTCGGCGCGCATGTCCTTTACCGTCGAGTTGCATGGCGTGCCGCAATTGCAACGCATGCTGACGCCGGTGCGAGATGTGCCTGGGGTGGTCAGTGCCTGGCGCGGCTAGTGGCCTGAGTTGATAAGTGTTGCCCAGTCCTGGGATACCTCTCTGACGCGTAAGGGGAAGGCGGAATAGAGATTTCCTCGGTCATTTACAGGCAATAATCGGCATTGACGGGGATGAACTGGTCAAGGATACTCAAAATCGTGTGGTTGAATTTCCTATCCTTTTCCGAGGTCCAATATCGTTTCAATCGTCGTTGTGGCTAATCAGGACAAGGAGAGACTTCTTATGTTGCCATATCAGAATGCCTTGGTGATCACAGGAGGGGCCAGCGGGATCGGGGCGGCATCAGTTCAGGCGGCACTGAGTCGCAATTGGCTCGTTGCTTGTTGTGATGTGCAGCCGTTGGACAAAGTACCAGAACCACTTCTGACGGACCGCTCACTCTACATCCAGGCCGATGTCAGGAGTTCTGAGACCATGGCGCACTTTGCGCGGCGGGCGACCCAATTTTTCGGGGACCGTAATCGTGGTGTTGTTCCGCAAATAGGTGTGGTCGCCTGTGCGGGCATCAGCCGTCGCGGCGATCCGGAGCAGGTCAAGCTGATGAAAGACATCAACGAAGGAGGAACGTACAATCTGCTTTTGGCGTTTGCTAATGTCCTCGAGAAACAGGGGCTCTTTGTTGGATTGAGTTCGATTGTGGCAGCGGAGGGGATCGCCGTCAGGGGAGACGAGGAGTATAGACTCACTAAGATTGAGGCGGGAAGAATTGCAACCGAGGAGGCCACCCATTTCAATGTGCGCGGATTTGCTGTTGCTCCGGGAGCAATAGATACGCCCATGACACGTCATGAGGCGATCTTTGCCATGCTTCTCCTCGGAGTCTCACAAGTTTTCGGGAAGCCGGACCATGCGCATCACTCGGAGATCACTCAACTGGCAAGAGTCCCGGAAGGTTCGACTCAAGCTGATATCTTCAGTGGGCTTCTGGGACCGATACTTACCGGAGCGGAGGACTTTAGACGCGTGCAGGCGAGCATAACGAAAGATCCGTCTCTGGCAAACGTAGGCAAGGCCTATATGCTTTACACAAACCTAAAGGGAGCAGACGGTCGGATTCGTCCACGATCCGAGTTGATTGCTCGTTCGGCCGAGGTTCTTACAGCCCTTGATGTTGTTATTGGTCCTGAGGTTGTTGCCGATCTGATGATCGATCAATTAGCCACTGGCGAAGTTCCAGAGGGTGGCCTCCTGCGAGCCTACAGCAGGAATGGAGAAGACCGCATCCGTGAACTCCTCAGGTCATTCGGAGGATAGGGTACATGAGAGCAGGCATCATTGGTATGCCGCGTGGGAGGCTATGCCTGGCTCGGATATTTCAATAACCCAACTCGTGATCCACGCGCCGTCTGATTTCCACTGTGCTCAAACACTCGCTGACAACTCGGCGAGGAGCGCCTCCTGTGCGCAACTCCGGTTCGACCAGGGAATTCATTTTGGCGATGATTTGTCCCTTGCGGCCGGCGCGTGCCGCTTCGGTCTCGGCATGGATCGCCGCGAGCGTCCTGGAATGCAGGCTAAAAAAGGGCTACGCCATTCCCGCGTAGTCCGGGGCGATAGTGGGGGTGCGTGAGTGTCCGCTGCCGGCGCAAGCGGACGCCGAGTCCATGCCGAGGTGTAGGTCCGCAGTGGGTCGTTATGCAAAGCTTTGCATAACGACCCTTATGCATAGGTCTCAATTATGCATAGGTCGTCCAGAAGGTCTACGCCGGCCCGGCGTTGCCGCTGATCTTGGGCCGGCGCATTCTTTACATAATTACAGCGTCTGCAAGAACCGCATCAAGGAATCCGAAGCACGGA